>NZ_JAMYNS010000003.1:0-493305 GCF_040319125.1 Mesorhizobium sp. M0938 | reverse complement strand
CCACACAACACCCCCTCCCCCCCCCCCCCCCCCCACCCCCAGCCCGGGGCGCCCCCGTCCGCGGTGTAAAAACACCCCCCCCCCCCCCCCCCCCCCCCGCGCCGCGCGCGGGGGGGCCCCCCCCCCGCCTCCAGAGAGCGCCGCGCCGGATTCGACGCGCACGACGCGCTCCCGTAATTTCAAACCTGCGCATGCAACCGATCCCGGTTTCAGGCGTCATGCGCAAAGAGTACCGCGCAAGGAGCAGGGCATGACCGCGCAACCCGCCGCAGCTCAAATCGCCATCTCGATGACCGGCATCTCCAAGCGCTTTGGTCCGGTCCAGGCGCTTCACGATGCCGATCTGGAAGTCGCGCGCGGCACCATCCATGGCCTCGTCGGTCAGAATGGCGCCGGCAAGTCGACGATCATCAAGGTGTTGGCCGGCATCCTGAAACCGGACAGCGGCACGATATCAGTCAACGGCGAGACCGTCGGCAATCTGACCCCATCCTCGGTCGAACGGCTCGGCGTCCATTTCATTCACCAGGACCGCTTGCTGGTGCCGACCGCCACGGTCGGCGAGGCGGTGTTCCTGCGCCATGAACTCGGCTTCGGCCCCTTCGTCAGCCGCCGTTCGATGAACCGGCGCGCCGCCGAACTCCTGAAGCGCTACTTCGACCTCGAACTCCCCATGGGCATCCTGGTGCAGGACCTGACCACGGCGCAGCAGAAGATCGTCCAGATCACCCGCGCGCTGGCGCAGAAGGCCTCGGTGCTGGTGCTCGACGAACCGACGGCGGCACTCGTCAAGCGTGAGGTCGACAGCCTGTTTGCCGTGCTGCGCCGGTTGCGTGATGATGGCATCGCGGTGATCTTCATTTCGCATTACATGCAGGAGATCGAGCAGCTCTGCGATCGCGTCACCGTGATGCGCAACGGCACCGACGTCGGCACCGTCGATCCGGCTCAGACGCCGATCGACGAGATCATCGCCATGATGATCGCGCGCGATGTCGGCGAGATGTTTCCGAAGCGCTCGGTCGAAATCGGCGCGCCGGTGCTCGAAGTCTCGCATCTCGGCATGGCCGGCAGTTTCGAGGACATCTCTTTCTCGGTGCGCCGCGGCGAGATCGTCGGGCTGACCGGCTTGCTGGGCTCGGGCGCCAAGGAGATCGTGCAGTGCCTTTTCGGTTTGGATCGCGCCGAAAACGGCTCGGTCAAGGTCGAGGGCGAGACCTTGTCGCTGTCCTCGCCGGTGCATGCCGTCCAGGGCGGTATCGCCATGCTACCGGAGGATCGCCGCGCCCATGGCGTGGCGATCGACCTGTCGGTGCGCGAGAACATCAGCCTTGCCAGTCTCGGTCGCTACAGCGGCAACGGTTTCGTCAAGCGCGGGCAAGAGAACCAGGCCATCGACAGCCTGATCCGCGAGCTGTCGATCAAGACGCCCGGCCGCGACACGCTGGTGCGCCAGCTCTCCGGCGGCAATCAGCAGAAGGTGGCGATCGCTAAATGGCTGAGCTGCCAGTCGCGCGTTTACATTCTCGATGAGCCGACCGTCGCAGTCGATGTCGGGGCCAAGGTCGAGATCTACAATCTGCTGAACCGGCTGGCCGGCGAGGGGGCGGCCATCCTGCTACTGTCATCCGATCTGCTCGAATTGGTCGGCGTCTGCGACCGTGTCCTGGTCGTCTATCGCGGCCGGCTGTCGGGCGAATTCTCTGGCGCCGATCTCGATGGCGACAGGCTGCTTGCCGCCTCGTCAGGTGCCCGCGGGCCGAAAGCGGAGGTTTCCTCATGACAGCAACCACCATGAACACCACAGGCAATGCCGCCGGGCAGTCCGTCGCCGCGCAGAGCGACGCGCGGCGTGCGCAAAACACCGGCAAGCGCATCGGCGCGGTCGCCGTGCGGCTCGGTGCCATCGCTACCTTTGCGTTGATCCTGCTCTATTTCGCGCTTTTTGCGCCGGGCTTCCTGTCCAGCTTCAACTTCATCAACGTCGTTGAGCAGTCGGCGATCCTCGGCGTGTTGGCCTTCGGCATGGCGGCCGTCATCATCGGCGGCGGCTCGAACGTCACCGAAGGTGGCATCGATCTGTCGATCGCCGCCAATATGGGCCTGTGCGCCGCGGTCTTCGCGACGATGCTGCAGGCCGGTTATCCCGATGCCGTCGCCATCCTCGCGGCGATCGGCTGCGGCGTTGCGATCGGAGCTTTGAATGCCGTCGCCGTCGTTGGCCTCGGCATCCTGCCGCTGCTGGCGACGCTGGCCGTGATGAACATCGCCGCCGGCGCCGAGCTGACGCTGACGCAGAACACCGTGGTCGGCGCCACCTCGCCGTTGCTGGGTTTCCTGGTGTCGGGCAGTTTCCTCGGCATCTCAACGCTTGCCTGGTGTCTGATTCTGTTTTCCGCAATCATGCTCGTCTTCATCCACAAGACGGCCTTCGGCCTAAGGCTCTATGCCGTCGGCGGCCACCCGGAAGCGGCGCGTGCCGCCGGCATCAGCGTGCCGCTGCACGTTTCCTTCACCTACCTGTTCTCAGGCTTTTGCGCGGCCATCGCCAGTATTCTGGCGGTCTCGCGGCTCAGCGCCAGCACCCCCGGCTCGGGCGAGATGCTCTTGTCGGTGCTGGCCGCCGCTCTGCTCGGCACGGTTTTTTCCCGGCGCCTGGTTCCGACCATCGGCGGCACGCTGCTCAGCGTTTTGTTCATCGGCTTCCTGGCCAACGGCTTTCAGCTCCTCAACGTGTCGAGCTACTGGGTCAACGGCGTGCAGGGCGCGCTGATCCTGCTGGTCGTCGCCGTCACCTCATTCGCCCGCGGACCGGAGGCATCTCGATGAGCGTCTCGCAAGACACGAGCGCCTCTGGCGCACAACGGCTCGGCAGCTTCATCGCCAGCTACAGCGTGGTCATCACCTTCCTGGCGATCTGCCTGTTCTTCGCTGTCGCCAGCCCGACCTTCCTGACCGGCGCCAACCTCTACAACGTGCTGGTCAACAATGTGGTGATGCTGGCCATCGTCGCGCTCGGGCTCACCATCGTCATCTCGTCGGGCGGCATCGACCTGTCGGTGGGCGTCTCGGTCGACATGGCGAGCATGGTATTCGTCATGCTGCTCGCTGCCGGCTATGGCGGCGTGTTCGGCGTCACCGTAGGGCTGCTGGCGGCGGTCGCCGTCGGCGTGCTCAACGCCATCCTGATCACCCGACTGAAGATCAGTCCGTTCCTGGCGACGCTCGGCGTGCTGTTCATCGGCCAGAGCACGCAGCAACTGGCGACCAGCGGCGGCCAGCCGATCTACCTGATCACGGGCTACGCCGGCGACCAGTTCAACGCCATCGCCAGGACCTCGGCTCTGGGCGTGCCGGCACCGGTGCTGGTGCTGGTCGCCTGCATCGCCGTCGTCTATCTCCTGCTGCATCGCTCGGTCTTCGGCCGCGCCGTCCAGGCCATGGGCGCGCAGCCTGGCGTCGCCTGGTATTCGGGCCTGCGTGTGCCGCGTCAGCAGTCGCTGGTCTATATCGGCTGCGCGCTGCTCTGCGGCATCACCGGCATCCTGCTGTCGGCGACGGTGAAGTCCTACGTGCCGCTTTCGGGCAACGCCTTCCTGCTCGATGCCATCGGCGCCACCTTTATCGGCACCACGCTCAGCGCCGAACGCCGGCCGACGGTCATCGGCACGCTGCTTGGCGTGTTGCTGCTTGCGGTGGTCAAGAACGGGCTGCTGCTCATCGGCTGGAATTTTTACTGGCAGCAGGTCGGCATCGGCGTTCTCGTCTTTCTCGTGCTCGCGGTGAGCTTCGGCTTGCGCCGCGCCCGCCAGTAATTTTTCGCCTCTTCGTCAAAGGATTTCTCTCCATGCCCAAATTCGATGTCAGTTCGGTCGGCTTCTACGTGCTCGACATTCTCGGCCGCCCGGTCTCGCGCATCCCGGAAGGCGGCAGGGCCGACTATATCGAGGAGATCCGCATGACCGTCGCCGGCACCGCCGGCGCAACGGGAATGGACTGCGCCATCCTCGGCCTGAAGACGCAGGCCGTGACCACGCTCGGCACCGACGACATGGGCGACTGGTTCGTCGCCAAATTGCAGAAATATGGTCTCGACTGCGGTCTGGTCCGCCGCGACGGCAGCGTGCAGACCTCGTCCACCATCCTGCCGGTTCGACCCAATGGCGAGCGGCCGGCGCTGCATGTGCCGGGCACCGCAACCGTCTTCCGTGTTGCCGACGAAGATCTCGACGCCGCGCTCGATGCGAGTGTCGTCCATGTCGGCGGCACCGGCTTGCTCAAAAGCTTCGACGGCGAGCCGACCGTGCAACTGCTGAAGCGCGCCAAGGAACTCGGCCGCACCACCACCTTCGATCTCATCCAGGCGACGCCGGAAACGATTGCCTTCGTCGAGCCGTGCCTGCCCTATATCGACTATTTCGTGCCGAGCATCGATGAAGCCAGCGAGATGGCGCATGAGCGCGATCCCGCAAAGGTTGCCGCCTACTTCAAGTCGAAGGGCGTCAAGAACTGCCTGCTCACGCTTGGCGGCGAGGGCGTTTATGTCGCGCCCGAGAATGGCAGACCGTTCCATCTGCCGGCCTTCGACATCGAGGTCGTCGACACCACCGGCTGCGGCGACAGTTTCACCGCCGGCATCATCGTCGGCATTGTCAGAGGTTGGGATCTCGAACGTTCGGCGCGCTTTGCCTCGGCGGTTGCCGCCAAGGTGGCAATGGGCCTCGGCTCGGACGGCAAGCTGGTCTCCTTCGACGACACCATCGCCGCGATGAATTCCCTTCCGGTCAAGGCGCCTGCGCGCTCCTACGCGCACGCCTGACGCCAGCACTCCTAAAGGACATTTCCCATGAGCAATTCAAGAATCGGCACGGTCGCGCTGGTCACCGGCGCCAGCCGCGGCATCGGCCGGGCGCTTGCCGTCGGGCTGGCGAAGTTCGGCTACGATGTCGCGGTCACCGACCTGCCGGGGCAGGCCAAGGAACTCGACATAACGCGCGCCGAGATCGAGGCTGCTGGCCGCAAAGCCTACGTCTACACGATGAATGTCAGCAGCAAGCAAGAGGTCGAGGCGACCGCTGCGGCGCTGCTCAGGGATGCCGGCCGCATCGACGTGCTGGTCAACAATGCCGGCATCCTCAAGCCCAGCCTGCTGCAGGATCTCGATGAAGCCTCGTGGGACGCGCATTTCGACGTCAACGCCAAGGGTGTGCTGTTGATGTGCCAAGCGGTGCTGCCGCATATGCGGGCGCGCAAATCCGGCCGCGTCGTCAACATCGCCTCGATCGCCGGGCGTCAGGGCGTGCCGACGCAGGGTCACTACGCCGCGACCAAGGCGACTGTCATCACGCTGACCCGCGTGCTGGCGCAGGAAGTCGGCATGGACGGCGTCACCGTCAACGCCATCTGCCCCGGCATCATCCTGACCGAGATGGGCAAGAACAATCTCGGCAGCGACGAGGCCATCCGGCACTGGGAAGAGGTCGCAGCGCTAAAGCGCCTCGGCTATCCCGAGGATATCATCGGGCCGGTGTGCTTCTTCGCTTCGGGGCAGTCAGCCTTCGTTACCGGCCAGGCGCTCAACGTCTGCGGCGGTATTTATTTCCACTAAGGCGCACTCTGAACATCAGATCCAAGGGGCTCAGTCGAGAAGGCCTGGCACCCGCCGCCGCGCAAGCTCAGGGCGTGGGGTGAGCAAGGCTTACGATGTCTTCAACGTCGATACGGGTGCGCGCGAAGCGCTTGAGCACCAGCGGGTCATGTCCTGGGACGATGTGAGCCGGGGAACTGGCAAGTTGTTTCATACGCTCGACCCCAAAGATCACGTCGCTCAGTCGATCGAAGACCGGGAACGGCTTTTCGCGCTCCATATTGGCGTAGAAATGGGCGGCATCGGAAGCGACGACCACGGCGCCATTGTCGGTTTCCACGCGTACCACTTGAAGCCCGCGTGAGTGGCCTCCGATCTTGTGAAGCGTGATGCCAGGTGCGATCCGCGACTCCGGATCGTGAAAGCAGACTTTGCCGTTGTAGACGCGCCGCACCATGGCGGTGACATCTTCAGCCTCGAATGGATGGCGCATTGCATGGTGGCACATGCAGCGGCCGGTCGCGAATTCCATCTCGGCATCCTGCAAGTGGAACGTCGCGTTGGGGAACAGATGATGGTTCCCGCAATGATCATAATGCATGTGTGAGATGATGACGTCGGTCACATCCGCATGGTTGATACCGATGACCGCCAGGCCCTCGTCGACAGGCCTGACGATACTGCGGCCGCGTCTGTCGCCAGTCGGCTTGTCGAAGCCTGTGTCGACGATGAAGGTGCGCTCTTCGCCGACGATCGCCCAGACGAAATAGTCGAGGGGCATGGGCACGTCATGCGTGTCGCCGCCGAGGAAATTCTCGCCTGAGCGGCGCTCGAAATGGCCGTAGCGCACGGCATGGATTTCATAACGTCCGGCACTCATCGTTCAGCTCGCTTCGGCAATATTCGGCTTCTCGGCCGAGCCAACCTCCACATGGGCCCATGTTTCGACGGTCTTTACCATGCAGGTGAAATCCGAGTCGGGTCCGTAGAGCTGGTTCGTTACGCTCAGCAACTGACGAACGGCACTGCCCACCACCATCGGCACGCCGATCGCCTCGGCCTCATCGACGCAAAGCCGCACGTCCTTGAAGGACAGGCCGGTCGCGAAACCGAAATCGAAGGTGCGAGGCAGCACCGATTTCGGGAACTTGTCTTCGGTCGCGCTGTTACGGCCGCTGGAGGCGTTGATAACGTCGATCATGACCTTGGGATCGAGGCCTGCCTTGACACCCATGACGATCGCTTCGGAAGAGACGGCGAGCGCTGCCGCCGCAAGCAGGTTGTTGGCAAGCTTCATGGTCTGAGCGGCACCTTGAACCTCACCCATGTAAAAGATCTTTCCGAAATTCTCGATCACTGGCCTTGCGATTTCAAAAGCCGGCTTCGGTCCTGATACCATCACGGCAAGCGTGCCGTTGCGGGCACCCTTCAAACCACCGCTGACCGGCGCATCGATCATGGCTATCTTCTTCTCGGCAAGGCTCGTGGCAACTCTGGCCGCTGTGCGCGGGCCGGTCGTTGATATGTCGATGAAAATCCGAACCGCCTTACCCTCGGCGATGCCAGCCTCGCCGAGTGCGACATTTTCAAGAATCTGCGGGCTCGGCAGGCTGGCAAAGACTATTTCGGCAATATCGGCGACCCCGCTCGCGCTGTTGGCGACTTTCGCCCCCGCGGCTGCAAGGTCCTGTACCGCCTTGCGGTCGACGTCATAGACCGTCACATCACAGCCGGCATTGATGAGGCGAGTCGCCATCGGCGTGCCCATTTTCCCGACGCCAACAAAGCCGATTTTCATCGTCGACATGATCGCTCACTCCTCGTTCGGGGCATATTGCCCATGGTACTTGCCTCGATCTCCAGGGATCGCATTTGGTCAGGTTTTCACCGCTGGCTCTTCTAGCGCCACGCCTGTGCGCAGCACTAGAAGTTCCGCTATGTCCACGACCTTCAATTTGTCGGCCACGCCGAGGGCATCGACCGCCGCGGTGTACATCACCTTGTCCTTCGGGCAGGCGACGGCGAAATATGCGACGTCACCCAGGCTCAGCGCTTCGCGTATCCGGTTCTCGCTCGGCCGCTCGGTCACCCCGTCGTCGTTCTGCCAGATGCGGCCGCCGCCGGCGCCGCAGCAAAAGGAATTTTCGCGGCAGCGCGGCATGTCGTGAAGCTGATAACCGGCGGCGCGGATCAGTTCGCGTGGTGCGTCGAAGCCGCCATTGTAGCGCCCGAGATAGCAGGGATCGTGATAGGTAACTCTGGCGCCGTCGGCCACGACAAGGTCGAGCTTTCCTGCCGCGATCAGTTCCGCTAGCAGCGCCGTATAATGCAGAACCTCGAACGCCGCGCCGAAGTGCCGGTAGTCGTTCTTCAGCGCGTTCAAACTGTGCGGATCCGTAGTCATGATCCGGTTGAAGCTGCACGCTTTGATCTCATCGATATTGGACTGAGCCAGCGTCTCGAACAGGCCCTCTTCTCCGGCGCGCCGCACATCGTTGCCGCTGTTGCGCTCGGCGTCGAAGAGAATGCCGAAATCAACATTGGCGGCAGTCAGCAGTTCGGCAACCTTGCGGGTGATCTCCTGAACGCGCGGATCGTAGGACGCGTAATCGCCGACGAACCATAGGACGTCGACAGGTTCGCTGCGCGCGTCCTTGACCGGGAAGCCGAGCTCCCTGGTCCAGCGCGCCCGCATCTTCGACGGCTTGCCCATAGAGTTGCCGAGACGGGTCAGGTTCGACAACGTGTCCTGAAGCCCGGGGCTGACATGGCCCTCGTCAATCAGATGGCGGCGCATGTCGATGATCTTCGGCAGGTGCTCGATCTCTACCGGGCACGCCTCCATGCAGGCGCGACAGGTGGTGCACGCCCACAACGTGGCCTCTGAAATCACGCCGCCGACCAGCGGGGCCGCCGACGGCCCGCCGCCAAGGGCGTCGCGCATGTCGGTGATCAGCATCTTGGGACTGAGCGGCAGGCCCGCCGAATAGGCGGGACAGACTGCCTGGCAGCGTCCGCATTCGGTGCAGGAAAGAAGGTCGAGCTGCTGTTTCCAGTCGAACTGGGAGAGCTTGTCGACGCCGGGGCTTTCACGCTCGCGCGGCACCCCCGGCGCGGTGCCGCGCGGTTCGAGATTGCGGAAATAGATGTTCGGCGCGGCCAGGAACATATGCCGATGCTTGGAGCCGGGAATATAGACGAGAAAGGCGAGGATGGCGCCGACATGCAGCCAATAGCATATCTCCTGCGTCGCCTGCGCTGGCACACCGGCGCGGCCGAGCAGGCCGGCAAGCCACGAGGCGACCGGTCGCCACGAACCGTCCGCGCCGCCCAGAATGCGCGCCGCTGCTTCAAACAGCAGCGAGCCCACGATCAGCACGATCAGCACGTAGATGATCGCTGCGTCGCTGCCGCTCGATCCCTTGAACCGAGCCGGTCTCAGGACATAACGCTGATAGAGCGCAAGCCCGACGCCGATCAGCATCAGCACCGCGAAGAAATCCTGCAGGCTGGCGATCCAGGTCTCGCCTCCAATAGACGTCAGTGAAAATCCCGGAAACAGGCGCGAGCCGAAAGCCTCGATCGTCGCGGCGAACAGGACGAAGAAGGAAATGAAGATGATCGCGTGCAGCACGCCGGCGAGCGGCTTGCGCAACATCTTCCTGTGCAGGCCGATGGCAGTTGCCACGCCCTCCAGGCGCCGCATCGGTTGGTCGAAACGGGCAGCCTTCGGCGCGTTGGCAAGCGCGGCCACGTAATGGCGCGCGCGCCAGCCGGTCATTGCGATTGCCGAGGCTAGTATTATCCAGAGGACTAAAGTCGATGCCATCTCAACGGCCCGGCGGCGCCTGCAGCCTGTCGCTCAGGCTCGCGACGAGATCGAACAGGTCACAGGTTGCGCCGTAATGAGCAACGTTGAATATGGGCGCCTTCGGATCGGTGTTGACCGCGATGATCAGGTCGGCATGCGACATGCCTTCGAGATGCTCGGGCGCGCCGGAGACACCGAGTGCCAGATAAAGCTTGGGCTTGACCTTCTGGCCTGATTTGCCGACCTGGCGGAGCTTCGGCAGCCAGCCATTGTCCACCACCGGGCGGCTGCCGGCGATTTCGGCGCCAAGGATCGTCGCCAGATCACGGGCGATGCCGATGCTCGCCTCGTCGCCAATGCCCCGACCCACGCAGACGATCCTTTCGGCGGTCGTGAGGTCGACATCGGCATAGTCAGGCACATCGATGGCCACCATCTTGACCTTGGCGCTTTCGACGGCAGGCGTGGCATCGAATTGCTGCACCCTGGCGGCATTGACAGGGCTCGGCACGGCCTCCTCGAAGGCGCCCGGATTGACCATCAGCACCGCAGGGAGCTTGACCACGCATTCGGCAAGGACCTTGCCGCCATACATCTGCGCGACAACATTGAGATTTTCGCCGTTCCGCTTGATTTCATTGACATAAGACAGGAGCGGCCAGCCGGTTCGCGCGGCGATGTCAGCAGCGACATTCAGCCCGTTCGCCGAGTAGGGCACCAGCACCAGATCGGGCTGTTCGGCCGCGACGGCATCGCGCAACAGGCGCGCATAGGCTTCGGCAGGGACGAGGTCGGATCCGGCGGCTTCGGCGGCGATCAGCCGATCGGCTGCCCCGAAGGAAGAAGCTGCCGCCTTGGCGGCCTGGCCGGCGAAGAAGGCAACCACTTCGTCGCCAGCCGCTGCGATGGAACGCGCGGCGGCGATCATCTCGAAAGAGAAGGCTTCGATCCTGTCGGAACGGCCTTCCGTGCAAGCTATCATCTTCATGGCTTACTTCCTTGCCAGACCGTTGGCGGTCAGACCGTTGACTGCCAGGATGGTGACCAGTCGATCGGCGACATTCTCGGCGTCGTTGCCGAGGTCTTCACCCGAGCCGCCTTGCACTGGCAGGCGAAGCTCACGAATCTCGGCGGAACGCTCGAAGCCGGACGGCTCGATCGTGGCGCGGCCGATCGGGGTTTTCGACGCTTCGCGAAGCTTGCTGCCGGAGACGTAGCGCGGTGCCTTGGAGGCGGTTTGGACGCCCAGAACCGCCGGTATGGCCAGATCGTAAGTCACGGCGACACCGGCGCCGCGCTCCTGCGTGACCCGCAGTGCAGTGCCCGTTGCCGCGATACGGTTGGTGCCTGAAACATGCGGCCAGTCGAGTAAAGCTCCGACATAGGGCGCGAGTTGGCCGAAAAGGTCCTCCGTCGATTGAACGCCGCACAAGACAAGGTCGGCGGATCTTGCCTGCGCCATCGAGGCAATGGACGCTGCGATGTCGCGCGAGGAGATCATGGTATCCTCTTCGAATTGAAGTGCGACGACCTCGTCGGCACCGCGCGCCGCAGCCATTTGCAGCACCCGGTTGGCGCCTTCGCCGACAGCGACCGCAGTCACCTTCGCGCCGACGGCCTCCTTGGTCAGGATTGCTTCCTCGAGAGCGTGATCGTCGAAATCGTTGAGTTGGAAATCCAGCCATTCCCGATCGATGCTGCGCCCGTCTTCGCCGAGCTGAAGCTCGCCCGCGGAATCCGGGATCATGCGCAAGACAACAAGAATATTCACGGCCTCTCCTCCGACGGAACGCACCTCAAGCGCCCGACACCGGCTGCTACATAAGTCGCATTCTCCGCTGCTCCCAATGGGCAAAAAGGTAATAGCAGATATTACAAGACGGCAGATTGACGATCATGGGTAATCGACTGCTAATTTGCGGCAAATCGGTTTCAATCGAGTTTCCTGAATTGGAGGATTTCAGGATGATAGTCATGCGCTTTAACGAGATATAGACATTTATTCCGCGCCTATACTTTCTCGTTGGTGTTTATTTCTGAGGAGAGTTTTATGCGCTCTGTTGAGCGTTCAGGAGGAGGAACCAATGTCAATAAAGAGCATCCTAGATCACAAGATATCCCGCAAAAGCTTCATCAGGGGCATGCCGGCCGCCGCCGCGGCGATCGCTGCCGTGCCAGGCCTCCAGCTTGCGCAGGCTACCTCCGCCGCAGCCACTGAAACGGAAACCAGGCCCGGATACTATGGTGCGCCGCGCACCTGGATGTGGAATCCCAACGCCAACACCATGGTCGACACATCGAAGTGGAAGAAGGACGGTCCCTATACGATCGGTTTCTCCAACGCCTCGATCTCGAATGCCTGGCGCGTCGCCTTCCAGCACGGCGTTCTCTGGTCCGCCGGCCAGCATCGCGATGAGGTCGCCCATCTGCTGGTCACCGACGCCAATGACGATCCCTCCAAGCAGATCGCCGACATCCAGGATCTGATCAGCCAGGGCGTCGACATCCTGCTTATCGCGGCCTCGACCGAGGACGCGCTCGATTCCGTCGTCGGCCGCGCCATGGAGCAGGACATTCCCGTCGTCATGGTCGACCGCAAGGTGAAGACGGCGTCGAATTACATCACCTATGTCACCGCGTCCGACTGGGCGCTCGGCCGCCTCGAGGCTCAGTGGCTGTGCGAGACGCTCGGCGGCAAGGGCAATATCGTGATGCTGCCCGGCATTGCCGGTTCCAGCGTGGCGGAAATACGCATCAAGGCCAACGAGGAAGTGTTCTCGAAATTCCCTGACATCAACGTGCTCGAGAAGCAGTATTGCGACTGGAATCCGGCCACAGGCAAGTCGGTCATGGCGGCGCTGATTCAGAAGCACGGCAAGAACATCAATGGCGTCCTGGCCGACAGTGCGCTCCAGGGTTATGGCGCGATCGAAGCGTTCCTCGACGCCGGCTACAAGGACGGCGAATTCCCGCCGATGACCGGTGGTGACGTCGCCCGGATGTATCAGCTGGCCAACAAGCACAACATCAAGATGGTCGGCATCGACTATCCGACGTCGATGGGCATCACCGGGATCGAGACGGCGCTCGACGTGATGAAGGGCATTTCTGTCCCGGACAAGGTCGAGGTGAGCTTCCAGGTCGTCACGTCGCCGGGTGCCGATACTGTGTCGGTCAAGGGCGACCGGCATTTGCTCGACCATGTCAGCATGGACGATCCGGGCGATCTGTCGCCCAGCAACGGGCTGCCCGCCGGCTACAATCCAAGCACATTCAATCCCGACTATCCGAAGTAAGCCTCCCAAGCGACCCGGTGCGCGCCAGGCTTGGCGCGCACCGGACGTGAATTGAACAGTTTCGAGCGCCGGATATGTCAGCGTCTGTTATTGAGCTCAGCCAGATCGAAAAGGACTATCCTGGAGTCAAACCCCTGGACAAGGTCGATTTTGCTGTGCAACCAGGCGAGATCCACGCCCTTCTGGGCGAAAACGGCGCGGGCAAGTCGACGCTGATCCGTGTCATGGGCGGCGTGACAAAACCGAATTCCGGTACCATCACCTATCTCGGCAAGCCGGTTTCCTGGCAGTCGCCGAAGGCAGCGCGCGCTGCCGGCATCCATGTGATCCATCAGGAGCTGGCGCTTTTTCCCGAGCTTTCGGTTGCTGAGAATATCCTGGTCGACGCCCAGCCCCGGGGCATGTTGGGGCTCATTTCGAACCGCGCCCGCCACGCCCGCGCCGCTGAAATCCTCGCACAGCTCGGCGTCGACATTCCAACCCACGCCAAGATCGACGAATTGCCGCTTGCCGATCAGCAAATGGTCGAGATCGCGAAGGCCCTGGTCGGCGAGGTGCGGCTGCTCATCCTGGACGAGCCGACGGCGGTCATCGCCGGCCGCGAGGTTGATCTTCTGTTCGAGAATATGCGCAGGCTGCGCAATGAAGGCGTCGGCATCGTCTATGTCTCCCATCGGCTCGAGGAGATCTTCGAGATCGCCGGCAGGGTGACGATCCTCAAGGACGGCCAGCTCGTCGGCACGAGCCCGGTGAGCGCGCTCACGCGCGAAGAGATGATCACCAAGATGGTCGGGCGCCGGCTCAGCCAGATCTATCCGCCGCCACGTGCCGCGCCTGCGGATGGCCCGGATGTGCTCACCGTTCGCAATCTCAGGGCCGGCCCGCGCGTCCGCGACGTCAGCCTCAACGTCAGGGTTGGCGAAATCGTCGGCGTGGCCGGCATGGTCGGCTCGGGACGCACGGAGGTTGCCGAGGCCATCTTCGGCACGCGCGCCGTCGAGAGCGGCGTGATCGAATTCGATGGCAAGCCATTTGAGAGAAAGCTTCCGAAGGGTTCGATCGGCCATGGGCTCGGTTTTCTGACCGAGAGCCGCAAGGACGACGGCCTGTTTCTCGGCCTACCGATCTCCGCCAACATCGTGGCGCCCGATCTCGACGCCATAACGAAACGCGGGCTGATCGACCGGACGCAAGAACGTGCGGTGGCGACGCGGCAGATTCAGGATTTTTCGGTGGCGACACCGTCGCCCGATGTGAAGATCGGCAATCTCTCCGGCGGCAACCAGCAGAAGGTGCTGTTCAGCCGCTGGTCGCGGATCGCCAGCAAGCTGCTCATCCTCGATGAACCGACGCGAGGCGTCGATATCGGGGCCAAGGTGGAGATTTACCGTATCGTGCGTCGGCTGGCGGATTCGGGCGTTGGCGTGCTGATGATCAGTTCGGAACTGCCGGAGATCGTCGGTCTCTCCGACAGGGTCTTCGTGATGGCCCAAGGCCACGTCGTCGGTGAAATCAAAGGCGATGCACTCGGCGAGGAGGCGATCATGGATCTCGCGGTGCGCTCGATCGGGGACCGCAAGGCGAACATCGATCAGCATACGGAGCCGGTCGGATGAGCGTGATCGCCATGGATATTCGCCGCAACCGGCTGATGCTTTCCTATCTGATCGTGGCAGTGCTGCTGGTGCTGCTTGCTGTCGCTGGCGGCTTCTTGTCTGACCGGTTCCTGACCTGGCGCAACATCGGCAACCTGCTCCAGCAGCTCATTGTGCTCGGCATGGTCAGCCTTGGCCAGACTTTCGTCGTGCTGATGGGCGGCATCGATCTGGCGATTGGCTCGCTGGTCGGCGCGCTCACCGTCTTCCTGGCGAACTTCCTCGAATGGCGCCCGGATCTGGTCTGGCTTGCCTTGCCGCTGGCGTTGATCGCCGCGACCGGGGTCGGCGCGATCAACGGCCTGTTGACCGTCGTGCTGCGCGTCCACCCCCTGATCGTCACGCTAGGCATGTCCTCGATCATCTTCGGCGGCACGCTGATGTATCGCAAGGAACCAGGCGGCTCGGTACCGCGCGCCTTCGCGGACATTGCCTATACAAAGGTCGGCGGCATTCCGATCAGCGCCATCGTGCTCGTCGTGATTTTCGCACTTGCCGGGCTTTGGCTGCAGCGGACGCGCACCGGCCGCAGCATCTACTTTGCCGGCGGCGACAGGGAAGCCGCGCGGCTGAACGGTCTGCCCGTCGACCGGATCGTGGTGCTCGCCTATGCGCTGTCGGGCCTGTGCGCCGGGATAGCGGCGATTTTCCTGACCGCGCGAACCGGCGTCGGCGATCCGCGCATCGGCGTCGCGCTGACGCTGCAGTCGGTGACGCCGGTGGTGGTCGGAGGCACCATCCTGGCCGGGGGCAGGGGTGGCGTGCTCGGCACGTTCCTCGGCGTGCTGCTCGTCACCATGCTGAACAGCCTGCTGAATTTCGTGAATGTCTCGTCCTACTACCAGTGGGTCATTCAGGGTCTTATCATCCTCATCGCAGTCGGCATTCACAGCGCGAGGCGGAAATGACGCCTCTCGAGACTCCGATGCAGCGACCGCATAGCATTTCCATGGCGTCCGTCTTCGAGCGCTACGGACTGGTGATCTTCCTGGTCGCGCTGATGGTTGTTGCGGCTGTCGCTTCACCGACCTTTCTGCGGCCGGCAAACCTGGTCAATGTGCTGACGATTGCGGCCCCCCTCGGCATGGTGGTCGTCGGCCAGACCTTTGTCATCCTGGTGCGCGGTCTGGATCTCTCCGTGGCGTCATTGATGGCGACGGTGGCCGTGCTGGCGACCGCCTTCAAAGCCACCACCAACGACGCGATCCCGATGATATTCATCGCCGCGATCGCCTTGTCGGCCGTGGTCGGCCTGGTCAATGGCTGGCTCGTGGCCAAGCGCAATGTCAGCCCGTTTCTCGCGACGCTGGCGATGATGATCATCCTGCAGGGCGCACGCTTCGCCTACACCGGTGGCGCGCCGATTAGTACCCTGCCGCCCGGCATGGGCTTTCTGGCCTCCGGACGGATTTTTGGTATTCCGGTCAATCTGATCACCCTGGCCTTTCTGGCCATTGCTTTTGGAATTGTGCTGCATCGGTCGCGCCTCGGCCGGGAAATATTCATGGTAGGCAGCAATCCAAAAGCCGCGTTTCTGAACGGGGTCGCGCCGGACCGCGTCGTGATCCTCTGCTACGTCATCTGCTCGGTCTGTGCCGGGATAGGCGGGCTCTTCCTGCTCGGTTATGTCGGCACGGTGTCGAACTGGGTCGGACAGGGCTACGAGCTGGATTCGATTGTCGCGGCGGTGATGGGCGGGGTCGCGCTTTCCGGCGGCCGCGGCAATGTCTTCGCCGCGCTGCTCGGCGTCGCCGTGCTGGTCGTGATCAACAATTTGGTGCTGCTGCTCGGTTTTCCGATCGAGATGCAGCTCATCATCAAAGGCATCATCATCATCGGCGCCGCGGCTTTTTACCGGGCGCGGCTCGCCTGAGGAATGATGCGGTCGTTGGACCTCGAGGGAGGAAGAGAATGACGGTTGAAATTCTGGCGGATCGTAGTGCACGGGCAAGACGCGACGAGGAGGTGGATGTCGTGATCGTCGGCGCCGGACCTTCCGGCTCGGTCGCGGCGCTTCATCTGGCGCGGGCCGGCATCTCCGTCGTCGTGCTCGAGCAGGGCGAATGGCCGGACTATGCCGACTATACCGGGGCGCGGCCGGAGCACGAGCTGGTCAGCACCAAGCTCTGGCACCCCAATCCCAACGTCCGCGATAATCCCAACGACTATCCCGTCGATACGTCGACGACGGACATCAACCCGTTGATGTTCGCCGGCGTCGGCGGCAGCGCCACGCTGTACGGCGCGCAGTGGATGCATTTCCTGCCGTCCGATTTCCGGGTGCGCTCGATGGATGGCGTGGCCGAGGACTGGCCTTTCAGCTACGAGGACCTCTTGCCCTATCAGCTTGAGATAGAGCGCGAGGTGGGCGTATCGGGTCTTGCGGGCGATCCCGCCTTTCCGCCGCGCGGCGCTTATCCCTTTCCGGCGCTGCCGATGGGGTCCGTGGGTCTGCGCGGCGCGCTCGGCATGGAAAAGATGGGCTGGCACTGGTGGCCGGGAAGCAATGCGATCCCGTCGGAGAAGTTCGGCGAACTCAATCCGTGCGTGCGCCGGGGCACCTGCCTTACCGGCTGTCCCGAGGGGGCGAAGTCGACTACCGACCGGTCGCACTGGCCTTTGGCGCAGAAAGCCGGCGCACGACTGATCACCCGTGCCCGGGTCAAGGAGATCGAAACGAATGACCAGGGGCTGGCGACCGGCGTCGTCTATGTCGACGCCAATGGTCGCGACCGGCGCCAGCGCGCCAAGGTCGTCATCCTGTGCGCCAATGGTGTCGGCACGCCGCGGCTGCTTCTGATGTCGGGTGGCGCCAGAAATCCGGACGGCCTCGCCAACTCTTCCGGCATGGTCGGCAAGCGGCTGATGATGCATCCTTTCGCAAGCGTGCTCGCCTCCTACGAGGACCCGCTCGATTCCTGGCGCGGCCCCTTCGGTCAGCAGGTATATTCGCTGGAGTTCTATGAAACGGACGAAAGCCGCGGCTTCGTGCGCGGCTCGAAATGGAACTGCATGCCGTCGGGCGGACCGGTCGGCGTGTCCGGCGCGATCGGCTCCAAGGTCTATGTCGCCGAGGAAGGCCGGTTCCAGGATTTCTGGGGCGCCAATCTGCATGAGAATGTCGCCCGCCGCTTCGGTCATTCGCTGATCTGGGGCATCGTCGGCGAGGACCTTCCGGAGGAGAGCAACCAGGTGGTGCTCTCAAAGGATCTGGTCGATTCAGATGGCCTGCCGGCGCCGCAGATCATCTACAAGGTCAACGAGAACTCCAACCGGCTCTTGCAGTTCAATATCGATCGTTGCCTGGAATCGGTGCGTGCCGCCGGCGCCATCGAGACGCTGGTTTCGACACCGGTGCGCGAATCCGGCTGGCACCTGATCGGCACCACCGTGATGGGCGACGACCCCAAGCGTTCGGTCGTCGATCAATGGGGCGCCTGCCATGACGTGCCGAACCTCTATGTCATGGACGCCTCGACTTTCCCAACCTCGGGCGCCACCAATCCGACGGCCACCATCATGGCCGTCGCGCTGCGCAACACGCACCGCATGATCGCCGAGCGCCGCAACCAGAAGGTGGCCTGAAATGTCGAAAGAGAACGCCTTCTTCGCGCTCGCCGATTTCCTGATCCCAGCGCATGGCAAGATGCCGAAGTTCAGCGATGTCTGCACCTATGCGGACGTCGAGAAATCCCTCGATTTCCGCATCGATCTCAAGGAAGGCTTTGCCCGCGCCATCGCCACCGATCCGTCCACCGGCGCGGAGGCACATCTGGAAAAAATCAACAGGCAAGACGGCGAAGCCTTCTCCGCGATCACCACCATTGCCATCGCCACCTACTACATGAACCCGCGCGTGCGCGAGCTGATCGGCTATCCGGGACAGGAAAATGTCCAGTACGATTCCAAGGCGACGCAGATCTACCTGACCAATGGTTCGCTCGGTCATGTGATCGCGCGCGGCCGCAAATATCGGCCGACCCCCGGCCTCTGACCTCCCAAGCAAACAGGAAAGGACTACCCAGATGGGCAAGGACGTATTCGACAAGGGTTTTGAGATCCGCAAATCGGTTCTGGGCGCGGAGTTCGTCGAGAAATCCTTTGCTAGCGCCGACGATTTCAATCGCCCGATGCAGGAACTGGTGACGGAATATTGCTGGGGCGCCGTATGGGGCCGCGATACGCTCGACAAGAAGACGCGCAGCATGCTGAACCTTGCCATGCTCGCTACGCTCAACCGTCCGCACGAGCTGAAGATGCATGTGAAGGGCGCGCTTCGCAACGGCGTCACCAAGGACGAAATCCGAGAGGTGCTGCTGCAGGTGGCGATCTATGCCGGCGTGCCGGCAGGGGTCGACGCCTTCCGGCTCGCCCGCGAGGCCATGCAGGAAGCCCAGGCATGACTGCGCGCCCGCCGCTTGCCGCGGAAAAACTTTCGATGCTGGTAGGCGGCCGCTCGGTCGCCTCGGCATCGGGTGATCGTTTCGAATCCTTCGATCCCTTCACCGGCAAGGCCTGGGCGCTGGTCCCGCGCGCCGGGGTTGCCGATGTCGACGCGGCCGTTCAGGCCGCCGTCGACGCCTTCCGCGGCGAATGGCGGACAATGAGCGCGAGCGCGCGCGGGCAGATCATGACGCGTTTTGCCGATCTGGTCGCCGAGGAGGCCGAAAACCTGGCCGTCCTCGAAACCCGCGACAATGGCAAGCTGATCAATGAAATGCGGATGCAGTGCAAATACATCCCGCAATGGTTCCGCTTCTTCGGCGGTCTCGCCGACAAGATCGAAGGAAGGGTCATCCCGATCGACAAGCCTGGCGTGTTCAACTACACGCGCCAGGAGCCGCTCGGGGTGGTGGCCGCGATCACCCCGTGGAATTCGCCGCTGATGCTGGCGACCTGGAAGCTGGCGCCGGCACTTGCCGCCGGCAACACGATCGTCTGGAAGCCATCGGAATTCTCCTCCGTCTCGGCGCTGTTCTTCGGCCAGCTCTTCGAAAAAGCCGGTTTCCCCAAAGGCGTCGTCAACATCGTCACCGGCTTCGGCAGCGAGATCGGCGACCGGCTGGTCACGCATCCCGATGTTGCGAAAGTGGCCTTCACCGGCGGCGACGCGACCGGCCGCCGCGTCTATCAATCGGCCGCGGCCGGGCTGAAGAAGGTGACGCTCGAACTCGGCGGCAAGTCCGCCAACATCGTTTTTGCCGACGCCAAGATGGAGGCGGCCATTCCCGGCCTCGTTTCCGGCATCTTCGCAGCGACCGGCCAGACCTGCATCGCCGGCTCGCGCGCGCTCGTGCAGCGCTCCGTCTATGACCAGGTGACGGAAAAACTGGTCGAGTTCGCAAGGACCGCGAAAATCGGCGATCCGCTCGATCCCGAGACCCAGGTCGGCCCGATCACGACGCTGCCGCAGCGCGAGAAGGTGCTCGACTATATCGGCATCGCCAATGGCGAGGGTGCGACGCAATTGCTGGGCGGCAAAGTTCCGGAAGACAAGTCGATCGCCGACGGCTGGTTCGTCGAGCCGACGATCTTCGGCAACGTCAGGCAGTCCATGCGCATCGCGCAGGAGGAGGTTTTCGGACCGGTGCTCTCAATCATCCCGTTCGAGGATGAGGACGAGGCGGTGGCGATCGCCAATGACAGCATTTATGGCCTTGCGGCCGGTCTGTGGACGCAGGATCTCGGCCGCGCCATCCGCCTGCCCGAACGGCTCGAAGCCGGCAGCATCTGGGTCAACATGTATCGTGCGACCAGCTATCTCTCGCCCTTCGGCGGCTACAAGCAATCGGGCTTCGGGCGGGAGAACGGCCAGACCGCCATCTACGAATATCTTCAGGAAAAAAGCGTCTGGATCGATGGTGGGAATTCCATCCCCGCACCGTTCGTCCAGCGCTGACCGGACAGGACCTTCGAGGAAGACGCCATGAGGGCCGTCGATGTCGTGCTATGAAATCATCGATGCAAGGTTCGGCGAGCTGATCGATCCTGTCGCTTTCCTCGAAACCATCCATACGGGGAATCGCTGGGCGGAGGGGCCGGTCTATTTTGCCGACCACCGGTCGCTGGTGTGGAGCGACATTCCCAATGACCGCATGCTGCGCTGGGATGAAGAGACCGGCGCGGTGTCACTCTTTCGTGGCAACATCGCCAACCCGAACGGCAATACGCGCGACAGGGAAGGGCGGCTCGTCACCTGCATGCAGGGCGAGCGCCGGGTGGTGCGCACCGAATGGGATGGCTCGATCACGGTGCTGGCCGATGCGTTCGACGGCAAGCGGCTGAACTCGCCGAACGACGTGGTGGTGAAGTCGGACGGCAGCATCTGGTTCACCGATCCGAACTACGGAATCATCTCCGACTATGTTGGTCGCAAGAGCCTTCAGGAACAGCCGGGCTGTCGCGTCTATCGGATCGAGCCGCTATCGGGAAAGGTCACCGTCGTTGCCGATGATTTCTCCATGCCGAACGGGCTTGCTTTCTCGGCTGAGGAAAAACAGCTCTATGTCTCAGACTCCGGTTTTCTCACCGACCGCGGCGCGCCCCACCACGTCAGGTTGTTTGACGTCGAGGGCGAGAAACTGATAAATTCCCGTGTGTTCGCAGAGATTTCACCTGGCATTCCGGACGGTTTCCGCATTGATGCCATGGGCAATCTGTGGATCAGTGCCTGGGACGGCGTCCAGTGCCATACACCGGATGGCGAACTGATCGGAAAGATCCTAGTGCCTGAAATGGTGGCGAATCTAACCTTCGGTGGGCCGCGCAACAACAGGTTGTTCATTACAGCGACCACGTCGGTCTATGCAGTATTC
The DNA here is from genome assembly GCF_040319125.1 of Mesorhizobium sp. M0938. Classification (NCBI taxonomy): domain Bacteria; kingdom Pseudomonadati; phylum Pseudomonadota; class Alphaproteobacteria; order Hyphomicrobiales; family Phyllobacteriaceae; genus Mesorhizobium; species Mesorhizobium sp. M0938. The sequence continues at coordinate 472,141 of NZ_JAMYNS010000003.1, read as the reverse complement.
CTGAATGTCCGGGGTCTGAAGTATCCTTTCGGGAAGTGAGAGGTACTACGGAAATTCAACCTGGAAGTTCTGCCGCAGCGGATGGTCAGATGGGTGAGAGTTGGACACGAAGCAGCTACAGGTGTTCATCGCCGTCGGCTCAGCGGGAAGCTTCTCGAAGGCCGCGCTTGACCTGAATGTGACGCAGCCGATGGTCACCCGTCATATCCGCGGGTTGGAGGAGGAACTCGGTGTTGAACTCTTCTATCGGAACGGTCGCGGGGTGGTGCTGACCGAGGCCGGTGTGCTTTTGAAGGCGCATGCCGACGAGATCGTTGAGCGGATGCGGCTCGCGCAGAATGCAGTGTCTAATCTCAAGACCTCGCCGAAGGGCCGGTTGGTGCTGGGGGTGCCGCCGTCGGTCGGCACGGTGCTGACGGTGCCTCTGGTCAAGAAGATCAAGAATGAATTCCCGAATGTCGTGCTGCAGGTAATCGAAGGCTTCAGCGGCCACATACTGGAATGGCTGATCGCCGGCCGTATCGATGCCGCCGTGCTCTACAACTCGCCAAACCATCCCTCTGTTCTCACCGAGCCGCTTGCCGACGACGAACTCTTCCTGATCGGACCGGCCTTGCGCGAGCGCGTGCTCCCGCCCGGGCCGGTCGGCCTCAACGTCTTTGCCGAACTGCCGATGATCCTGCCGAGCCGCCCGCACGGGCTGAGGCGCCTGCTAGACAACATCCTGGCCGAGCACGGCATCTATCCGCGCGTCGAGATGGAGCTAGAAGCGATGCCCTCGACACTGCTTTTGGTGGAGGAGGGGGCGGGCTACACTGTCTTGCCCTACGCCTCGGTCCATCTGCTGGTCGAAGCCGGACGCATCGAAGTCTGGCCGTTCGATCCGCCGATCACCCGCAAGTTGATTCTTGCAACCTCCTCGCAGCGACCGATGTCGTCGACCTTTCGCCCTCTGTTTCGAACAGTGCGCACGGAGCTGCGGGACATTATATCCACCCACATCTGGAAACCGCCGACTCCAGCCTAAGCAACCGCGCGCTCGCCCCAATGCCAGACGCGTTCTTGCGACCGCCGCATTTGCCAACGCCCGACCGTTCTTCGCGATAGAACCGGTAGCCAGCATAACTGATATTCCGCGAACGGGTCTGTCTCGGGTTCTCCAAAAAAGGGATGTTCGTTCCAGCTCGATGCCGATCGCGCGCAGGTCCGCATCCGTGGAACGACATCGGCCGGTCTGGGAGGTCGGAGAATGGGGAAGGCGCGATTGTCGCAAGAGGGCGTGGTGTTCGCGCTGGCCGTTGCGATGTTCGCGGTGTTCGCGGTCACGCTCAACAATTTCCTGACCGCCGGCAACCTGATCGCGCTGGTGCGCAGCGTATCGATCCTCGGCATTCTCGGCCTCGGCATGGGGCTGGTCGTGATCGGCCGCGGAATAGACCTCGCAATGGTGGCCACGATGGTCGTCTCGCTGTCGTGGGTTTTGTCCATGGCACAGACCGGCACGCCGTTCGACACCGCGCTCGTGTATGGCGTCCTGCTCGCCCTCGCCATCGGCCTGGTAAGCGGCATTCTGGTCGCCTACGCCGACATCCCGGCGATCTTCACGACGCTCGCCATGGGCCTTGTCGCCTATGGCTCCGGGCGCGCCTTCCTGTTTCAGATAGACGTGCAGAACACCCCGGTCGGCGTCGCCTGGTTCGACTTTCTTGGCCGCGGTTTGTTGTTCGGCCTGCCGATGCCGATCATCGCCTTTGCCGTGCTCGCGGCGCTGATTGCGCTGCTTTTGCTACGCACCCGCTTCGGCCGGTTTGTCTATGCGGCAGGCGACAATCCGCTGGCGGCCGGCATCACCGGTTTGCCGCTGCGGCCGCTGATCGTTTCGCAGTACGTGGTGAGTTCGCTGATCGCCTTCCTCGCCGGTGTCGTCATGGCGGCGGCCGTGTCCGGCATGAGCACACGCCTCTACAACTCGACCATGATCTACGATGTCCTGCTCGTCGTGGTGCTGGGCGGCATAAGCCTGAGCGGCGGTCGCGGCGGTGTGCGCAATGTGCTGGTTGGAACGCTGCTCGTCGGCGTGCTGATCAACGGCATGACCATCCTCGACATCACCTACACCACGCAAAACCTGATCAAGAGCCTGATCCTTCTGCTGGCGATCATGGTGGACAGTTTCATCAACCCCAGGGACGAGCAGACCTCGCAGCAGAGCCAAGGGGATATCTGAACCACATTTTGTTTGTGATCAACGGGAGGAAACCATGAAGATTCGCAACATTCTGGCGGCAGGCCTGATGGCCCTCGGGCTGGCGGGCGCCGCACATGCCGATGACGGCCTCGATAACCCGTCGCGCAATCCATTCTATGGCGGCCTGAAGGGAAAACGCGTCGTTTTCATCCCTCTGGCGATGGGTTTCGACCTGACGGAGGGATGGGCCGCGATTATGCGCAAGCAGGCGGCCGACCTCGGCTATACACTTGAAATCCGCGATCCGAACTGGAGCACGGATGCGGGCACACGCGCCTTGACCGCGCTGATCGCCGAAAAGCCCGACCTCATCATCGCGCACAATCCCGATGTGCAATCCTACGCCCGGCTGCTGAAGCGCGCCATGGATGCCGGCATCAAGGTGGTGCAGCTCAATCTCGAATCCGTCGTCCCGACCGACGCCTATGTCGGCGCCGACTGGTCGCGCGTCGGCTACATCGAGGCCGAGGCGCTGGTGAAGCAATGCGGTGCGGGCTCCGGCAAGTCCGGCAAGATCGCCATCATCCGCGGCCAGCCTACGGCAGCTTCGGACCTCTACGAGCTTTATGCCTACAAGCAGACTTTCGCCAAGGATCCCTCGATCAAGGTCGTCTCGGAGCAGGCCGCTCAATACGACCCCGCTAAGGCTCGCGCGATCATGGAGACGGTGTTGCAGCAGCACCCCGACCTCTGCGGCGTGGTCGGCAACTGGGACAACCAGGACGTTGGCGCAGGCGCGGCGATCCAGGCGGCCGGCAAGGCCGACGACATCTATCTCGTCACCTCCGGCGGCGGCAACAAGATCGGTTGCGACAACATCGAGAAGGGGTTGCTCGACCTGATCATCAGCTACGATGTCCCGCTCCAGGGTAATGCGATCAACCAGCAGATTGTGCAGACGCTGCTGGCGCCGGCCAAGGCCGGCGAGAGCAAGACCTCCTACTACACGCCGCTGACGCTGCTGACGAAGGACAATATCGGTCCGCGCACCTGCTGGCAGCTGGACCAGCTGAAATAGATCGACCGAGTACCTGAGATCATCATGGCCAGCAGCGACACCTTCGCGTATCTGCGTTCGCGTTATCTCCCCGATCATCTGATCGGGGAGCTTTTGTCGAAGCGTTGGATCGACAATGCGATCCCGTTCTCCGCCCTCCTGCTCACGATCGTGGTGCTGGGCTCGATCATTCCGGACTTTCTGTCCCTGTCGAGCCTTTCCGACCTCGCCCGGCAGTTCGCGGAGTTCGGGCTCGTGGTGCTAGCCCTGACGGTGGTGATGATTTCAGGCGGCATCGACCTTTCGGTCGCTTCCGTCTTCTCGCTCGCGGTGCTGTTCTCGCTGATCGGCGTGAACGTCTACGAACTGCCGGTTCCGGCCGTGCTCGCCGGCATACTGGTCATGGGCATGGGGTGCGGCGCCATCAACGGCGTCCTCGTCGGCTACCTGCGCCTGCGCGCCTTCCTGACCACGCTGGTCAGCCTGATCATATTCCGCTCGATCTACGAGATCGTCTTCGTGAAGATGTCCACCTCGATGATGGTGGGCTTCTCGATGTCCGACCTCTGGCTGTTCATCGGCGAGGGTACGGTGTTCGGCGTTCCGACCTCACTGGTGATCACGCTGGTGATCGCTCTTGCCTGGCACTTCGTGCTGTCGCGCATGCGCCCCGGCTGGCGGCTCACCGCCGTGGGCGGGGCACGGCGTTCGGCTTTCAACGCCGGCATCGACGTGCGCTTCATGGTGTTCCTCACCTATGTCGCCTCCAGCACGATGTGTGCGCTGGCCGGCTTCCTGTTCGCGGCCCGGCTGGGCAGCACAGGGTCCGACACCGGCGTCGGGCTCGAAGTGCAGGCGCTCACCGCGGCCGTGCTGGGCGGAACGGCGATCGGCGGCGGCCGGGGGTCGGTGGCGAAGGCAATCATCGGCAGCTTGCTGGTGCTGATGCTCACCAACGGCCTGATCAATCTCGGCATCAGCGGCCCGATCACCTCGACCATCCTCGGCGCGATCCTGCTGTTCGCCGTCTTCGTCGACATGCGCTGGCAAAAGCACCGCCACCGCATTCTCGCCAAGGTCTATGTCTCGCCTGCCTACCTTTCGCTGCCGCCGGCGCCGAAGGTCGACGCACCCGGCTCGCCCTATGTGCTGAACGACCGCTTGCGCTCCGTCGAGATCATCGGTCTCGGCGAGATCGAGGGGCCAGAGGATGTCATCCTCGACCGCGACGACAATCTCTATTGCGGCACAAGGCACGGCGACATCGTCCGTTTCTTCGGTCCCGACCACAAACGCTCCGAAGTGTTCGCGCATATTGGCGGCCATCCGCTCGGCATGGCGTTCGACCGCACCGGCAACCTGCTTGTCTGCATCGGCGGCATGGGTCTGTTCCAGGTTGCGCCTGACAAGACCGTCACCAAGCTCACCGATGAGACGAACAGAAGCTGGACCTCGGTCGTCGACGATTCGCGGCTTCGACTTGCCGATGACGTCGACGTCGCACCTGATGGCCGCGTCTATTTCAGCGAGGCGACGATCCGCTACGAACAGGAGGACTGGGCGACCGACGCGCTGGAAAGCCGGGCGAGCGGACGCATGATCTGCTACGATCCGCGCACCGGCAAGACGCACACCGAGATTCCGAAACTGGTCTTCGCCAACGGCGTCACGATGTGTCCCGACGGGCAGTCCTTCATGTTCGCGGAGAGCTGGACCTGTTCCATCAGCAGATACTGGTTCGACGGACCCAAGAAGGGCACGACCGAACGCGTCATCTCCAGCCTGCCCGGCTATCCCGACAACATCAACCGGGCCTCTGACGGCAACTACTGGCTGGCGCTGCTTGGCATGCGCGGGCCGGCGCTCGATCTTGCGATGCGCATGCCCGGCTTCCGCAAGCGCATGGCCCGCCGTGTCGCTCCGGATCAGTGGCTGTACCCGAACATCAACACCGGCTGCGTGGTGAAATTCAACGAGAAGGGCGAAATCCTCGACAATCTCTGGGATCTCGGCGGCCGCAACCACCCGATGATCACCTCGATGCGCGAGCACAGGGGATGGCTCTATCTCGGCGGCGTTTCGAACAACCGCATAGGCCGCTACAGACTGCCGGACGCGGACCCCGACTGGTGCGGGCAGGATGCCTGTTGGGGGCCGCGCCCATGATCGGCGCCGTCAAGCGCGCCTGGGCGAATTTCCGCGGCTTCGATCTCACAGGCAGCACGGTGCCGCCGATGGACGGCCCGCTGCGGCCGAATGCGAAGCTCGACGCAGCGCCGCTGCTGCTCGATCTCGCCGATGTCGACAATCTGGTGCTGCGTGGGCAACAGATCGTCTGCTCGGTCGGTCATGAGATCCATACGCTGGCGCCGGCGGCCGGCAAGAACGGGCAGGCGCTTTCAATCATCGGAACGCGCAGTATGGGCAAACCGGTGACCAGCATGGCGGCGATTGGTGACCTGCTGGTTGTCGCCGTCGAGGGCGAGGGCATCCGCGTGGAGAGGCCAGGCGGCGCATCCGCGGAATTGATCAGGCCTGAAGGGCTCAATGTGGAGTGCATCACGGCGATGGCTTTCGCCGATCCGTCCACCTTGTTCGTCGCCGTAGGATCTGCCAGCAATCCCGCGCACCGGTGGAAACACGATCTGATGACGAAGACGGCACAGGGGTCGGTCTGGCGCGTCGACCTCGGCGCGCGCAGTGCCGTTTCAATCGCGTCGGGGCTGGCATTTCCGTCGGGGATAATCGTGTCGAAGGACCGCGTCTTCGTCTCTGAGGCCTGGCGCCACCGTGTCGTTGCGATGGGCCTCGACGGCTCACGCCAACAGATCGCCCTCGGCTCGCTCCCCGCCTATCCCGGGCGCATCGCGCCGGCAGTGGAAGGCGGCTTCTGGCTGGCGATGTTTGCGCCGCGCAATCCGCTAGTCGAGTTCGTCCTGAAGGAGGACGAGTACTGCAGCCGCATGATCGAGACGATCGATCCCGAATATTGGATCGCTCCTTCTCTCGTCACCGGCAGGAGCTTCCTCGAGCCTATACAGGGCGGCGCGCGCAAGAAGCTCAACATGCTGAAGCCGTGGTCGCCGACCTGGTCGGCGGGCCTCGTCGTGCGCTGCGGTGAGACCATGTCAATGCTGCGAAACTATCAAAGCCGTGCCGATGGCGATGTGCACGGCGTGACGTCAATGTGCGAAGCCGATGGCCGGCTTCTGATCGGTGCAAAGGGATCGGGAAAGATCGTGGCGATCGACGAACTGGCGGGGCACGCCGCGAAATGACACCGCTCATTCAATTGCGCGGCGTCTCCAAGGATTTCCGCGGCGTTCTGGCGATCTCGAACGTGGATTTCGAGATCCGTCCCGGCGAGATACACGCCATTCTGGGCGAGAACGGCGCGGGAAAGTCGACGCTCATGAAGGTGCTCGCCGGCGTCTACCAGCCGAGCTCCGGCGAGATGCTGCTCGACGGCCAGCCGGTCACCCTGAACTCGCCGTCCGACGCGCTGAACCGCGGCATAGCGATGGTCTTCCAGGAGACCAATCTGGTGCCGTCGATGTCAGTGGCGCAGAACATCTATCTCGGGGACGAGAAACTGTTCAACCGGCTGCGCGGATTGAACATCCAGGCGCAGCGCTACCTGCTGTCGCTGAACTTCTACGTCGACCCCACCGCGCAGGTCTCTTTTTTGGGGGCTGGCAAGAAGCAGATGGTCGAGATCGCGCGCGCCGTTCATCACAATGCACGGCTCATCATCTTCGACGAGCCGACGGCGACGCTGACGCCAGAGGAGAAGTTCCACTTCTTCAATCTGGCCCGCCGCCTAAAAGAGGAAGGCATCGCGATCATCTTCATCAGCCATGCGCTCGAAGAGGCGCTGCAACTGTCGGACCGCATCACGGTGATGCGCGACGCCAAAGTGGTCGTCACCGACGAAACGAGCAAGTTCGATCGCGACCGGATCGTGCAGGCGATGGTCGGCCGCAGCCTGTCCGGCGAGCTCTATTCCGGCCAGACGCGCGTGGCGCGGCCCATGGGCAGAAAGATCCTCAGCGTCGAAAACCTGTCGATGGGAAATACCGTGCGCAACACATCGTTCTCCGTGTTCGCCGGGCAGGTGACGGGAATGTTCGGCCTTGTCGGCGCGGGACGCACCGAAACGATGAAGATCGTCGCCGGTGTATTGAAGCGCGACTACTTCCACGGCGGCACGGTGCGCTTCGAAGACAGGCCGGTTCGCTACCGCACGCCGCGACCGGCGGTGCGCGACGGCATCGTCTATGTCACCGAGGACCGCAAGATCGAAGGCTTCTTCGAAACCATGACGATTGCCGGCAACATCCAGCTTGGGCAACTCGCCAAGGGTAATAATCCGCTGACGCCGGTCGCGCCGCGCCAGGGACGCGAACTCGCCACCGAATGGACCAAGCGGCTGGGGGTCAAGGCGATCGACGCCGATGCCCGCGTCATCGAACTCTCCGGCGGCAACCAGCAGAAGGTGGTTCTGTCCAAGGCGCTGATCCAGAAGCCCAAGCTGGTCATCCTCGACGAACCGACGCGCGGGGTCGACGTCGGAACCATCGTGGAGATCCACAACTTCATCAACGAGCTTGCCGATAGCGGCATGGCCGTGGTGGTGATCTCGTCCTACCTGCCCGAGATCATGTCGCTGTCGGACCGGATTCTCGTTGCGAGGCAGGGACGGATCGTCGAGGAGATGGACATCGCCGAGGCGACCGAAAGCGGGATCATGTACGCGGCGGTGCACTGAGCCTGTCGTGGCAGGAGCGGCCGGTCACAGAACCGAAGTCGCGGCGAAACGCGGCGACGTTAATGCTTAGGCCTAGCCGGTTTCTACCACCGGTTCGTCGGCAGGACGAACATCTGCGCGATCTGGACGTGGGGCGGCTGATCCAGCGCGAATGAGACGCATCGGGCGATGTCTTCGGGGTCGAGCGCCATGCCGAATTTCTCGAAATATTGTCGGGACGCCTCCTCGTCGCCGCGGTGGCGGGATTTGACGATGTTGGTGCGGGTAAGCCCCGGCAAGATCTCGATCACGCGGATGGGTGTCTCCGCCAGTTCGCCGCGGATGATGTCGCTCAGCATGTGCACGCCGGCCTTGCTGGCGGAGTAGGGCGCCTGGTCCGGCACCAGGCGCAGCGCGCTGATGGAGCTCATGTTGACGATGTCGCCACGGCCGCGTTCGACCATCCCAGGCAGGATCGCCCGCGTCACGCGCATGAGGCCGATCAAATTGGTCTCGATGATCGCCGACCAGTCATCGGCCGATCCGACGTCGAAGCGGGTGCGCCCGCCAATGTCGTGACCGGCATTGTTCACCAGTATGTCGATGTCGCGGAATTCAGGCGGCAGCCGGTCGAGGCAGTCGGCGACGGCATCGCCGTCGGTGATATCCAGGGGGAGCGGAAAGACGTCGGCGCCGAGATCGCCAGCCAGGGCGGTGAGGGGGCCTTGCTGGCGATCCGCCAGGACGATGCGGCAGCCCTTGCCATGGAGGGTCATACAAACCGCGCGGCCGATGCCGCTCGCGGCACCGGTGACGAAGGCTATCCTTTGCCGATCCGTCATGTCAGGCGGTCCCCAAAAAATGCCGGTCAGGCCTTGGCGGCATCGAGTTCGGCGAAGGCCTCGCGCGCAATGCGGAACGAATCCACTCCCGCGGGCACGCCGGCATAGATGGCCACCTGCAGGAAAATCTCGCGGATCTCGTCGCGGCTGACACCGTTGCGCAAGGCGCCCTTGACATGCATCTTGAGCTCATGGGGCCTGTTGAGGCAACTGATCATGGCAAGGTTCAGCATCGAGCGCGTCTTGCGCGACAGGTCTTCGCGGCCCCAGACCGCACCCCAGCAATACTCGGTGACCAGTTCCTGCATGGGGCGGTTGAAGTCGTCCGCAGCGGCGAACGATTTTTCGACGAATTCCTTGCCCAGCACATCCTTGCGGATCGCCAGGCCACGCTCGAAGACATCCTTGGACATATGAATTTGCTCCTGCTTCGGGATCGGTTACGAAACTTGCCTGGACGATGGACGCGTGGCTTTGCCGGCCCCGTGTCGGGGCGCTCGCGTCGCTTGCCTTCTGGCTGCTCCCTTTGCCGCGCAAAGCGACAGGAGCCGGCCGGCGTCCTTCTTGGTATCCAGCCTGTCGACGAATTCTTCGACAGCCTCGGCCCCGGCAAGGCCAAGGATGATCGCGGCCGCCGACCGGAAGCGCTCGCGCACCTCCGCCTCGGTGGCGGGCACGACATCTGGCAGGCCCATCGAAAGCTGGCGGCCGTCGCCGAGCACCACATCGATCGCCGCGCCCTGCTGGCCAGGAAACAACGCGGTCAGATCCGGGCTGGCAACCAGTTCGCTGGCGCCGATCAGGCGTATCGTTTCAGCATGAGCGAGATCGCTGTAGATGTCCTCCGACAGCCGGCCGTGCGCAAACACGGCCCCCACACCAAAGGGAATGCTCATCTTCGCCTGGAGGGCCCTGTCGAATGGTCCTGTCCGGTCGCAGCCCGGATATTCAGCCGCCGCGGCGGGCACGCTGATGCGGATGCGCTCGACCGGCGCGGCATCGGCGCCGATCACCTCGACAAGCTTCAATGCTGTCTGGCAGGCGGTCTGGGCGAAATTACAGGCGGGCGCCGCCTTGTGATAGACGTTGAGAATATCGGCCTCCCCATCGGGGAAGAGTTCGATCGGGCCAGGCATCGGCCGCCGCGCCAGCGCGGCAAAGTATCCCGATCGGCCTTCAAGTATGTCAGGACTGCCAAAGGCCCCGACTTCGGCCAGCCGAACCGCCATCCACGCATTTCGCGCGGCAAAGCCGGGATGGAAGAACATGTCGGAGCCGCCGCTGTGCGGCCACTGGTTCAATCCGGACGCGGTATTTGCCGCCAAGGCAATCGCCGCGGCCATTTGCTCCCGGTCGAGCTTCAGCATCCAGGCGCCGCCGCATGCCGATCCGATGGGAGCGACCAGTCCTGTCGGTCGGAAAAGTGACGACATCGCCGGATCGATCAGCATCCTTCCAAGCCGTCCGCCGACCTCATAGGCGACCACCGCCGACCGGATCAGGTCCATGCCGGCAACAGTTTTCGTCTCCGCCAAAGCGAGAAGCAGCGGCCAGACCACCACGCCGTGGTGGCACACCGATGCGGCATGCATGTCTTCCCTGACGAGGCCATGGCCCTTCACGGCGTTGACAAAGGCGGCATCCGCTGGTGTCGCGGTTGCGCTTTCGCCAATCATGTGGCCACCAGGCGCTAACGCCACGGCGGCGACCGCCTGTCGGCTGGGCTCCAATGCCGAAGCCTCAAACGCACAGCCGAGAAAATCGAGCAGGCACAGCTTGGCCTTGATCACGACTGCAGGACTGAAAACCGGCGCAGCCAGGTTTGCCAAGGCATCTGCCAGTTCCATCGAGCGCGTCGTCATATGCTGCTCTCCACAAGGCAAGCCCTAGGCGCGTATCTCCACGCCGGCCCATTCCTCGACGATGCGGACCATCGAGGTGAAATCCGAATCCGGTCCGAAGCGGGCATTGGTGGCGGCGAGCATCTGCCGCACCAGGGAGCCGCCGACCATGGGCACGCCCAGGTTCTCGCTTTCATCGACACACATGCGCACGTCTTTGTACGACAGCGCCGTGGAGAAGCCGAAATCGAAAGTTCCCGGCAAAACGGCGCGGGGGAACTTGTCCTGCGTCGCGCTATTTCGCCCGCTCGAAGCATTGATGATGTCGCACATCACCGTGGGATCCAAGCCAGCCTTGACACCCATTGCGAGCGCCTCTGCCGACAACAGAATGACGCCGGCGGCGATCATATTGTTGCCGAGCTTGGCAACTTGCGCGCTTCCGGGCGTTTCTCCGCAATAGAACCTGCGACCAAAATTGGCCAGGACAGGTTCGATTTCCTCGTAGATCTGCTTGGGGCAGGAGACCATCACGGCCAGCGTGCCGTCGCGCGCGCCTGCGATCCCGCCTGATATCGGTGCATCGACCCACGCAATGCCTCTGCCCGTCAGGGCTTCCGAGATCGTCTTTGCCATGCTCGGTCCGGTGGTGGACACGTCGACAATGATCCTGGCCTTCGCGCCGGCCGCGATTCCATTCGCGCCCAGCACGACTTCCCTAACGACCTGAGGCGTCGGCAAGCTGCAGAATACGATGTCGGCCTCATCGGCGACCGCCTTGGGAGATGCGGCAAATTTCGTGCTTTCGGCAGGCAACTCTTTCGCCGCGTCCGGCCGCGTGTCGTAGACGACCAATTGGTGGCCGGCCTCGATCAGGCGGCGCACCATCGGCGCGCCCATGCGGCCGAGGCCGATGAACCCAAGCGTTTGACGCTGCAACGACTTTTCCTCTCAAATCAATCGAATTTAGGCAATTTTTGGTTGGTTTAGATTAGGCCGATTGCTGCCCGCGCGATAAGGTTCGCGACGCGCATAACAGCTTTGCCGCGGGCCCGACGCGCGCTTGTCAACGGCGTCGATGTACCCCAAACTCCGGCATTCGTTGCATGCCAACGGAATTCTCCGCATTTTGCGACGAGGCAATGTTCATGTTCGACTTACGGCAGCTCCAGCTGTTCACGGCAGTGGCGGAGTTCGGCAGCTTTTCGCGGGCCGCCGTTGCACTGTCGGTCAGCCAGCCGGTGCTCAGTAGGCAAATCAAAGCGCTGGAGGAGAGCGTCGGGATCGCACTTCTTTATCGAAACGGTCGTGGCATTGTGCTCACGGAGGCAGGCAAGCTTCTCCGGGATTACGCGTCGGCAATCCTGGAGCAGGCCTCGCGGGCCTCGACTGAACTCGGAGCCTTGCGATCGAATCCGCGCGGAACGATTGCTCTCGGAATGCCGCCATCGGTCGGAGTCGTCCTGACCTCGCCTCTCGTCCAGCATTTCCACGAGCAGTTCCCGCAGGTGAGCATGCGCGTCGTCGAGGGGTTCAGCGGCCACCTTCTCGAATGGCTCGTGATGGGAAAGATCGACGTCGCGGTGCTCTACAACGCGCCGCGCATGAACAACCTTCTGTCAGAGCCGATCCTGCGCGACGAACTCTTTCTGCTCGGCGCCAAGAACGACCCGAGCCAGCTCGGCGCCGGACCAGTCGATGCCGAGGTTGTTTCGCGTATCCCCATGATCCTTCCGGCTCGACCGCATGGGCTGCGGGTGCTGCTGGATCAAATCTTCGGTTCCGTGGGCATCGAGCCCAAGATCGAGGTCGAGGTCGAGGCGATGCCTTCGACGTTGCGCCTCGTTGAGGCCGGTATGGGCTATACGATCCTGTCCTATTCGAGTTGCCACAATCTGGTCGCGGAAGGCAGGATCAAGTATTGGCGTATCCAGAATCCATCGATTGAAAGAGAGCTGCTGCTCGCCACCTCGACCCAGCGGCCAACCACTACCGTCATCCGGGCGCTGACCACCCTCATAAGGGAGGAGGTGCGCGCCTTGCGCAAAATGGGAATCTGGGACCCGAAACCCTAAATTAAAAGCCGAGCACATCCTCGAAGAGGTGATGCCCGGCCCTCAGTCATACCGAGGCGGCATAGCGCCGGGCGAGGGCGGACATCCCGACCGCGAGCACGAGGATGCCGCCTTTGAAGATCGGCTGGAAATGGGTGGGGGCGCCGAAGATGCTGAGCCCGTTGAAGCCGACCGCCAGGATGAGCACGCCGACCAGCGTCCCACTTATGTGGAATTCACCTTCCTTGAGCGTGGCAGAGCCCAGGAAGACGGCGGCGAAGGCGTCCAGGAGATAACCGTCGGCTGCTGCCAGTGTGCCGCTGCCGAGCAGCGAGGACAGCAGCGTTCCCGTCAATGCGGCGCAGAAGCCGGCAGTGGCAAAGGCAAAGATCTTGATGCGGTCCACCCGGATGCCCGAGAGCCTGGCCGCCTCGAGATTGCCGCCGACAGCCTGCATCTTCTGGCCGATGTCGGTCTTGTTCAGGATGATCCAGAGCGCAATCAGCACGACCACCATGATGATCACCGGGTTGGGCAGGCCGAAGACGAGGCGACCGAGCGAAATGTCCGTGAAGGCACGCGGGATACCGGTGGCGATCGGGAAGGAACTGTAGGTGAAGCCTATTCCCGTCAGCATTGTCCCGATGCCCAGCGTGGAGATGACGGCATTGATCCTGACTTTCGTCACGAGCACGCCGTTCAAGGCGCCGATCGAGGCGCCCAGCAGCAGGGCGCAGACAATGCTGAGCCAGATCGGAAAACCCTGGTAGGCCATCAATCCGGTAACGATCAGACCGACGAAGCTCGCGACATAGCCGATGCTGAGATCGAACTCGCCGACAACGAGCGTGTAGGTCAGCCCGGAGGCGATGATCGCGGTCAGCGACGCCTGGCTGAGGATGTTGAGGAAGTTGGCGCGGGACAGGAAGATTCCTGGCGCGTTCGCCGAGAAGAAGATCACCATCAGCAGGAGCCCGACGATCGTGCCGTAGCGAGAGAGCCAGATCAGCGCAGTCCGCTTCCACGAGGACTTGCGGAGCTGTGGCGCATCCTTCGCCGCGGTTCCGGCCTGGGCCATCATGCGAGGTCTCCTTCTTCGTCATTGGGATCATGGTAGCTGAGTTCGATGATCCGCGCTTCGGTGATATCGCCGCCGGTCAACTCGCCGGTGACGCGGCCTTCGCGCATGACGAGGACACGATCCGCCAGCAGCGTGAGTTCCTCGACATCCGACGAGATCACCAGGATGCCGACGCCGGACCGGGCGAGCGCCCGGATCGCATCATGGATCTCTTCACGTGCGCCGACATCGACACCTCGCGACGGCTCGTCGAGAATGAGCAGCCTGGTTCCGGCGTTGAGCCAGCGGGCGATCAGTGCCTTTTGCTGGTTGCCGCCTGAAAGACCGCCGATCTTGGCGTCGACGCTGGGCGTCTTGATGCCCAACTGGGCTATTAGACTGTCCGCCTGCCGTCGGGCCTTGGTGTCGGAGACGAATGGGAGCCCCGGAATGGCGCGCAGCTTCTTCAAGGTGGATATATTGATGTTGAAACCCACCGACTGCTGCAGCATCACGCCTTGCGAGCGTCGTTCTTCCGGCACCAGAGCTATACCGGCGCGAACCGCCTCGGCCTCGTTGGCGATATCGAGCCGTTTGCCGTCGAGCTCGAAATGGCCGGTATCCGGCCGGGCTGCGCCGGCCACGAGATGGGCAAGCTCGGTCCGTCCCGCGCCGACAAGGCCGCCGAGTGCCAGGACCTCACCCTTGTAGAGATCGAAACTCACGCTCTTCACCGCGCTCTTCCAGGCGATGTCGCGGACGGAGAAGATCGGCTGCCGGCCGCGGTCGACGGCGAAGCGGGTGCGTGCGTCCGGCGGGCGTATGTCATGGCCGATGATGGCTCTGACCAGGCCCTTCTTGTTGAGCGCTCCGCGCTCCGCACCGTCGACGATGCGGCCGTCGCGCAACACCGTGATCCTGTCGCAGAGCTGGAGCACCTCTTCGAGCCGGTGAGAGACATAGAGTATGGCCACACCTTGGGCGGAGAGATCGCGGATGATGGCGAAAAGCTGTTCGCTCTCCGGACCCGAAAGCGAGGCCGTAGGCTCGTCCATCGCGATCATGCTGGCTTCGCCCACGAGCGCCTTGCTGATCATGACGAGCCAGCGCTGGGCCACCGAAAGTTCTGAGACCTTTGTCTCGAGCGGAAAGCGGATGCCGACGCGCTCGGCAGCAGCGCGGGCGGCGATGCCGGAACGCTGCCAGTCGATTATCCCGAAGCGGGTGACCTTGGGTGCGCCGAGCAGCATGTTCTGCAGCGCGTTGAAATGCGGGATCAGGTTCAATTCCTGATGGATGAAGGCAAGCCCGGCCTTTTCCGAGGCCCGCGGCGATCCCTTTTGCAGGTCCTCGCCGGCGATCGTCACGCTGCCCTCGTCAGCCACCGTCACCCCGGCGAGGCAGCGGATCAGCGTCGACTTGCCGGCGCCGTTGGCGCCGACCAGGCCATGCACCTTGCCTTGCTCGATGTCGAGATCGGCGTGGTCGAGAGCAAGTTCTCCCGCAAAGGATTTGGTCAGGCCGCGGATGCGCATCCATGGCCCGGCCGACGCGGCGGGCGGCATCTAAAGGCGCCGCTCCGCGAGGCGCTGCAAGGTCTCACATTCCATTGGGGTGTTCGGCCATGAACTTATCGACATTGTCCTTGGTGACCACGATCCCGGGGATCTGGATGTCCTTCGCCTGCCAGGAGGCGCCGGCCTTGATCGAGTCGAGGATGGCCTGGAAGACCTCCTTGCCCTCCTGGTAGGCCGGCTGCCAGACGGTCGCCGTCAGGTCGCCTTCCTTGACCAGTTGCAGCGCCTGCGGGCTGCCGTTGATCGAGACCGTGGCGACGTCGGTGCGGCCGGCCTGGCGCATTGCAGCGACGGCTCCCTGCATCGGCTCGTCCCAGCAGGCCCAGATGGCGAGCGGCTTGTCGCCGCCGGCGGGATGCGCGGTTAGCCATGCGGCGGCGGTGGCGTTTCCGAACTGGACCTGTCCGGGCGCCACCACTTCGCTATAGTCCACCTTGACGTCGGACTTGCCCTTCACGCCCTCGTCGAAGGCGATGCCGCGATCGATGCAGAGCTTTCCGGGGTGGAAGGTCATCGCCAGCACGTCGGCCTTTCCACTAACCTTGTCGAGCAGGAACTTAACCGAGTCGTCGCCGACCTGGCGACCGCTTGTCGTCACGACGATACCGGGAACGATCTCGCCGCCCCAGGTGGCGACGGGAATGCCCGCATCGCGCGCCGCGGCAAGACCGGAGCCAATGGAGCTGCTGGCAAAGGCAAGCACGAAGATCGCGTCGACTTTTTGCGCGGCGAAAGAATTCATCGCGGCGTTGGCCTGGTCGGCGCTGGCCTGGGTGTCTGTTACCTTGACATCCCAGCCGGCAGCCTTGGCGGCTTCGGTCGCGCCGCCAATGACGGCTATGTTGAGGGCATCATTGGCCAGAAGTGCAACGACGCCAAGCGTTTTCGCCTGGGCGACGGTGGCAACCATCATGGCGCCGGCCGTCAACGCGGCAAGCAGCAGTTTGTACATTTGGAAATCCTCTCTCCCTGTCGACCGTCCCCACGATGGGTCCGGCGCCTTCCTTCACGAGGCATCAGTGCTTTTCGTCTTCCCCTCGCGCCCAAAAAATCACCCTCAGGCCAACAGCCTCGAAAGGGTAGTCCTCCCTGTCCGAGCAGCCCCTGCGGGCCAGGCTCTAGGCCTTGCTCGGACGTTTTGATCCATCATCTCTGATACCGGTACCATAATGCACATTTAAAAGGGCGGCAATAGGCGGCTCGTGCCTCTCCGAAATTTCGCTTCTCTGCCGAAATCCGCACGGTTCTAGGTCGCTGCCCTGCGTCGGGCCCTATTTTCTCTTGTTATCGGTATCACGTCAAGGTTATGGAATAGCCATGCGCGAGCGATCTTTGCCGCAAATGACTTGAGGCCGCGAGCCATAGGAGGACCAACCATGCAAGTGAAGTATGATTTTTCCGGCAAGAACGTCATCTTGATCGGTGGAACAACCGGCATTGGCCGCGCCACGGCGCTGGCCTTTGCCCAGGCGGGCGCAAACCTCTTCGTCGCCGGCATCGGCGCCGAATTCGGCAAGAGCCTCAAGGAAGAGGTGAAGCCGCTGGGCGTCGAGATCGAGTTCATGGAGACCGACGTGCGCGACAGCAAAGCGATGGCCGCGCTTCACCAAAAGGCCTTCGATCGCTTCGGAAGGATCGATGTAGCCTTCAACAATGCGGGCGTGCCCGGCAAGACGGCGCCTGTGCACGAACTCGACGACGCGGACTACGATCTCCTGATGGACGTCAATCTGCGTGGCATGTTCAACGGGCTGAGGCATCAGATCCCGCATATGATCGCGAAGGGCGGCGGCGCGATTGTCAACACGTCTTCGCTCTTCGGCGTCATGGGTTTCGCCACCACCGCCGTTTACTGCGCGAGCAAGTGGGGAGTGATTGGACTGACCAATTCGGTGGCGCTGGAAGTGGCGCGCAAGAACATCCGCGTCAACGCCATCGCACCCGGCTCGGTGATGACGCCGCTGCTACGCGGCATGTTCGGCAGCGAGCAGGGGGCAAAGGATACGGTGTTGCCGATGATCCCCATGGGGCGCATCAGCGATCCGTCGGAGATCGCCCAGCTTGTGCTGTTCCTCTCATCGGATGCAGCCTCATTCATCACCGGCCAGGCGATCGTGATCGATGGCGGCGGCTTCGTCGCCGGCGCGGACCAGCTCTGAATTTTTCAAGGTGCAGCTTGGCAGGGCGTGCGTGCGCCCTGCCGCCTAGAGCATGATGCCGAAAAGTGTGAAGCGGTTTTCGGACGACATTATGCTCTATCTCTTTGATTTAGAGGCGGATTCAGATTTCAGGTCGATTCGACCTGAAATCATCCGCCTCTAAGCTCAGTCGACCAGCTTCTCAGCCGGCCCAGCTTTGCTCGCCCTTGGCGAGCGCGATCTCCACCACCTGCAGGCCCTTGTCGGTGAGCCGCGACGGAAATGTAGTGCGCAGCCGATCCTCGTGGACGGGAATGACCCGCCGCACCTCGCCGCCCACCGATTTCAGCATCTCAGCGCTTGAGAAGATCAAATTGTGCTGGCTGCCGACGGCAAGGCCGATCGGTACGATCTGCGGCGCATCCGCATCGAGGCCGGTCAGATTGTCGTACGTATAAATCAGGTCGCCCGCGAAGATCCACTTGTCCTCGCCATCCTTGGCGCCGTCGTTGCGGATGGTGACGTACATACTTCCATAGGTGTGGGTGTCCGCTGCCAGATGGACGTCGATGCCCGGCAGGACATCTTCCTGGTCGCCATCGATGCAGATCATCCGGCCTTCCTTCGCTGCCTCGACGGCGCGCACGATGTCGGCTGGATCGCCGCCACCAGTCAGGAAACGATATTCAGGACCTAACGTGAGAGCCCAGACCCATTTGTCCAATTCGCTCTTCTGGACGTAGAATTTCGCGTTTGGAAACAGATGCATGGCGCCCATGTGGTCGAAATGGGCATGGGTGATGAAGACGCTGGTCACGTCTTCCGGCTTGACGCCGCATTCGGCCAGAACCTCGCGCGGCCCGTGATAGTTCGAGACCCCGTAGGCGGTCGCCAATTGTTCTCCATAGGCGACGTGGTCGTAGCCGGTGTCGATCAGGATCGTCTCGCCTCTTCCCTTAAGCAGCGCATAGGCATAGGGCAGTTTGCGCGTGCCCTGATGCTGAGGCCCATACATCATGACGCTGAAGGGGAATTTCTCCACCGCCGCATATTCGAGCACCCAAATCGAGTAATCTGCCATTCCATCCTCCCTGATACCGTTGGCTTATGTTGCTTCCTGCAGCAGGCGCTGCGGGGCATGAGCCGCGCAGCACGCCTGAGTGAAATCGACAAGTTCGAAGCCCGGCAACAGACGGGCCGTAGCTCGCAGGTGATCGCTTGACGCCCGCAGCGTCCGGACGAGTGCATCACTTTGCTCGGAGGTGTCGATCCGGCGGGAATCCAACGCCGCGACGCAGGCCTGGAGTAGCGTCTCGGCGGCGCCGCGCAAATGATGATGGTGGTGCGTAGCGACTTCGGGGACTATGAGAGCACGTAGCTCCTCGGCTGCTCGCGTTGCTGCCTCCTGTGCGCTGGCGAGCGCGCCTTCGGCGAGCACGGCCCGGCTCGGCGAGGTCATCAGCAGCAGCGCGAAGCCCGCGACTTGCGTCAGCGTCTCGCTGATCTGCTGCTGCACCGGTCGGGCAGTCGCCACATAGCGCAATACCGCCTGTTCCGCTTCGCTGTCGGCTTTTCCATGCATTGCGATCTCCGCAGAACCCCTGAATGCGCAAACCCCTTTCAGGCAATACCGGATTTTGGTATCGGTAACAATACTATTGCGGAATTCTGCCGTGAAGGCTTGTTTGCGCACTCACGCAATGATTTGATTTCTGCTGCCACATCGGGCTGTGATGGGAAATGCCGAAGAGATCGTCTGGAGACGGAAACCCGCATAGCGGGAGCGCGAGGATGCGGGACGTGGCGGTTCGCGCCGGCGTCTCCACCATGACCGTGTCACGGGCGCTGAACGAGCCTGGCAAAGTCTCCGAGGAGATGCGCGAAAGGGTGCTCCGGGCGGTGCGCGAGATCGGCTATTTGCCGAACCATCTGGCCGGCAGCCTGTCGTCGAACCGCTCCACCACGATCGGGCTGATCGTGCCGAGCATCGACAATTCGATCTACACGCAAACGGTCAAGGGCCTGTCAGAAGTACTCAAAAGCTCGGGCTTCCAATTGATGATCGCCGAGTCGGGCTATGATCCCAACGAGGAGGAAGAACTGATAACGGTCTTCCTCAGTCACCGTGTGAGCGGCTTGGTTCTGCACAGCACTGAACATACACCGCAAGCCACGGAGAAGATCCGGAAATCAGGCATACCGGTAGTCGAAAACGGCAATATACCTAGAGAACCGCTGGATATGGTGGTCAGTTTTTCCAACTATGACGCATCCTACGCGATGACGATGCATCTCGGCCGGCTCGGATACCGCAAAATTGCTTTCGCCAGTCTCTACTCAGTCCATAACGACCGCTCGCAGGACCGGTTGCAAGGCTATCATGCTGCACTCAACCAGCTTGGCCTCGATCCCGACCCCCGCATTGTGCTGGAGACGGAGCGCGGGCTCGCCGCCGGGGCAGAAGTGATGGCGCGCGTTGTGCAGAGCGTACCGGAAGTCGATGCGCTGTTTTGCGCGGGAGACGTGCTGGCCGTGGGCGCGCTCTTCGAGTGCCAGAAGCGCGGCTGGACGGTGCCCGGCCGGATCGCTCTGGCAAGCTTCGACGACGTGGACCTTTTGCGCCACGTCAGTCCATCCGTCACCACGCTGAGGTTGCCACGCTATGACATCGGCGAGCGGACGGCGCGCATCCTGCTCAGCCGAATCATGGACGGGGCCGAGCACCTGCGCGGCAGCGTGGTTGATCTGAAATTCGAGTTGATCCAGCGCGAAAGCACTTGACCGCCAGGACCCGTACCAGCGGTTGCACCGCTGACGGCGCTGCTCTATAGTCCATTTCTGTTACCGGTACCAAAAATGAACATGGCGCGACGCTGCGTCCGGACCAGGACGAGGACTTTGGCGATGCTCACGAAGCGGCAGGGCAGGATATGAGCGTGTCGAAGGAAACAGAACAAGCGATGCTTCCGATCTCGGCAAAAGTCCTGAAGGGGCGCCGTGCGCTGATCACCGGTTCCACCGCGGGGTTGGGACAGGTGATGGCCGCCCGGCTTGCAGAGGCCGGCTGCAATGTGATGCTGCACGGGCTCGAAACGCCCGAGGCGGTCGAGCCAGAGCGCGAAACCCTGGCCCGCAGGACAGGATCACAGATTGCCTACCACAGGGCAGATCTGTCCACGCCAGCAGGGGTGGATGGGCTTGTCGCAGCGGCCGGTGCTGAACTTGGCGGGGTGGATATCATCCTTATCAACAATGCTGTCGTGCGGCATTTCGCGTCAATTATGGATTTTCCGCCTCATCAGTGGGATATGGCGCTGGCCGTGAACCTCTCGGCCATTTTCCATGCCGTCCGGCTGTTGCTGCCGCAGATGCGGGAGCAGAATTTCGGGCGTATCTTCAATATAACCTCCGTCTACGGCCTGCGCGGCACAGCAGGTCGTGTCGGCTATGTGACGACGAAATCCGCCATCCTCGGCCTCACAAGGGCAGTGGCGCTGGAGAACCTGGACGTCGACGTCACCTGCCACAGTCTCTGTCCCGGCTCGGTGCTGACACCGGGTACGGAGAGCCGGGTGGAAGAGCTGATGGCGGATCGAGGCATTGATCGCGGCGCGGCAGAGCGCCTCTTTCTGGAAGGCAAGCAGCCTGGCGGCAGCTTCGTCTCACCACAGAGCGTGTCCGATCTCCTGGTCTTTCTCTGCGGGCCGATTGCGCGCGATATGACGGGAGCCATGCTCCCGGTCGAGGGTGGGTGGCTTGCGAGCTGAGCGGATCCGGATCGATGTGACTCAGCGCCATGGCGGCTTGACAGCGAAAGGAGGCACGCATGGATGACACTTACGAACTCTACGCGGTTCGCTACGGGCACCACGACCGCAATGCGGCGGCGAACTTCATCGGCGGCGATCCGCACGACGGTCCAATGCCCCTCGACTATTTCGTCTGGGCCATTGTCGGCAAGACGCGGACCTTCGTGTTCGACACGGGCTATGACGCAGAGGTGGCTAAGAAGCGGCAAAGGCAGTTGCTGCGGCCGGTCGGCGAAGGGCTGAAGATGATCGGGATCGATCCGGACAAGGTCGAGGACGTGATCCTGTCGCATATGCATTTCGATCATGCCGGCAACCACGAACTGTTCCCGAATGCCCGCTATCATGTCCAGGACGTGGAGATGGCTTATTGCACCGGACGTTGCATGTGCCACGACTATCTGCGCCACCCCTTCGCCTATGAAGACGTGGCCAGCATGATCGCCAAGCTCTTCACCGGGCGGGTGACGTTCCATGACGGGGTCTCGGAGATCGCGCCGAACCTCACCGTGCACCGTGTCGGCGGCCACTCAAAGGGATTGCAGGTGATCCGGGTGAAGACGGCGCGCGGCTGGGTGGTGCTCGGCTCCGATGCGTCGCACTTCTATGCCAATTTCGAGCAGAACCGGCCCTTTCCGGTGTTGGAGAGCGCCACCGACATGCTGGAAGGCTACGCCACGATGCGCAAGCTCGCGAGTTCGCCCAAACATGTCATTCCGGGCCACGACCCGCTTGTGCTGACGCGCTATCCGGCCGCGCTGCCGGGGGTCGAGGATATCGTGCGCCTGGATCTCAATCCGATTGCGGCAGCGCCGTGAGCATTCGCCCGCGGAGCTGAGCTGCACTGGCTTTCAAGCAGGAGATCACAATGACCAACTTCAAGCTGGGTTTTGCCGGCGTAGGACGCATGGGAACGCCGATGGTGAGACGGCTGATCGCGGCCGGCTACACCGTCACCGTCTACGACACCAACACCGTCGCCGTCTCCGCGATGGCGGAAGAGGGAGCGGGCAGGGCCACGACCCCGGCGGAGCTGATGGGCCTGTCCGATGTGGTGCTGTTGTCGCTGCCGACACCTGAAATTGTGAACGCAGTCGCGCTCGGGCCCGATGGGCTTGCATCGGGGAAGGGGGCCAAAATTGTCATCGACCTGTCGACCACTGGCCCGCGCACCGAGCGGCAGGTGGCAGAAGGTTTGAGGGCGGCTGGCATCACGACGGTCGACTGTCCGGTAAGCGGGGGCGTCGGTGGCGCCGAGAAGGGCACGCTGGCGATGATGGTCGCCTGCGACACGTCGATGCTTGAGACGGTGCGGCCAATCCTCGAAGTACTCGGCAAGCCAATCCATGTCGGCGCCGAGCCGGGCATGGGGCAAATGATGAAGGTGATCAACAACCTCATGTCGGTGACGGCCCTGTCCATTGCTTCCGAGGCGCTTGTGCTCGGCACCAAGGCCGGGCTCGATCCCGACGTGCTGATCGAAGTGGTCAATTCGGGCAGCGGCAGCTCCAATGCCACGATGACCAAGATTCCGAAATTTGTCCTGACCCGCAGTTTCGATTTCGGCTTTTCGATCGGTCTGTCGGCGAAGGATATTCGGCTCTGCCTCGAGGAAAGCGACGCGCTTGGCGTACCGATGATCGTCGGCGGCGCGGTACGGCAACTTCTGACTGTGGCGAAGGGCGATCTCGGCGCCGATGCGGATCTCACCGAAATCATCAAGCCGATCGAGGACTGGGCCGGCGTTATCGTCGCCGGCGACAAGGCGAGGGGCTGATGCCTCGCAGTTCCAGGTCGGAGACCTCGCGCATGACCGACGACGTTTTGCAGCCCTCCGCCGCGGGCCTTTCGCGCCGGCTCGCGGCCTTCGTACACCGCTCCCGCTGGGAGGACGTCCCGGAGCCGGTCCGCGCGCATGCGCTGAGATCAGTCTTCAATGGCTTTGGAACGGCGCTTGGCGGCTCGTCCGATCAGGCGGTGCTGCGGCTGACCGAAAGCCTCGCGCCTTTTTCGGCCGGCGAGACCGCGACCGTCATCGGCCATAGCCAGCGAAGAGATGCATTGACGGCCGCTTTCCTCAACGCGGCAGCAATAAACGTCTTCGACTTCGACGATACCCATGCCGGGACAATCATCCATCCCACCGCGCCGATCGCGCCGGTCGTGCTGGCTCTTGCCGAAACGCGCCTGGTGAGCGGTGCGGAACTCCTCCACGCCTTTACTCTCGGGGTAGAGGTCGCTTGCCGCATCGGCAACGCGGTCTCGCCCAGCCACTACGACCGCGGCTGGCACATCACGTCTACGTGCGGGATCTTCGGTGCCGCCGTGGCCGCCGCGAAGCTTCTCGATCTTGGCGAGAACGAGATCCTCTGGGCGCTTGGCAATGCCGCCGCCCAAGCATCCGGGCTCGTCGAGACGCTCGGCTTCATGGCCAAGAGCACCGGCGTCGGCAATGCGGCTCGCGGCGGTCTTGTCTCGGCCCTGATGGCGCAGTGCGGTGTCGAAGGGCCGCCGCAGCCGCTCGAGGGCCCGCGCGGCTTCCTGAAAGTCTGCTCGGACCAGCCAAAGCCCGAACTGATCGAGGCGGGGCTGGGAAAGGATTGGGAGATCTTGTGCAACATGTTCAAGCCTTATCCTTGCGGAGTGGTGCTGAATCCCGTGATCGACGCCTGCCTCGCTGCCCGCGTCGACCGCAATTTCTCTGCCGACCGGATCGCAGTGATCGTCGTGCGCGGTGCCCCCTTGCTCAAGGCTCGCGCCGACCGGCCCGAAGTCACCACCGGGCGCGAGGCGCAGGTGAGCGCCCAGCATGCGGTCGCCATCAGTCTGCTGCGCGGCCGTGCGGGTGCAGAGGAATTCAGCGATGCCGCGGTGAACGATCCCCAAGTGAAGGCCTTGCGCGCCAAGGTCCGCCCGGTCGAGATCGATGCCGGTACGCCGGTCGAAGCCGCTCATGTCTCGATCCGATATGCGGATGGCTCCTCGGTCGAGGTGACCGAAAAAGTCGCAACCGGCAGCCTCGCTCGACCGATGTCGGACACGGCCCTCAGAGAGAAATTTGCCGCGCTGGCGCGTTACGGTTGCCCGACTTTACCGGCGGAGCCCCTTGCCGAAGCGCTTTGGACCCTTGCCGACCTTACAGACGCCGGTGCTCTTCTAGCGCTGGCTCGCCCTCACACCGAGGCTGCTTACGCATAACGGGTCCGAACCCGTGTCCGAGCATGATGGGAGGCAGGGAGACAGTCCCGACCGGCAGCGGCTCAAGGCGGGGATCGAGGTCGCCGGCGTTTCCAAAAATACCGACCGGCATTGACATGGGGAGGTGTGCGAGCAATTATTCAGCTATCGATCAATTGATCGAAGGTGAGTTTGGGAGGAGACAATGAAGTTTCTGCATTTGATAGCGATGGCCACAGCCTTGTTGGTGGCGGCACCCTCGAAAGGGGATGCGCAAGACCTCGCAGGAAAAAAGATCGGCATAGCCGCACGCGAAATAACCAACGACTACAACCGCGACATCATCGCCGGTGCGACGAAGGTGATTGAGGCCGCTGGCGGCCAAGTGGTGGTTACCGATGGTGGAGCCGATCCGCGCAAGCACAATGAAAATATCGAAAACCTCGTCAACTCGGGCGTTTCGGGCATCATCGTGCAACTCGGCGATGCGCAGCAATTGGCGCCAGTCGTCAAGAAGGCCAGTGACGCCGGCATTCCAGTGGTGACAACGTCCGTGGGCGCCAAGACCGAAGGGGCGCTTGCCGATGTCGGCGGCGACGACGCTCTCATGTCGGCCATGATCAGTCGTGCGCTGTTGTCGAGCATTGACTACAAGGGGGACGTCTACGTGGTTTGGGTGCCGGGCGCGCCGCTTCTCGAGACGCGCAAGCGTATCCTGCAGGCGATCGCGGCCGACTATCCGCAGGTCAAGCTGCACGAGGTCCCCAGCGAACATAGCGCTGCCAAGGTGCAGACGCAGATGGAGGACATCCTGACCGCCAATCCGGAACCGGGATCGATCGCCGCCGTCTGGGGTGCCTACGATCTCCTTGTCTCGGGTGCGGTGGAAGCCATTCGCCGCAACGGTCGAAACGAGATCAAGGTCGCGTCGATCGATGGCGACCGGGTCGGCTTCCAAATGCTTCTCGACGAAGGGAGCCCATTCGTTGCGACGGTTGTGCAGGATGTGAACCGCATCGGCTCGCTGGCCGGCGAAATCATCATCCAGAAGCTTGGTGGGAAGTCAGATTTTCCAAGCACGCTCTTCACCGACGCCTGGCTGGCGACTCATGCCAACGGCGTGGCGGCGGCTGAGAAGCGTTGGGGCGCCAATGTCTGGGCCGATCTTGCCATCGACAAGGCCACCGTCGAAGGACGCTGGCCGCAGGACGGCGAGCTGCAGGTCGTTCATCCAGTCCTCCCGTGATGAACGCGCGGGGCGAAGGGCAGCCATGAGCACGCTGCCCATCGCTCCACTCTCAAGAGTCAAATTATGATGTCGAACCAACACGATGCGATGAAACCCTCAGGCGCAACGATCCTCGAATGCCGATCGATCCGCAAGGAGTTTGCCGGGATCGTCGCGCTCTCTGACGTCTCGCTTGCTGTCGAGAAAGGCGAAATCCATGCGCTCGTCGGACAAAACGGAGCCGGTAAGTCGACGTTGGTGAAAATACTGACCGGCGTGTATCAGCCCGACGCCGGCACGATCGATGTCGCCGGCAAACCGATCCGTATGCGCGGCCCCAATGACGCCGAAGCCAACGGCATCGTCATCGTGCACCAGGATCAGGCACTGGTCGCCCAGTTCGATGTCACGCAGAACATCTTCCTCGGCCAGGAACGCACAAGGGGCGCCGGCATCCTCGATTTTGCGACCATGCGCGCCGCCACGCAGGCCGCGCTCGATAGGGTGGGCGCCTCGTTTTCGCCAGACGTGCTGGTGGGGGACCTGACCGTCGCTCAGCGCGAGCAGGTATCGATCGCCGCGGCACTGATGCGCGAGCCGCGTGTCCTCATTCTCGACGAGCCCACAGCATCGCTGAGCGAGGCTGAGTCGGAGCAATTGTTCCAGGTGGTGCGCGCGCTTCGCGATGGCGGCGTCACCATCATCTACATCTCACACTATCTGGACGAGGTTCTGGATCTCGTTGACAGGGTCACCATTCTTCGAGACGGCAAGCTCGTTGCAACCCTCCCGGCAAACGAGACTTCGCGTGGCGACATCATCGGCATGATGGTGGGGCGCGACATCTCCCAGCTGTATCCCAAGGAGGAAGTGAGCATCGGCGAACCGATCCTGATCGTCGAGGGACTTTCACAGGGCACCGCACTTGGCGGTGTCGATCTGACGCTTAGGCGCGGCGAGATTCTCGGCCTCGCCGGACTGGTCGGCGCGGGCAGAACCGAGCTCGCAATGGCACTTATCGGTGCACTGCCGCGAAGCGCCGGCACCGTCACCTTGCATGGCAAGCCTTCGACGCCGTCGTCACCGCGCCAGGCCAAGCAGGAGGGCTTTGCGTTGATCCCGGAGGATCGACGCCATGAGGGGCTGGTGCTCGACATGAGCGTGCGGGACAACCTCACCTTGCCGAACATCTCGCGATGGTCGGCGTTCGGGCTGCTCGATGTACGGCGCGAGAACCGGGATGCGGCGGAACTCGTGCGTCGGCTTGCCATCCAGCCGCCGCGTATCGGACAGATCGCGCGCTATCTCTCGGGTGGCAACCAGCAGAAGATCGTCATCGGCCGCTGGCTGATGGGTGATGCGGAGGTGTTCATTTTCGACGAGCCAACCACTGGCGTCGACGTGGGCTCGAAGGTTGAAATCTATCGGCAGATGGTCGAGCTGGCCAAACGCGGCGCGGCGATCATCTTCATCTCCTCCGATTTCGAGGAGATAGCGGGCATGTGCGACCGCGCCGCGGTGATGCACAAGGGCAGGATCAGCAAGTTTCTGGAGCGCCCCGAAATCGATGCCGCCGCGCTGCTGTTCTGGGCGTCCGGCAACACCACCCCGTCCTCCGCTGCAATGCCCGGCAACGCACATTCGCTGTCGGCGAACGACGGCCGCACCGACTGGACGATGACCAGCCTTCTCACCCGATGGGGCACCATCGCCGGAATGCTGGTAACGCTTGCGCTGATTGGCGTGGTTGCGCCACATTTCTTCAGCCCGGGCAATGTCTTCGACCTTTTGAAGCAGGGAAGCGTGCTTGGCTTTATCGCTCTGGGCCTGACGGTGGTGCTGATTGCCGGCGGTTTCGACATGTCGGCAGGCGCGATTAGCCAACTGGCGACGAATTTGGTGGCCGGTGCTCTGATCGGCGGCATGAGCGCGGCCATCGGTATTCTGTTCGGAGCCCTAGCCGGACTCGCCGCAGGGATGTTCAACGCGCTTCTGGTCCTGGTGTTTCGCATGCCCCCCTTCGTGGCGACGCTGGGAACCATGTTCGTGGCCATGGGCGCGACGCTCTTGTACAATGGCGGCCAGGCACTGACGCTGGCAAGCCAGCCCGGCTTCTTCTTCATCGGACAGGGTTATGTCGGGCCGGTGCCTTTCGTTTTCATCCTGCTGATCGCGTCGACGATCTGTCTGCACGGTGTGCTGCGCAGGACCCGGCTCGGATGGCGTATGTACGCGGTCGGTCAAAACCTGCCGGCGGCGCAACTGCGCGGCGTCGACCAGGCGCCCTATACATTCGCCTCTTTTGCGCTTGGCGGTCTCATTCTTGGCGTTTCGGGCGTCGTGCTGGCGTCCTACAGCTACGGCGCCTCCGCGCTCGCGACCGGCATCGACTTTCTGATCAGCGCGCTGGCGGCAAGTTTCCTCGGTAGCACGCTGTCGCGCCGACGCGATCTCAACGTCATTGGGACCGTGGTGATTGCGCTCTTCCTGGCGTCGCTGTCCAATGGGCTGATCCTGATGGGGATATCCAGCCAGGCGCTGCCGGCAATCCAGGGCATCGTCCTCGTCATGGCGACAGCGGTGGGTGTCGTGCGTCGCCGGGAAATCGGCCAGGTTACCATTTTTTGAGGTGAGATGACCGTGGCCGCCACTCTGACACAGTCCAACATGAATCGGTTCATTGACTTTTTGCGCACCTACGGCCCCATCTTGGGCATGATCCTGGTGCTGGCGATCGTCTATCTGCTCAAACCGTCTTTCCTCAGCCCGAACAACGTCGCCAATGTGCTTCGTCAGAGCACCATTCTCATCATCCTTGCGCTCGGCCTGACAGTCGTGATGTCGATGCGCGGCGTCGATCTCTCAATCGCCCAGGTCGCCGACGCCGCCGGTCTGATCGCCGCCATCGCGATCATAAATCACTACCCGATCTGGGTGGCGTTCGCCGCGCCTGTCGCATTCGGGGTGATCATCGGCGCGGTCAATGCGGTGCAAATGGCATATCTGGGCATACCTGCCATCATCGGCACGCTGGGCATGATGTTCGTCATCCGGTCAGGCGAACTCATGGCGACCAATGGCTCGGAGCCACAGATCCTCTTCACGCTGCCGCGCGGCCTGACGGCGCCCTTCCTGTTTCTCGGTCAAGGATCGGTAGGCGGCATAGGAGCGCTCATCATCCTAGCCACAGTGGTGTTCCTTTTCGTCTTCACACTGATGCGCTACACGCCGTTCGCCCGGCAGGCGCGAGCGGTCGGTAATAATGTCCGCGCCGCCTTCCTGGCCGGCATTGATATCCGGATGGTTTTCGGTGCGGGTTTCGTAGTGGCGTCGACCCTTGCCGCGATCGCCGGCGTCGCGCTGGTTTCGCGCACCGGCATCGCCATGCCGCGCGGCGCCGAACCGTATCTGCTCGATGCGTTTGCCGCCGCCTATCTGGGAACGCTCGCTTCAAGGCGCGGTGAGATGAACGTGTTCGGTACATTGCTCGGCGCGCTCTTCATCGCTTTCATCGGCAACGGGCTTACGATCCTGGGCATGGGCGCGCCGTGGCGCTATGCCTTCAATGGCGGCTTGATCCTTCTCGCCATGGCGGTTGGCGGTCTGAAACGAAAAGAATAGAGGTCCTCGCATGCTTGTCATTGATGCACACAACCATCTCGGAATCCGGCCGGGCGCACGTCAGACCGGCGCTGAACTGGTCGCCAAGATCGACGCGGTTGGTGTCGACAAGGCCGTCATGTTTCCTTTCGTTGAAGGCAATTTCAGCAATGAGCCGATCAAGGAGGCCTTCGACCAGTTCCCAGACCGGCTGATCCCCTTTTGCGCAGTTAATCCCTGGCAGCCGGACGCGGCCGACGAAGTTCGCCGGTGCGTCGTCGACTGGGGCTTCAAAGGGCTGAAGCTGCACCCGACGATCAATGGTTTTCATCTGTCTGACCCGACCCTGGTGGACCCCCTGTTCCGGGTGGCCGAGGAACTCGGCATTCCGATCATCGTCCACGGCGCCAGCGATCTCTACAACAGCCCACCCGAATTCGCGCTTATGGCGGCGCGCTTCCCTGCCGTGCAACTGCTGATGGCCCATATGGGCTTCTTCTGGTCGGTCGATCAGGCGATATCGTTCGCCCGGCAATATCCCAACCTTTATCTCGAAACATCACGGGCGCCGATCTTCGAGATCCAGACCGCCGTGCGCGAACTCGGTCCAGACAAGGTCATCTGGGGCACCGACTCGCCCTTCGTCGACTATGAATGGGAGTTCAAGAAGATGGAGCGTGCGACGGCCGACCGCGACGGCTACGCCAAGATCGTCGGCGGCAACATAGCCAGGCTCTTGAACCTGTGATGCTGCATTATTACCGGTCTGGGCCGCGTTCATGAGCGACACCGGCGATCGTATCGACATGCACGGCGACCGCCGTATCGACCTCGCGGCGCGTGCCGCCTGGCTTTACTACGAAAAAAGCCGCACGCAGGATCAGATAGCGGCGCAGCTCGGGGTATCACGCCAGATCGTGCAGCGGTTGATCGCATTGGCCCAAAGCGAAAAGCTCATGCGGTTCCAGCTTATTCACCCGATGAGCGAGTGCATTGAACTTGCCGAGAAACTGACCGACAGGTTTGGACTGCAGTATTGCGATGTTGCTCTCAATGAATCAGGCAATGTCGAGGATATCCCGTCCGTCGGTCTCCTGGCCGCCTTGTATCTGGAGAATCTGCTGCAGCAGAAGGCTCCGGTGACAATCGGTATCGGCAACGGCAAGGCGATGCGCGAAGTTGCGCGGCGCTTGCAGCAGATGAACCGGCCACAGCACAAATGCGTCTCGCTGATGGGCAATCTCACGCGGGACGGCCGCGCCAGTCACTACGATGTGGTCACCTGGCTTGCCGAACGCATCAACGCGCAGTGCTACCCATTGCCTATGCCGGTTGTGACCAATTCGATTGAAGAGCGCAAAGTGCTCCAGGCTCAGCCTGGCTATAAGATGCTGAGTGCACTTGTCGATGAGGCGAGCATCCTGATGATGGGGATCGGTTACTGGGGGACGGAAGCGTCGCTCCTCATGGACGGCTTCATCACGCCTGCCGAAACACGCCAGGCAATGGAAAGGGGCGGCGTTGGAGAGTTGCTGGGCAGCGCGATCGACAGCCGGGGAAGACTGGTCGACGCGGATTATCATCCGCGTCTGACATCGTTCTCGCCGACGCCGTCTGTTTCGCGTCCGACGATCATCGTGGCTTCAGGCGCCAACCGCGTTCAGGCGGTCCAAGCAGCTTTCGCGGGGAGCTTGGCCAATGGATTGATCACCGACGAGAATACGGCGCGCTTGATCCTGAAAGATCAGCACCGGTGAGCGAAGCAGTCGAGTAGGGCGGCGGCGATGGCACAGCTTCGGGTTAGACCTGAAGAGGGCTGTTGATGAGCGGCTTCAACTCTGCCGGCCGCAGCACCTGGGTCACGAACCTGTCAACGAGCGGCTCATAGGCCCCCCAGAGCGCACGCAGGCCCGTCGCCGGATTTGCCACGAAATCAACTCTGAGATCGACCAGCGGCCAGGCATGTCGGTCGACGATCAACAGCGCTGCCGCCATCGCCGGCTGCGTCTCTCCTCCGGCAGCCACGCCAGCATCCAGCGCATCCAGAAGCCTTGCCGCAAAGCTTGCGCTCCGGGATTTTTCGTAGCCGCTCACCATTTTGGCTGTGACGCGCTCGTTTGCCAGGAAATTGCCAACCGAGACGCAGGCGTCGCCCTGGTGTGCCGTGGCAATGGATTCTATTTTGGGACCGTTGAAAAAGGCGGTTCGCCCGTCGCGGTCAACCACGGAAAACTGTCGCAGATCCGGGTGCTCACTGCCGGCCACGAGGAGATTGACGACCTCGATCGCGGAAAAACCTTGGCTGAGGAGCTCGAGGCCCAATGGTCCACAGCGGATATCCGTTCGGTGCTGGGTTGCAACGACACCCGCACCAGCCCGCGCCCATGGACAGCGATTGCCGACGGCAATGCTGGAACTTGCAACCGCGATGCCAAACATGCCGGTTGCTCGATCGAATGCGGAAAGCGAAAAGGTCATGCTGTCTCCTCGCGCCGGGCCGCGCGTCATCTCGGCAGGTTAAATTTCGCGGCTGTCCTTGAAGCGGTACCAAGGCAGGATGAAGCGCGCGATGCGGGAGGTGATCGCGTGCAGCGGTACTGCGCGTGGCTCGCTTGGCTGCAAGGCGAGCTCATCGTCGGGCACGCCGTCAATGGCGTCGGCCAGCACTGGTGCCATCGCGCAAGCGAGTGCCAGCCCGCGACCATTGCAACCGACCCAGGCGCAGAGGCCGTCGGTGCGTCGGTGAAGATGCGGCAGCCTGTCGATGGTCATGGCGATTCGGCCGCCCCAGAAGAACTCCATTCGCTTCTTTCGAAGAGCTGGAAACATGTTGTGCAGTCGCTTTGCCACGAGCGCGGGCAGACGTCGTGACGCGCCGATTTGCAGCGCCAGCGCACCGCCGGAGACCAGCCGGCCATCGCGATCCTTACGGAAATAGCGAAGGTCCATGCGGGTATCGGATGCGGCCTCATTGCTAGGGAGAATCCGGGTTGCAAGCTCCCCCAAAGGCTCGGTTGCTGCCTGATAAGAGGTCACCGGCACGATAGACCGGCGGAGCGCCGGCCAAAGATTGCCAGTATGCGCTGCTGTGGCGAGCGCAATCTTCGGCGCGCTCACCCTGCCTTCCGGCGTCTCGACCAGCCAGCCGTTTACCACACGTCCAATGCGCAATGCCGGGCTGCCTTCGAAGATGAAAGCTCCTTCCTGTGCCGCCGCCCGGGCAAGACCGAGGGTGAAGGCATAAGGGTTGATATGGCCGCCGCCGCGATGCTCCCAGCCACCATGATAATCGCCGCCACCGAGACGCGCCTGCATGTCGTGCGAAGAAAGAGCCGCGGCCGGTGCGCCCACTGCAGCCCACTGCTTGGCAAGATCCGCAGTGCGGCGCGCGCGTTCCTTGCTATGGGCAGGCTGCAGCCAGCCGTTTCGGCTGGCATCGCAATCGATAGCGTATTTATCCACAAGCGCGAAAAGCATGTCGGCTGCGTCTCGCACCAGCACAACGAGACGATCGCCTCTCTCGCCCGGTGCAAGAGCCCGGATTGCGGCCGGTCCATGGCGCGTTAGGGCCGATATCACTTGGCCGTTGGCGCGCCCGGAGGCCCCATAGCCGATCTTCGCTGCCTCCAGCAAAACGACCTTCCGGCCGCGCCGCGCCAGCTCCAGCGCCGTTGCCAAACCGGATATCCCGCCGCCGACCACCACGACATCAGCCTCGATCTCACTCTGCAAGGCCGGCGCTTCGAAGCTCTCGCGCGAAAGCGCCATCCAGAGCTGCGATGGCTTGTCCAGAGGCCAGGAGGTCATTGGCCGACCACCTCGATTTCGACGCCGCATGCGCTGCGCAGATCGAAGGAGTTCGGTTGGTGCCCCGCCAAGACCAGGCGGCCATTACCTGAGGCGACGGCGACGCCGCCGTCGTTGAACACGGCCGCAAGGCGATACAGCGTCGCAATTTCCGAAACATCCAGGGATTGCAGGCCGACAGCGCCATTCGGATGACGCATGCTTTGCGCCGTCCACAGCCTTTCGGCAGTATGATGCTGGCAGACAAGGCATTGCAGGCCAGGCGTCTCCGCTGGGTCGATCCGCACCACGGAAAACCGAAGCTCGCCTTGCGACGTCTCTCGAGAAAAATGTCTGGTCTGCTCGATGGCTATGTTGGCCTGGGTCAGCTCTTTCCCAGAGGCGCTGATGTCGGTGCTGCGAAAAGCAAGACCGCGAATGCCCTGGCCCATGTCCAGGAGCGTGCGCCACGGAAGGTTGGACGGCGTTTCCGTCACTATTCCCATCAGCTCGATATAGGTCCCGTCGAGCATGATGCAGCGATTGGCGGTTCCCATCGCGGTGCTATGAGCGGCCTTCTCCGTGACGTGGAAGCCCCCTGCCTCGAATGCCTGGCCGGCACGGTCGAGGTCAGGCACCACCAGAACGACATGGTCGATCGGCAGATGCAGCATCAAGCGGAAACCGTCATCTTATCGATGCCGTAGAGACGATCGACCGCCAGCAGCGCGATGACGGCCATGACCAGCTGCAGCGTGCTGAGGGCGGCGATCGACGGATCGAACTGGTTTTCCATGTAGCTCAGCATGACAACCGGCAGCGTGTTGGTGCTGGCGCTTCCAAAGAAGTAGCTGATCGGCAAGTTGTCGAAGGAGGTGAGAAACGAAAACAGCGATCCCGCCATGATGCCCGGCCTTATCAGCGGCAAGGTAACGTGCCAGAACACCTGGAAGGGACCGGCACCAAGGATGGAGGCCGACTCCTCATAGGCCCTCGGAATCCCATGATAGACGCCAGCCACCGTGCGCACGACGTAGGGGAGGCAGACAACCGTGTGCGTTATCAAAAGGGCGGTGAACGAAACGCCGATGCCCAGCCAGGACAGGAAGAACAGAGAGGCGAAACCGATGACGATCATCGGCATTGAAAGCGGCGACAGCAGAAATGTCATCACCGCGTTTGTCCAGCCGGCGTGCGAGCGCGCTAGTGCCAGGCAAGCCGGGACGCCGAGCAGGCAGGACAATAGCGTCGCACCGATCGCCACCTCGATGCTGACGATGAGCGCGTCTATGAAGGGCTGGTATTCGAATATCCTCGCAAACCATTTCAGCGACCAGCCAGGGATCGGAAAGGCGATAAAGCCGGCGGACGTGAAGGATACGACGACGACGACCAGGATAGGCGCGAGCATGAAGATGAAAAACAGAACGACGAAGGCGAAAAGCCAGAGATTGATCCAGTCCCGTTGTGCCTGACCCATCATGCTCCCTTTCGGCGCACGAGGCGCAGTTGAAGCCAGAGGCACAGGATGGCGATGACGAGCAGGATGGTGCTCATCGCGCTCGCCATTCCAAAATCGCGGGTTGTGTTGAACTGCTGATAAATCATAAGCGGCAGTGTCTGAAATCCGCCGCCGAGCAGCACCAGCGTTACGAAGCTGCCGTTGGCGATCATGAAGACGAGGATCGCGCCGGTGCCGACCCCGTCGAGAGACAGCGGAAGGGTGACTTCCCAGAACGTGCGAAATCGTCCCGCACCAAGGATCTTGGCGGACTCCTCGATGTGACGATCAAGCCCCTGCAGTACCGAGCTGATCGAGAGGACCATGAAGGGGACGAGGACGTGGACCAGCGCAGCAATGGCGATCTCGGGAGAATTCGTCAGCCGCAATGGCGCCGAAATGATGCCGAGTTGCTCGACAAGCAGATTGTTGACCAGGCCGCGGCGGGCAAACAGCACCTGCCACCCAAAAGTCCGCATGATGATCGACGTCAATAGCGGTGCGATCAGCAGGAATATGACCAGGCCGGACCATCTCCCCGCCTTGCGGACGAGGAAATAGGCGACCGGATAACCGATCACGATTGAAATGACCGTCACCACCGTCGACAGCAGGACCGTTTCGGCGACGACGCGAAAATAGAATGGATCCGTCAACAGCGACACATAGCGCGACAAGGTGAAGCCGCCGGTTTCCGCGTCCGCAAAGCTGCGCATGCCGTTGTCGATCAGCGGCAGCACGAAGAATGCCAGGAGGAAAAGCACGACCGGAATAGCCAGAAAGAACGGCTTCAGCACCGGCTGTGCTCTGGAAATGGCAGGCGCCTTAGTATCGGCCATTGAGTGTTTCCGATGCGAAAATCGTGGCAGGCGCGCCCCGCGGAGCGCCGCCCCCCCCGCGGGTGTTTGCGCCCGCACTCCCGGGTCCAGCGGAGGGCCCCCTCAATTGGGACCAGGGCAATCTGCTCGTAAGGGGGAAAGGCCGTCTTTTCCCACGGCGTCACGCGCGGCTTCAGCTTTTCGCTGTAGACCACGTCGGTATTGGTCACGCCGTAATTCATGATCTCTGCGAATTTGGTCTGGTTGGCGGCGTCCAGAACCTCGTTGATGTAAACCCAGGCGAGCGGGTTTGCGTTCTTGGGCTTCTGGACCGCGACACCGTTCAGAGAGCCGCCTTCTGTCGGATTGATAAAGTCGATCCAGGTCGCGCCGCTATCATAATGGTTCCAGGTGCGGCCGTCGAAATAGATGCCGAGTTCGGCTTCGCCGGACGACAGATGGTTGAAGAAATCGTTGGGCCCCGCCCAGAAGACGAGATTGTCCTTCATTTTCTCCATGGCTTTGAAGAATGGATCGACATTGTCGACGCCGCCGCCAAGTGCCTTTGCCATGGCCCAGATCAGCATGATGGGCGTGACCGCATAACTGATCGAGGGGAGGGAGGCGACGAACTCGCCCGCGGCAACGCGATCGACAAATTCAGCAAAGGACTTCGGAGGGCTTTTAACGCGTTCCCTGTGGAACGTGATCCCGCCGACGCCGTAGTCGAAGAGCGTACCCTTGCCCATGACGGAATCGGTCAGTTGCTGCGGAATCTTGGCCAAATTGGGCAGATTGGCGACGGTAAAGTCATCGACGAGGTCGGCCTTCGCAGCGGTCAATGCCAGGTCCGGCGTCATGATCAAAACGTCAAGCGGCGGCTTTGCCGGATTGGCCTCAACCTGTGCCAGCCATTGCGGCGGGCCGCCGAGCGAAACATTGGCCTTGGCCTTGCTCTTCGCTTCGAACGGCGCCACGAAGCAGGTTCGTACCGCTTCTTCCCACACGCCGCCAAATGCGGTGACCGTTATTTCGCTGGATTGCGCGTTCGCAAACCGCGGCATGCCGCCGGTCATCAGGCCGGCGCCGATCGCAGCGGCACCGCTAAGAAAATTGCGTCTTTTCAAAAGGATCATAGCAGTTCTCCAAAGGGGTTGGAACGAAGGGGCATGCAGGTTTGGTCTGGTAAAGTTCAGAAGCTCTGCGCGATCGCCTCCAGCTTTTCGCGTGCATTGGAAATGGCTTGTTCATTGGCGGCAGCGCGGGGGAAAGTCTCCGGCAGATCGGTCAGCACGGCGTCGAAGATCTCGCGTCGACGGCGTTGGCGCGCTGCACCCGGCAAGGCGATCAGCCCCTGGTTCAGCCGGTCCATGACGGGTGCTGTGAAGATGCT
Organism: Mesorhizobium sp. M0938; assembly: GCF_040319125.1. Classification (NCBI taxonomy): domain Bacteria; kingdom Pseudomonadati; phylum Pseudomonadota; class Alphaproteobacteria; order Hyphomicrobiales; family Phyllobacteriaceae; genus Mesorhizobium; species Mesorhizobium sp. M0938. The sequence continues at coordinate 435,325 of NZ_JAMYNS010000003.1, read as the reverse complement.
TTCCCAGCGCTCGCGCTCAGGACCTTGAGCATTCGATGCATTGCTGGGTGCAAGCGCCTGACGCAGCGTTGCGGTTTCGGCTTCATCCACGGCGCCGTCGCGGATCACCACCCCGTAATCCGTAGCTGCGCCCTCGGGACTGATGAAACCGTTCTTGACGTCCTGGAGCACCGCTTCCAGGTCGCGACGGGCCGGGTCGCCCCAGCCACCGGCGCCCGGCGTCAAGAATGTCACAGTATCATCGGCGTTGAGATTCAGCACATCGATCTTGCCAAGGTGCCGCTCGCTGGGCTTGCCACGGTTGACGATCAGCGCGCCGGGAAGTCCTGGCTTGCCACCATTCGATCCCCAGGGGCGGAACACCAGACGCTCCATGCCGCGCCCCAGCACATTGGAATCGTCGGTGAGGATACGGAAGGTCAGTTCCATGCCGCAGCCGCCGCGCCATTGACCGGCGCCGCCGGAATCTGGACGCAGGGCGTATGTCTGGATATCAATGCCGAGTTCCGCCTCGACCGTCTCGACCGGATTGTTCGCCAGATTGGAAATCCCGCTGTCGCGGCAATCGACGCCGTCACGGCCGAAACGACCACCGGTACCGCCGATCATCGGCTCCACGACCTGAACACGTCGGCCGCCGCGGCCATCGGGTTCGGCCAGGACGACCGGTATCACCGTGCCGGACGATGCTGCCGGCATCACGTCCGGCAGGGCTTTGCCGAACGCACCGTTCAGAACGTCGTTCACGCGGATCGCTGCCGCATGACGCACGCCCGTCGCCGCCGGCTCCTGCGGATTGACCAGGCTTCCCTCCGGTGCGGTAATGCGCACCGGATCGAGCAGCCCGACATTGAGCGGCGCCGTTGAATCGAGCGTGTTGACCAGCGCCAGAACGCGCAGGGTCAGCCAGGCATGGGGCCGGCCCCGTGAGGGAATATTCATCGCAGTCGCGACCTGAGGATCGGTGCCGGTGAAATCGAGATGGACCTCGCCGTTTTCGAAGGTGGCAGCCAGCGCTATTCGCACTGGAATGCGCGTCGCGGCATCGTCGTCCAGATAGTCGGAAAAGGCGTATGTGCCGGCCGGTACGCGCTTCAGAACGGTCCGGGCCTTCTCAGCCGCGTAGGCGACCAGATCGACTGCCGCATTGGACACTGCCGCGACGCCATGCTGCGCGATGGTCTGCTCGAGACGACGGCGGCCGGCGGAAAGCGCTGCGAGCATGGCGCGGATGTCGCCCATATTGGCATCGGGCGTCCTGCTGTTGGCATCCAGGAACAGGCGCACTTCCGCTGTCATCTCGCCGCGCTTCATCAGCTTGACGGGCGGGATGCGCAGACCTTCCTGGAATATCTCGGTGTTGATCGGAGAGATGCTGGAAGGCACGCGGCCGCCGACATCCGAGCAATGGACGAAGCACCAGCCATAGGCGACTATCTTGCCGTCGTGAAAGTAAGGCTGGATCATGTGAAGGTCGGGAAGATGCGTCGCAAGCCCTTCCGACCGGTAGGGATCGTTGGTTAAAATGACGTCGCCCGGCTCCAGAGGACCGACAGCTGCGATCGTCGGGCCGCACTCGAGGCCGACGAAACCCGAAACCCCGATGGAGCGCGGATAGGCAAAGAAGCGCCCGTCGAGCCCCGCCAGCGCGCAGGCAAAATCAGCCGTTTCCTTGACATACAATGTGCGGCCGGTGCGCTGAAGCGTCAGGCACATTTCCTCGCTGACGGCAGCAAGCTTGTTGCCAAGGATGGCGAGCGTGATGGGATCGAGCTTCATGACGAATGTCTTTCCAGATGAAGATTACCAGTGGCATCCGCCTTGGCGGCCCAGCCGGGAAGAAGAACCGTCGTGGTGTCGTCCTGCTCGATGATGGCCGGTCCCCGAACAGTGTCTCCGGCGCCGAAATCACTTCGTGCGTAAACACCGGCTTCGATCCAGGCGCCTTTTCTGAACAGACGACGCTGCGCTTTCAGCTTGGGCGTGCCTGTACCGGCCGCGATGACCGGTTCGGAAATCTTCGGGGTGACGCCGACGACGGCAAGGCGCGCCGTTCCGAGTTCGATCTCGCTCTCCGTGTCGCGAAACCCGTAAATACGCTCGTGCTCGCGATGAAATGCCTCCGCCACGCAGAGTGCGTCTTTGCAGTCGTCGGCAAGCTCCACCCGCAATTCATAAGCCTGTCCCGCGTAACGCATGTCGACTGCACGTTCATACCGGCGCTGTGTGCTCTGCTCGCCTTCCCGGGCCAGCCAGGCGCTACCCTCGGCCGAGAGTTCATCGAATACGCCTTGCAGCAACCCAGCGCTCTGCGCGTCGAGAGGCCAACGCAGGCTGCGCACGAAATCGCGCCGCAAATCCGCAGCGGCAGCGCCCAGTGCGCAAAAGGTTCCCGCCGCCGGCGGAATGACGATACGTCCAATCCCCGTCTCCTCGGCCAGCAGATTGGCATGGGTCGGCCCTGCACCGCCAAAGGGGACGAGCGCGAACGTCGCCGGATCGAGACCGCGCGAGGCCAGTGTCTTGTAAAGCTCGGTTGCCATGCCCGCCGTCGTGACCGCCAATGCGCCTTCTGCCGCGCGCTGTGCGGCATCCTCCCCATCGAGGCCGATCCTAGCCCCGACTTTTGCAAGCGCCGCTGCCGCCGCTTTCCCGTCGAGCCGCATGCGGCCTCCGAGAAAGCCGCCCGGATCGATATAGCCCAACGCAAGATAGCAATCGGTCACTGCCGGTTCGATGCCGCCTCTTCCATAGGAGACCGGCCCCGGCATAGCGCCTGCACTGCGTGGACCGACCTTCAGCACTCCGTAGTCGTCGACCCAAACGATCGAGCCGCCACCTGCACCGATCGCCGAAACATCGACGACCGGAAGGACCAGCGGAAGGCCACCGACATCGGTTCGCGTCGCAAGCTGCGCCGAACCGGCGCTTGCTACCGCGATATCCGACGAGGTGCCGCCCATATCGAAAGTGATGATCGATTGAACGCCCGCGGCCTCGGCAAGGCGCGCCGCGGCCATCACACCGGATGCCGGCCCGGACAGGATGGTTTCGACCGGCCGGTCTCCAGCCGAAGATAGGCTCAGCGAACCTCCGTTCGAGGCCGTAACAAGAATGGGAGCGACGACGCCGTCGCGCTCGAGGCCGCTCTTCAATCCGCTGAAATAGCGGTGCATCAGCGGCTGGATATAGGCATTCAGGCAGGCGACCAATGTCCGTTCATATTCACGGATCTCGGGCCAGATAGCCGCAGCGGAGCTGATTGCAAGGCCGCCGGCTTTCGCCGATAGGCGGGAAGCAAGATCAATCTCTACCGCCGGCTTCGTATATCCGTTGATGAGCATCAGGGCGGCGGCATCAACCCCGAGCGCCTTGATCTCCGCCGCGACGCGATCGAGTTCCGCGTCGTCCGGCATCATGGTCATTTCGCCGCTCGCGGAAAGACGCGCATTGATTTCGACAATCCGGAAGCGCGGCACCAGCGGCTCTTCCTTGCTGGCGTGGAAATCGAACGACGACGGCATTCGGCTTCGGGCGATCTCAAGGATGTCACGAAATCCGCGACTGACCACAAGCGCGATCGTGGCGCCACGCCGCTGGATGATCGCGTTCAGCCCAATTGTCGTGCCATGCATGATGGTCGCGATGTCGCTCGACCGCAGACCTGCCTTCTCGAGCAGGGACTGCAGCCCTTCAATCAGAGCCCGCGACGGTTCGTCGGGTGTCGAAGGTTCCTTATAATGCGTGAGACTTCCGTTGCGCGGATCGGAAAGCACGAAATCCGTGAATGTGCCACCGACATCGATGCCGATGCGCGCGCCGGCATTTTCCCTATTTGTCATTCCAACATTACTCCGGCCGTACGATGACGGCATCTTCAGGCGCCCAGCCGAGCGTCGTTGCTTCACCAAGTCGAAACGAGACCGACCCCAAAGGCCCATCCGCCTGCCTGTAGACGAAGAGCTCGCGTTTCAAAGACGGAACGTCGACCTGATAGGCGGCGTAGTTGCCGCGGAAGACGGCGCCCGTGATCCGCGCCTCGAATTGCGGGCCGTTCACCGGTATCGCCCCGAGTGTCATGCGCTCCGGACGTATTGAAACCATGAGAGCCGAACCGGGTTCCTGCGGACGATCGAGAAGAACATCGACCGACGCTGAACGGCCAGGCAGCGTCAATGCCGAGCCGCCCGGCGCCACCGTGCCTTCGAAAATATTCGAGGTGCCGAGAAATTCCGCGACGAACCGCGTCTGCGGCCGATCATAGACCTCGGTCGGGGTCCCGGTCTGCAGGATGCGGCCGTTGCTCATGACCGCTACCCGATCCGACATGGAGAGCGCTTCCTCCTGATCATGGGTGACGAGCAAGGTCGTGATGCCGAGACGCTGCTGCATTGCGCGGATTTCGAACTGCATGCTCTCGCGCAGCGATTTGTCCAGAGCGCCGAGCGGCTCGTCCAGCAACAGCACTTTGGGATTGACCACGAGCGAACGGGCCAGCGCCACGCGCTGCTGCTGGCCGCCGGAAAGCTGCGAAGGATACATGTCGCCGCGCGACTGCAATTGGATCAGGTCCAGCATTTCCGTGACGCGGCGGTCCCTTTCGGCAGCGCCGACTTTTGCCATGCGCAAGCCAAAACCGATATTCTCAGCAACAGTGCGGTGCGGAAACAGACTGTAGTTCTGAAAGACCATCCCGAGATTGCGACGATGGGGCGGCAAATGAGTAATGTCCGTTGCGCCGATCTTGATCGAACCCACATCGGGCCGTTCGAAACCTGCGACCATGCGCAACGTCGTCGTCTTGCCGCAACCGGAAGGACCCAGAAGGGCCACGAGGTGTCCCCCTTCGATCTCCAGGTCTAGATCGCGGACGGCCAGCGCCTTTCCATATGACTTGGAAATGCCGGCAAGTTGCAGGTCCGCTGCCTTTTCCAGCCCAGAACTCATGCTACGCAGTGGCCCCGGCCCAGGATTTTTGCCTGCAAGATTTCCGTCAAAGGCCTGTTCCCATTTATATTTTGTAGCGCTACAATTCATGGAAAGCCAAAACGAGTCAACAGGTATGGCTTTTTTGCTTCCTTTAAAGGGACAGGATGGTTTGTCGTCACCCAGCCCGAACAGCAAGCGGTAATTTATGACCAAGCGACGCGAGCAGGTCGGTCTGGTCACCATGCACTCGATTGCCAGTGCCGCGGGTGTTTCGCCCATGACTGTTTCGAACACCTTCCGCTACCCGGAGCGCGTTCAGGACGAGACACGTCAGCGGGTCATGCGGATCGCTGCTGAACTTGGCTATGTGCCCAATCATGCAGCCGGAAATCTCGCATCGGGACAAAGCCGTGTCATCGGCGCGATCATACCTTCGATCAAGAACTCGAGCTTTTACAAATATGTCCGCGGCATGCAAGATACGGCTGCAGAGCATGGCTACGAACTCGTTTTGAAACTGGCCGATACGATTTGCCACGAGCACGCAGCCATTCAAACCTTCATCGGGCTGCGCGTTGCCGGCATTGCCCTTGTCGGCAATGAGCACGAGCCAGCAGCCATAGATATTCTCCAAAAGACAGCGCTCCCCGTGGTGGAATCCTGGGTTTTGGGAAATCCTATCGACATGGCAGTTGGCTATTCCACCACTGCGGCGACCAAGGCGATCCTCGACGTGCTTCTTTCTCGAGGATACCGCAATATCGGCTTCATCGGGTACGAGCGTGCTGCGTCTCACCGGTTCACAGAGCGACTGCCGATCTTCAGGTCTGTTCTTGCGCAAGCTGGTTTGCCATCTGACCTAGTTCATTTGGCAGATGAGGCGGACGGTTTCGGTGCGGGTCCGAAGGCGCTCGAAGAGCTTTTCCGTATTGGTCCTCGGATCGACGCCGTCATCTGCCCGACGGACATCGTGGCGGCGGGTGTGCTGTTCGAATGCGGACGGCGCGGATGGAAGGTCCCGGACCGGATCGCCGTAGCCGGTTGGGGTGACTACGAAATCGCATCCGAAATCACTCCCGGCCTCACTACGGTCCAGCCCAATGCTTACGAAATGGGGCAGCAATCCGTTACAATGATCGTGGAACGCGCCAGGGGTAATCGAAATCAAGGTCGGGTCGTCGACACTGGCTTCCAGATCATCAAACGCGCGAGCACTTAGAACGGGCGCAGCGGCCTCATTGCGACAGCTGTCGTTTCGATGCGACTTGGCGAGAGACGCCGGAATCACCTTATCCCTGCGCTGCATCGTGACAAGGTGAGTCGGTGGAGGCATGGGGGCCGCTGGCCTCTTTGAGGTTTCTAAACCCTCTTGATTGACGGCGCTGCCGCACCGCGCACTGCCGGAATTCCGACGACCTCGTCCGTCAGCCCGCCATCCAGCCGCCGTCCACCATCAGATTGATGCCGGTGACGTAACTTGCCATGTCGCTAGCAAGGAACAACGCGGCTCCTGCTACGTCATTCGGGGTGCCGAGCCGCGGCCAGGGCGTCCGGTGGCGTGAATAGTCGAGCGCGTCGGGATCGTTGGCCACGCCCGGCTTGCCGGTGATGATCTTGCCAGGTGCAATGGCGTTGCAGACGATCAGATCGGCGGCGTGGTCGACCGCGATCTGCCGCGTCATCTGCACGATGCCGCCCTTGCTCACCGAATACGGAAAATCACCCAGGCAGGCGACCATGCCGTGCTGGGAGGAGATGTTGATGATGCGGCCACGCACCTCGTTGACCGGCGGCTGGGCGATCATCTGCATGACGGCGCGTTTGGAGCAGTAGAAGAACCCTGTCAGGTTGATTCCGATCACCCGGCTCCATTGCTCGGGCGTTGTCTGCAGCAGGCTGGTGCTGGTGTAGACGGCCGCATTGTTGACCATTACGTCGAGCCGCCCGAACCGGGCGACGGTCGCGCCGACCAGTCTATCGACAGCGTTCCAGTCCGAAATGTCGGCTGCGATATACGTGGCCGTCCCACCGGTCGACGCGATCAGAGCGACGGTGCTCTGGCCACCCTCGATCGGCGCTTCGACAGTGTCGGCAATAACCACGGCGGCGCCTTCCGCCGCAAAGCTGAGAGCGATCGCGCGGCCGATGCCGGAGCTTCCTCCGGTGACGATTGCGACCTTGTTCTTGAGCAGAGGCATGCGGTTCCTTCAGCTTTCCCGACGAACAGTCTGCCCTTGCGCGGGGCCGATCAACAGCTGATCGCGCACGATCTCCTTGCCGCGCAGAAAGACGTTGGTCAGCCGCGCTTTCACGGTCCAGCCGTCGAAGGGCGTATAGCCCGCGCGCGATACCTGCCCGGCGTTGGTGATGACGCTGGATTTGCGTGGATCGACGATCAGCATGTCGGCGTCATAGCCGGCAGCGACTTGCCCCTTGCGCCGGCCAAGCCCGAAGCGCTCCGCCGGATTGCGTGCGCACATGCGCACGACGTCGGGAAGTTCGACAACCCCTTCATCGACGAGTTTCAGCATGGCCTGAAGCAGTGTCTGCAATCCCGGCATGCCACCTGGAATGTCAGCGAAACCTGTATAGCTGGCAGCCTTTTCGGCCGGCGCATGCGGCGCGTGGTCAGTGGCGACGATGTCGATCAGCCCGGTCTTTAGCGCAGCGCGCAGTGCATCGACGTCCCGCCGTGATCGCAACGGCGGCGAGCCCTTCAGATTGGCGCCGTGCGTTGCGTAGTCGTCGGCGCTGAAGAACAAATTCTGCGGCGTTGTCTCGACGCTGGCGTCCGCCATGTCGCGCAGTCGCTTCCAGACCTTTACGCCTAATTCGGAGTTGATCTGCCGGACATGGATACGGGCGTTGGTGGAGGCAGCCGCAAGGATGGCCCGCGCGATGCCGCCGGCTTCCGCCAGGGGCGGCCGGCTGTCGAGAAACGCCGCGACGGTTCCCGCCTGGTTGCGTTCGTTGCTTGAGGTCAGGATCGACTGATCGCCCGGCGAAATGCCGATCAGCGTGTCGGCCCCGGCGAAATTCTTCAGAGCCGAGGAAACAGCGTCGAATGTCGGGAACAGAAAGGTCTCGGGCACATCGGCGGTGAACAGCTCGAACGAGGCCGGCGCCAGATCGAGCAGGCCAGCGATGAGCGACAGGTCGCGGCTGACCACCGCCTGGAAGCCGACATCGACATGGATGCGGCCTTCGGCCATTGCCATCTTGTCGGCAAGCTCATCGGCTCTGGTCGTCCACGGCTCGTCGGTTGGCATGTCGAGCACCGTCGTCACGCCGCCAAGTGCTGCGGCATGCGTGCCGGAGGAAAAGTCTTCCTTGTGGGTCAGGCCCGGCTCGCGCAGATGCGCATGCGCGTCGACCAAGCCGGGCAGCAGGAAGCAGCCGGAAGCGTCCAGCACCGTCTCGGCCACCGCCGTTTCGCCGGGCGCGACGAGTGCCGCGATCCGGCCGCCGGCGATGCCGACGTCGCGCCGCTCGAGCCCGTCGGCGTTCACCACAATGGCTCCCCTGATCAGCGTCTCGAACATGCCGACACTCTTCTTGCTTCCGTTACTCGCGCCGCTCGAAGCGGTCGTGGTCCTCCAGCCAGAAACGCGCGATGTCTTCGCGCCGCATGAAAGCAGCGGCCGGTCTCGTTCTCACATGCTCGATCACCTCGCGCAGCCCGGATGCCCGGTTGGGCTGGCCCATCCACCGCGCATGGATGCCGATCGTCAGCATGCGGCCGCCGGTCTCGTCCGCCTCGTCGAGCATGTAGTCGATGGCCGCGCGGCAGTCCTCGGCGAAGTCGCGCGGATTGCTGTAACCCGGCGCCACCAGATAGCGGCTGTCGTTGAGCGTCTTGGAATAGGGCACGACCAGAACCTTCGTACCTTGATGGTCGAGGAAGTAGGGCAGGTCGTCGTTGCAGGAATCGGAATGGTAGAGGAAGCCGCCCTCCCGCACCAGCAGGTCGCGCGTGTTCACGCTGGGAAACGAGCGGCAGTTCCAGCCGGCCGGGCGCTTGCCCGTCAGCTTCTCGTAGAGGGCGACCGCCTCGTGCAATTGGCGCTCTTCCTCGCTGCGTTCCATCGTCGTGTAGTCGACCCAGCGTAGGCCATGACCGAGCAGGTCGTGGCCGCGAGCATTCATCCATTCGACGACGGCCGGATTGCGTTCCAGCGCGACGGCGCAGGCGGAGATGGTGACCGGAATCCGATAGCGGTCGAATAGCCGCGCCAGCCGCCACACGCCGGCGCGGCTGCCATATTCGAAATGGGTCTCGGTGCCGAGGTCTCGCACCGGCGGGCTGTTAGGGATGTTGTATTCGCCCCAATTGTCGTTGCGGCCATCCTCCAGCCACGAATATTCCGACCCCTCCTCATAATTGAGCACGAGGTTGATGGCGAGCTTGACGCCGCCTGGCCACGTCATGAAAGGCGGACGCGGGCCGTAGCCGACGAAGTCGCGCGGCTGCTGTGGTGCGGGCGGCAAATCGGTCGGCATCGGCTTGCTCCTCAAGAATCCGCGTTGGCGGCGATCCAGTCAATGTATTCGTGGAAGGCCTGCTTGCCCGGCGTAGGCCGCCAGTCTGTGTCCCGCTCGATGCGGGCAATGTCATAGACGCCCCACATGCCCGTTTTCAGCGCCGGATTCATAACGACGTTCGCCGTCTCCGCCGCGCTGACTTCGACCTTCAGGCCGGGAGTGCGCTCGGCGGCCCAGGCAATAAAGTCGCCGACCGTGGTCGTCGTGCCGCTGCCGATATTGTAGTGTCGGTAGCGCAGGCTGTCCGCATCGAGCAGGGCCATGATGGCGCGGGCAACGTCGCTCGACAGCACATAGTCGCCGAGCGGCTCCAGACTGTTTGGCCGGATCGTCTCGCCGGCAAGCGCCATATGCGCGATCCGGTTTGGAAGATGACGGACGTTCCGGCTGCCGGTCACCCGGTCCATCGGGCCGTAAACCGACGACAGCCGGACCGAGATGGCGGACAGACCGAACAGGTCGGCGTAACGGTTGGTGACCATTTCAGCCGCAAATTTCGAGATGCCGTAAAGCGTCAGCGGCGCCACGTAACCCTCTTCAGGCAGCGGTTCCCCGCTCCAGTCAGGCCCGTTATGACGGTAGACCGAGCCCGAGCTGACATAGATGAAGCGCCTGATCTCAGGCCGGATGCGTGCCCATTCCAGCATGCGCACGGTGCCCATGAGATTCACGTCGACGATCGTGGCGGGGTTCTCGGCCTCGGGTTGTTGTTTCGGGTCGCTTGGACACGAATTGGGCGTGACGGTCGCGCCGTGGACGATGGCGCCCACGTCGTGTCGTTCAAGCGCGGCCGCCCAGCTGGAAGGATCGGTGATGTCGCCAAGGATGACCGTGAGACGGTCGCGCACGGGCGCGAAGAATGCCTCGGCGGTCGCATCGAGTGCCGATTTGTCCAGAATCACGGCGCGGGCTTGCGGATCGCGGTCCAGCCATTCGCGTGCCACTACGCTCATGACAAAGCCGGTGCCGCCGGTGACGAGCAATGTCATATGATCTCCTGTATCGTTCCGAGGACTTCAAATTCAGCGCGTCGCATAGCCGCCGTCCACGAGCATGTCGGTGCCCGTCACGAATGACGCGTCCGACGACAGCAGGAAAGCCGCAGCCGCCGCGATCTCCTCCGGCCTGGCGATCCTGCCGAGCAGATGCGCAGGCCCAAGGCCGGCATCGGCAGCATCAAGATCAGGCCACCGGCGAAGCAGCCGCGCCGTCGCCACCGCGCCCGGCGATAGGCTGTTGACGCGCACCTTGTCGGCCGCATGGTCGACTGCCATCGCTTTGGCGAGATGGATGAGCCCTGCCTTGGCAGCGCAGTAGGCGACGGCCTTGGCCGTGGCGACGCGTCCGAACTGCGACCCGATCAGCACCACCGAACCGCCGCCGCTTGCTGCGATCAGCGGCACCGCGAACTTGCTCATCAGGAACGCCCCGGTCAGGCTGACATCGATCTCGCGCCGCCACGAGCTCTCGTCGAGATCGACGACAGTGCCGTCCTTCGATGGCGCGGCAGCATTGTGCACTAGGCCATCGAGCCGGCCGAAGCGTTCCCTGGCGATTTCGACGGCACTCCTGGCGGAGCTGCTTTCGGTCACGTCGCAGCCGCATGCGATCGCCGAAAGGCCGAGCCCTTCGGCGAGTTCGTTCGCCGCCCCGGCATCGTGGTCTGCGCAGACGACCCTGGCGCCTTCCGCAACGCAGCGCCGGGCAATGGCCGCGCCGATGCCGCTCGCCGCACCGGCGATCAGAATGACCGTGCCTTGCAGGCGGTTCACCGCGGGATTGCTCGTCATGGCGTCAAACCTGTTCCTCGACCGTTTGCACCGCCGGTCTCGCGACCGGCCGCCGCAGAAGATTGTAGCAGGCGGCAAGCGTGACCAGCACCGCACCGCCCCCGAGCAGCAGGAACATGGCCGGCGGCCCGATATGGTCCATCAATCCGGCAGCGACGCCCGGCGTCGCCACATTGCCGATCGAGTAGAGCAGGAGGAGCGTGCCGGATGCCGCGACCATGTACCGACCGGGAAGTTGCGAGGCGCCGAACGCCATGGCGACCGGATAGATCGTCAGCGCCGTGGCACCGTAGGAGAAGAACAGCACGAATAGCAGCACTTGCGAAGAATTGCCGACCCAGGCGATCATCGCGCAAAAGGTGCCGGAGAGAATGCCTTGCACCAGGAGCATCAGACGCCTGTCAACCCTGTCCGACAGCCAGCCCACCGGCGCTTGCGCGAGCATTCCGGCGATACTGATGGTGGTCACCAGCCAGACGGTTGCCGCAGCCGACAGTCCAATCTGCGTACCGTAGATCGGTGTCAGCACGAATATGTTCATGTTGGTAATGCCGGCCTGGAAAATGGCGACCACCGTCACCGGCGCCAATCGGAAGAGTGTCAGGGGACCGAGAGGCTTCACAGGTTTTGAGCCTGGCGGACGGTCCGGGTCGGCAACGGCCGAGGGCAGTGCCGGCCAGCGCTTGCCGAGGGCTTTGGGAATGAGCGCCAGCAGGGTGATCACGGCCGCGACCGAGAATAGATGCGGCGACTGCGGCCCTACCAGCGCGACCAGTACTTGCCCCAACAACACCGCGATCGCCGTCGTCAGCATGTAGATCGAGAACATCGCGCCGCGATTGTGTTGCTCGGCATAGAGATTGATCCAGCTTTCGCAGACAACGAATATCGATGCCATCGACAGGCCGCCGAGTAGCCGGAAGCAGAACCAGCTGGGCACGAAATCGGTAAGGACGAATCCCGAGGCCGACAGCAGCGCCAGGACCAGGATCAGCACGAATGTTCGCTCGTGGCCGTAGCGCGCAACCAGCGGCCGCGTGACGAGGCATCCGATCAGAAAGCCGACCGGATAGGCGGTCAGCACGATCTGGACGACGTCGGGGGCGATGCCGGGTTTGCCGAGGGTGAGCGATACGGCGGTCATCAGCATGGCGCTGCCCGTGCAGGCCAGACAGATGCTGACCATGATCGGCAGCAGCGCGCGTGAGCGCTCCGCGTTTCGCCAGACGTGGATCGCGTATCGGGCGAGCGAACTCATAGGGCGGCTATCAGCCGAGTCCGACGCAAGTCGGCGATCGGAAACGAGCCTTCCCGACGGCCGGCGCGGTGCTGTTATACATTGCGGCGGTTCCCCTCGCGGCGCCGTTGGCTCACGGCTGCTCGTTCCCAGCAAAAGCTACACGTCGCCTAGGCGACGACAAGCGAAGATTGACATGGCTATGGCCCTAATTTTTTTGGCCATACTTCCTAAGGAAAGCGGCATCTCCACGTCTGTCAGGCTTTACAGTGGTTTTGTGTACTCCCTACCATAGCCAATCCGCCGAACCCGAAATCCAGCCAAGGGCAAATGCATGACGATTGAACGCTTCGAGAACGGCCAGCGCTTCTGCCGGGTGCTAAGCTACAACGGCACGGTCTATCTGGCTGGCATGACCGCGGACGATCTGTCCGGCGACACCGCCGCGCAGACGCGCGAGATTCTTGCCAAGATCGACACCTATCTGGCCAAAGCCGGAAGTGACAAGACCAGGCTGCTCAGTGCCCAGATCTGGCTGCGGGATATTGCCGATTTCGACATGATGAATACAGCATGGGACGCTTGGATCGACCGCGGTGCGATGCCGGTACGAGCGACGGTGGAGGCACGCCTTGCCGGGGACCAGTATCGCGTCGAGATTATGGTCACCGCGGCTGTCGCCTAATGCATGTCGCGCAAAGTGTGCACCGGTTTTGCGATAACGACATGCATAAAACAACCTAAAGCGCGTCACATGAGGCCGGTCAAACGCGGCGCGCGTTAGGCGAAATTTTTTTGGGGATCACGCGGGCGAATGAGATGCATGATCTGGTGATCAAAGGCGGCCGCGTTGCGCTCGACGACGGGTGGGCCGAATGCGACGTCGGCATTGATGGCGGCCGCATCGCCGCCATCGGCAATGGCTTGTCCGGCAAGACGCTTCTGGATGGCGGCGGCCGCTGGGTCATGCCGGGAGGCATCGACGCCCACTGCCATCTCGATCAGCCGGTCTGGGGCGGGGCAGGCAATGCCGACGACTTCGAGTCCGGCACCATATCGGCGGCTTTCGGTGGAACGACATGCATCATCCCGTTCGGCATGCCGGGTCCGGACATGACGACGATCGATGCCGTGGACCGTGCGCTCGATCGCGCTGCGGGACGCGCGGTAATCGACTACGGACTGCACGCCGTGGTGACCATGGGCACGGGCTCCGATGTCGAGGGTCAACTGCTTCGACTGGCGGGGCGAGGCATCGCTTCGGTCAAGCTGTTCATGACCTATCAGGGCTTCGCGGTCGACGATGATCTCTTCTTCAGGATCCTCGACACGGCGCGCGGCCTCGGCTGGATCGTCATGGTCCATGCCGAGAACGACGCCGCCATCCGGCGCACGCGCCAGCGCCTGATCGATCTCGGCCGCACCGACATCCGCTATCACGTCGTTGCCCATAGCGAGACCATGGAGCGTGAGGCAACGCACCGCGCCCTCGCCTTCGCGGAAATGACCGGCGCGCGCATGACCATCGTCCACGTCTCCTCCTGGCAATCGGCCGAAGAGGTGGAGCGGGCGCGGGCGCGGGGGGTGGACGCCATCGCCGAGACCTGCCCGCAATATCTGTTCATCGGCTCCGCCGATCTCGACCGCCCCGCCATGGACGCCGCGCGCTTTGTCTTTTCGCCGCCGCCACGTTCGCCGCGCAGCCAACAGCATCTATGGCAGGCATTGATCGATGGCGGCATCGATCTTTGGTCGTCCGACCATTCTCCCTATTGGTTCGCCGACAAGATCGGCGGCTCCGAGACGCCTGGCTTCAACACGACGCTGAGCGGTATTCCCGGCATCGAGACTCGTCTGCCCCTGCTGTTCTCGGAAGGGCTTTTGACCGGCCGCCTGACGCTTGGCCGCTATCTGGATCTCACCTCACGCAATGCCGCATCGGTCTATGGGCTTGCGGATCGCAAGGGCCGCATCGCCGTTGGGCTGGATGCCGACCTGGCCTTGTGGGATCCCGCGGCGCGATGGACGCTCGGGCACGCTGCCTTGCATTCCCGCGTCGACTTCACGCCCTATGAGGGCCGGACCGTGACTGGCAAGCCGACCACCGTCCTGGTGCGCGGCGAGCCGGTGATCGCCGAAGGCGTGCTTCAGGCAACGCCAGGGTTCGGGCGCTTCGTGCCGCGAACCGCCGCCGACCCCTCCCATTCCAGAAAACCCGTCGAGGACACGACCCCATGGCTAGATGCCTGACCATCGCGGTCTGCCAGACCGGACCTGTCCAACGCCGCGCTTCGCGTGCCGAGACGGTCGACCGCCTCGTCCATTTGCTGGAGCGGGCTGCCGCCGCCGGCGCGGAGATCGCGGTGTTCCCCGAGATGGCGTTGACGACCTTCTTTCCGCGCTGGCGCATCGACGATCCGGCCGAGATCGAGTCCTTCTTTGAGCGCTTGATGCCGGGGCCGGAAACGCAGCGGCTGCATGATTGCGCCGCTCGCCTCAAGATCGGCTTCGCGCTCGGCTATTCCGAACTTCTGCACGAGGACGGCCGGACGCGCCGTTTCAACACCATGGACCTCGTCGGACCGGATGGCGCCTTCGTCGGCCGTTATCGCAAGATGCATGTGCCGGGATCGAGCGAACCGGAAGAGGGCACGACCACCCATCTGGAGCGCCGATACTTCGAGCCGGGTAATCTCGGCTTTCCGGTTTTCGACTATCGCGGCGTCCGCATTGGCATGGCGATCTGCAACGACCGCCGCTGGCCGGAAACCTACCGCATGCTGTGCCTGAACGGCGCCGAGGTGGCCCTGATCGGCTACAACACACCGCTGCTGCTCGACGAGGCGCCGGCGCTGGCGCATTTGCGCATGTTCCACAACCATCTGCCCATGCAGGCCGGAGCCTACCAGAACACGCTATGGGTCGCGGCGGCTGCCAAGGCCGGTCTCGAAGACGGCCAGGCGCTGATCGGCGGTTCCTGCATCATCGCGCCCACCGGTGAGATCGCCGCGCAGGCGCTTTCGCTCGGCGACGAGGTCATTGTCCATCGCGCCGATCTCGATCTCATCGCGACCTGCCGGAAGGTGAATTTCGACTTCGCGCTCTATCGCCGGCCGGATCAATATCGTCTCATCTGCGAGCCCGGTGTGAGATCATGAGCAAAGCTTCAAAGCAACGAGCGCTGCCAAGATGACCGAAACTGGAATCATCGTCATTGGCGGCGGCATAGCCGGCGCCGGTGCCGCCTTCGAGATTTCCCGGTCGGCGCCGGTCGTCCTGCTCGAGCGGGAAAGCCATTGCGGCTACCACACGACAGGCCGGTCGGCGGCGAGCTTTACCGAGAATTACGGCAACGGCGTCATCCGTCGGCTCGTGCTGGCAAGCCGGGCCTTCCTGACCGAACCGCCGACCGGCTTCTGCGATTATCCCTTGCTCGGCAGGCGCGGCATGATCACGGTGGCGCGCAGCGACCAGCTCGAGCTTCTGCGGCAAGCGCTGGAGACGGCGCGGGCCTTCGTGCCTTCGATTGTCCCGATCACGCCGGTTGAGGCGATTTCACGCGTGCCGGTGCTGCGCGCCGACTATCTGGCCGGCGCCTTCATCGAACCGCACTCGATGGATATCGACGTGAACGGTCTGCATCAGGGATATCTGCGTGGCGCCCGCGCTCGCGGCGCCCGTATCATCACCAATGCCGGCGTCAGGACCATCAGCCGGCAAGGTGGCCAATGGCGCGTTGAGACGGAAGCGGGACCATTTCTCGCGCCGCTTATCGTCAATGCCGCTGGCGCCTGGGGCGATGAGATTGCTGGCATGGCCGGTGTGCGCCCGGTCGGGTTACAGCCCAAGCGCCGCACCGCTTTCAACATCCCGGCGCCAGCCGATGCCAACATCGCGGATTGGCCGCTGGTCGACGACGTTGGCGCCGAATTCTATTTCAAGCCGGACGCCGGCCAACTGCTGGTCTCGCCGGCCGACGCCACGCCGTCGGCGCCGATGGATGCCTATCCCGAGGACCTCGATGTCGCCATTGGCGTCGAGCGCCTCGCTCAGGCAACGACCATCGAGGTGCACCGCGTCTCGCGCTCATGGGCTGGTCTCAGGACCTTCGCCGCCGACGGATCGCCCGTCGTCGGTCCCGACGATGATGTCCCCGATTTCATCTGGCTGGTCGGGCAGGGCGGCTATGGCATCAAGACGTCTCCCGCGCTCTCGCGCATTTGCGCCAGCCTGATCCAGGGCAAAGGGCTTCCCGATGATGTCGCGCGGCAAGGTGTGGCATTGGCGGATATCGCGCCTCGGCGCCTGCGCGACGCCGATGTCCATCCTCAGCGGGCTTCCTCGTCATGACCTTTGCCGGCCTGACGGCGGGCGGCGAGCTTGCCGGCCGCGTCCTGGAAATTCTCGCGCAAGAAACGACCGATGCGCCCGGCATTACCCGGGTCGCCTATGGGCCCGGAGAGCGTTTCGCTCATCGGCTTGTCCGCGACGAAGCGGAAAAGCTGGGAGCCGTGGCGCGTGTCGATGCCGCCGGCAATCTCTACCTGACGCTCGCCGGCCGCAACCCCGACCTGTCTCCGATCGTCGTCGCCTCACACCTGGACAGCGTGCCTCATGGCGGTAATTTCGATGGCGCTGCCGGCGTCGTGGCCGGGCTGGGTGTCATGGCCGAACTGGTCGGGCAAGACATGCGGCTCTCGCGCGATCTTATTCTGCTGGCGACGCGTGCCGAGGAAGCGGTCTGGTTTCCCTTGTCTTATCCTGGCAGCCTAGCGGCACTGGGCCTGCTGGAGCTGGAATCGCTCGAAGCCAGGCGGTCCGACAGCGGCCGGACCCTCGCCGAGCATATGCGCGAGGAGGGTTTCGATCCCGATGCGGTGCGGCGTGGTGTGCCAGGAATCGATGCCAGCCGGATCGCCGCTTTCATCGAGGTGCATATTGAGCAGGGACCGCGCCTGGTTGCCGCCGACGTGCCGCTCGGCATCGTCACCGGTATCGCTGGGGGCTTTCGCTATGTCAGTGCGTCTTGCATCGGAAGCTATGCTCATTCGGGCGCCGAGCCGCGCTTCGCCCGGCATGACAGCGTCCTGGGCTTCGCCGATCTGGTCGCCGGCCTCGAAGCCGAATGGGATGCGCTCGAGCGCGAGGGGCATGAGGCCACCATCACGTTTGGGCGGGTGCAGTCGGATCCGAGTCAGCATGGCGGCAGCCGCGTGCTGGGTGAACTCGGCTTTACCCTGGACGTACGCAGCGCGGATGCCGCCGTGCTGGAGCGGATCGAAGCACGGCTGCGCGCACTCTTCGCAGAGGTTGGTGTCAGGCGTTGCGTGATTTTCGAGCCCGGACCTCGCTTCGCCTGGGAGCCGGCCACCATGTCCTCTGCCCTGATCGCCGGGCTGGACCGCGCGGCCAGCGACTTGCAGATGGAGGTGCCACACATGCCGAGCGGCGCTGGGCATGACGCCGCCGCCTTTGCCGGCGCGAAGGTGCCCAGCGTGATGATCTTCGTGCGCAACCGCAACGGCAGCCACAATCCGCACGAAAGCATGGAGATCGCAGATCTCGATCAGGCGATCCGGCTGCTTTTCCATTTCATCGCTGGTTTCGACGATCCCCGGGAGCATTCATGAATCTAGCAGCATCGGCACTGCTCGTCATCGACCTGCAGAACGAATATCGCCCCGGTGCCGCCTGGCCGGTCATCGGCTACGACACGATCCTTGAAAATGCCGCTTCCTTGATCGAAACGGCCCGCGCGGCGGGCATGCCGGTGATCCATGCCCAAGCCTGGGTGAAGCCGGAGGAGCGCAAGACCTATACCCGGCAAGAGGAAATCCTGACCGAGGAATTCCGCTCGGCCGTGGCGGGTAGCCATGAGGCCGAGATCTGCGCCGAGGTGGCTCCGCTGCCCGGCGATATCGTCATCCACAAGCACTGGCCGAGTGTCTTTCGCCGTACCGATCTTGCGCAACGGCTTGCCGCGCTCGGCATCGAGAACCTGATGGTCGCCGGTGTGCTGACCGACAGCTGCGTGACCGAAAGCGTCTTCGATGCGGTTTATCAGGGGTTTCGGGTCTGGCTGGTCAAGGATGCCTGCGGCAGCATGACCGATGCCATGCATCGCACTGGCATGCTCGACATGGCCAATCGGCTTTATGGCGGGGGAATCTTGCGCATGCCCGAGGCATTGAAGGCTCTCGCCGGCCAGTCCTTTGATGGCTGGCGCTGCACACGGCCGGTGGAATTCACCTATACGCTCGAGACCGTCGACCGGCTCTACGAAACGTTGTGACAAACCATGATCCCGAAAAGTGGAAACCGGTTTTCGGATAAGATCATGGTCAACAAAAAAGATTGAGCCCCATTCCGATTCTATCGGGATGGATCAGGCTCTAGGCGCCGCAGCAGCATGCGCCGACCTTGACGGTCGTGACTGAAGGAGAGGGGCTCAGGACCGTGCCCGGCAGGGCTTCTGTCGCCTTACCGTCGCGCCAGACCGATATGCCGTTGACGAGGACATGCTCGATGCCGGCAGCGGGCCGGCGCGGCTCCTCGAAAGTTGCGGTGTCGATAACCGTCTGGGGGTCGAAGACGACGAGATCGGCGAAGTTGCCTTCCACCAATACCCCCCGTTGCTGGATTCCGAACTCACGCGCTGGCAGGCCCGTCATCCGGAAGACGGCCTCCTCGAGACTGAACAGCCCGACATCGCGGGCATAGTGGCCAAGCACGCGCGGAAAGGTGCCCCATAGGCGCGGATGCGGGTGAATGTCATGCGGCAAGCCGTCCGAGCCGATCATGGTACGTGGATGGACTATGATGTTGCGGACGTCCGCCTCGTCGAGCTGGAAATAAACGGCGCCTGCCGGCAGCAGTCTTTCGCCGGCGGCGCGTTCGCTGCAGTCCCATTCGCGCGCGATGTCGCTTAGCTCACGTCTTGCCATTTCGGGATGCGGATCGGACCAGGTGATGAGGATCTTCAACCCGGTATCGCAGCGCTCCAGACGCAACACGGTCGAACTCGCCGCATAGGGATAGACATCCATGCCGATGTCCATCGTTTCTCAGGCGCGGTCGACCCGCGCCAGCGAGGGCCGGCTTTTGCCGAAATTGGCGTGGCCGGTGCATTGGTGATGCGAGATAACAAGTTTGCCGCCGGCATGACAGGCGATGTCGATGGCTTCCTCGATCGCCTCGTCCATCGTCTCGAAATAATTGCGCGTATGGGTGACATAAGGCCCGCCGAGGCTTGCCGCCGTCGCGGCCAGCGCCTTGACCTCCGCGGTTGAGGAATTGACCGCCGGCGGATAATCGAGGCCGGTGCTCAGGCCGAAGGCACCCTCGGCCATGGCCTGCGCCACGGCGTCCTGCATCAGCGCCGTTTCTGTCGCGTTGGCAGCACGGTCGGTCACCGGCATGATGCGCTGTCGCAGGGTCGTGTGGCCGACGAGCAAGGCCGCATTTGTGGCGATGCCGCGTTGTCTGAGTTCGGCGACGTAGTCGGCGAAGCGGTCGAAGCGAAAATTCTCTTGGCCGCCGACCAGCGTGAAGGGTGGTGGCGGCGTCTTGTCGAGCAGCAGGGGCGCGAGGCTCACGCCGCAATTGCCGGCGATCACCGTAGTCACGCCCTGGCTGATCTTCGGGTCCATGCCATGCGGCGCCAGCAGCGCCCCGTCATCATGGGTGTGAACGTCGATGAACCCCGGCGCCACAATCTTGCCTAAGGCATCGATCTCCTCGGCGCCGCGCGCGTCATCCAGCCTGCCGATGGCGGCGATCCTGTTGCCGGCAATAGCGAGATCAGCGTCAAAACGCTTTGAACCATCGCCTGAGATCAACGTCGCGTTGCGCAGCACGAGGTCGTAAAGCATCCCGGGTATTCCCTCTTTGGTGCTCACGTCAGGTTATCACCTTAAGCGTCTGGATTAGCAGCAATTTCTTCGCGGCGACGCGCGACATAGGCGTCGAGCTCTTCCCTGATCGCGGCATCCATCACCGGCTCCTCGTAATCGCGCAACGCCTGTTGCCAGAGTTCAGTCGCGCGTTCGAGCGCGTCCTTGCCGCCGGCTTCCTGCCAGCTGCCATGATTCTGCCAGTTGGAAAGCATCGGCTGGTAGAAGGCGGTGGTGTATCGCGACATGGTGTGTTCGGCGCCGAAGAAGTGGCCGCCGGCCGGCACTGACTTGATAGCCTCGAAACCCAGATCGTCCTCCTGGAACGGCAGGGGGCGCAGAAACTCCATCATGTTCTGCAGGATCTCGACATCGAGGACGAGCTTTTCATAGGAGGCGGTCAGCCCGCCCTCTAGCCAGCCTGCCGCGTGGTAGATCAGATTCGCACCGCCCAGCACGGCGCCCCACGTTGCCATTTCCGTTTCGTAGGCGGCCTGTAGGTCGACCACGTTGGACGCATTGGCATTGGAGGTGCGATAGGGAAGATTATAGCGCCGCGCCAATTGTCCGGCGACGATGTTTGCCTTGGCATTTTCCGGCGTGCCGAATGCCGGCGCGCCCGATTTCATGTCGACGTTGGATGTGAAGGCACCGTACATGACGGGCGTGCCCGGATTGACAAGCTGGGTGAGCACGATGCCGAACAGGGCTTCGGCATTCTGCTGGCAGAGTGCGGCGGCGAGCGTCACCGGCGTCATCGCCCCCATCAGTGTGAAGGGGGTGACCGTTACGGGTTGCCCGTGCTCGGCCATCGCGATCAGGCCTTCGGCCATCGCATCGTCGAACAGGCGCGGCGAATTGATCGATATGATCGTCGTCACCCCCGGCGAGGCGCGCATTTCCTCGACGGTAATGCCGCGCGTGATTGCCAACATGTTGATGCCGTCCATCGCTCTTGCGCGGCCGATCGCGGTGCAGTGGAAGCTGAGATCGCTCAGCGTCAGGTTGGCATAGTAGGTGTCAAGGTGGCGTGAATTGGCCGGCAGCTCCATTGGCGCCACCACCTGGTTGCCGATGATGTGAATGGCGTTGAAGTGATGCGCGAGCCGAATGAAATTCTGGTAGTCCGGCAGGTTTCCCTGACGACGGCCATTGATCCTGTCATGGACGTTGGGAGGACCGGCCACCAGGCCGAAAACCAGCGAATTGCCGCCGAAGCGAACCTGCTTTGCCGGGTTTCGGCTGGTCAGCGTGAAGGATGACGGAACCGCGCGCAGCGCTTCGGTCACCAGGCTTTCGTCGATCCTTATAATGCTGTTCTCGCGATCGACAATGGCGCCCGCCTTCGCAAACAGGTCCATCACCTTTTCGCTCATGACGCGGATGCCGAGCTCCGAGAGGATACGCATCGAGGTGTCGTGAAGTCTCTCCATCCGCTCCTCGTCCAGAAGCTGCATGGGCGGGTAGGGGTTCTCAACATGTTGCCAGGGCAGCTGCGAGATGCCGCCACCGCCGCGTTCCATCCTCGATCTGCGGCCGCCGCCGCGCCTGTCCTGTGTCATGAGATCGCATTCCCTTCCGGCTTAGGAGCCGCGCTCCGGATTGACCACGTTGTTGAGCGGCTCGCCGCTGCGGTAGCGCGCCAGATTGTCCGCAAACATCTGAACTGATTTGACGTCCCAACCCTCGTAGACCGCCGCGCAGTGCGGGGTGACGATGACACTGTCATAGCCCCACAGAGGATGATCTGCCGGCAGCGGCTCGGTCGTGAAGACATCAAGGGCTGCTCCTTTGAGCCGGTTGCCATCGAGCGCTGCCAGGAGTGCGGCTTCCTCGACCACGCCGCCGCGCGAGATATCGACAAGGACGGCGGACGGCTTCATCGCGGAGAAGGCTGCATGATCGAGCAGTCCGCGTGTACTCGACAGCAAGGGAACGCAACAGACGACGAAGTCGGCACGTCCAAGCAGTGCGTGAAGGGCATCCGGGCCGTGCACCTCGTCCAGGTAAGCCATGGCTTTGGGACGCGCGCGTATGCCAAGCGTGTTCATGCCCATTGCATGGGCGCGGCGTGCGACCGCCGTGCCCGTCTTGCCAAGGCCGATGATGAGAACCGTCTTTCCCTCGATCGGTTCGACGCGGCCTCCTGTCCAACTGCGCGCCTGCTGACGACGCGCAAAGCTGCGCAGGTCCAGCGAGAAGGAAAGCATCGCGCCGAGTGCATATTCGGCGAGCATGCCGGCTGCCACGCCCGCTGCATTGGTCACCATAAGTCGCTTCGGATCCCAGTATCCCAGATGGTCCGTGCCGGAGCCGCCGACCGACACCCATTTCACGGTCCGGCTTTCGACCAGTGCCTGGCGGGGGAACCGTGGCGTTCCGTCGAAGCGGACGGAGTAGACGACCTCGGCAGCCGTGCGCTCGATCAGGTCGGGAAGGGCGGCGTAGGTCTCGCAGCTGCTGACGGCAAGGTCCGGATGGGTCTCCTTCAGCACCGCCAGCGCCGATGCCGGTCGGTCGGTGTGCAGGATGACGGAGGGGTGAGTGGACATGATACTGCGTCAGGCCCGGCGACCAATGTGGTCGGCCGACTTGCCGAGAACGGCGAGCAATGCCTCTCCTGCGGTGTGCGTGGCATTTTCGTGCGGCGCACGCAGGTTCAGCCAGCGACTGTCGCCGGACCGCACCGCCAGCACGGCCTTCATCGCCGGGATGAGGCCAGCGTCCTGGACGGCCTTGCGGAACGCCTTCACTGCGGCATCGGCCTCGGCAACGTCCTCCTCCGCCAGCGTCGCATCATAGAGGGCCCGGATGGCCGCCGCGTTCAGATTTACGGTTGCCGAGATGCATCCCGCAGCGCCACTGGCCAGTCCCTTGGTCAGCTGTGCTTCCGAACTGGGGAAGACCGCGACATCAGGCGCCGCGGCGATCACCGCCGCCGTGTTGTTCCAGTCGCCGGCGCTGTCCTTGTAGGCCACCACGGTGTCGGGAAATGCCTCGTTCAGTCGCGCGGTCAGGGCGGGGCTCACCGGCACGCCGGAGTTCTGCGGGATGTGGTAGAGGATCATCTTCATAGCTGGGTTCGCCACCCGCTCGATCAGTTCGCTATAGTAGCGGGCCTGGCCGTCGTCGCCGGCGGCCGTGTAGAAGAACGACGGCAGCACCATCACCCCGGCGCAGCCGAGACCGACCGCATGGGCCGTCAGTTCGACTGTTTCGGGCAGGGCGGTAACGCCCGTGCCGGGCATCAGGCGGCTAGGCGAAATACCGGCGTCGACCAGCCATTCCAGCGCCTCCATGCGTTCGCGTGGGGAAAGCGACAGAGCCTCGCCCGTCGTGCCGAAGGGCGACAGGAAATGCGCCCCCTGATCCAGCACCCACTTCGCATGTGATATCAAGAGATCTCTTGCGATGCCGCCGTCGTTTTCGAACGGCGTCAAGATCGGCGCGATGGTTCCTTGCGGGCGGGTCATGTCAATCCTTCTATTCATGAGGCAAACTCGTGCAGTGCTTCGCCACCGCCGCCACGATGCGGGCGAAGAAGGCCGATGCGGTAATATCAAAAAGCACGTCGAAGCCTGCTTGAGAACGAAAAGTGACGGCTTCGATGTGGCCGACACGCGTCTGCGCAAGCTCTTCGGCGCTGAAACGTCCGGCTCTCAGATCAACCGCGCATAACCGGCTCATCGCTTCGGAAGCCTTGGCGCCAGAGAGGCGCATCCACGCCCATCCCTCCTCGCGCCACGACGAATATCCCTTTGGCGCGGCAGCACCATGCCAGCTGTGGCTGAGTTCGGCGAGTGCATCGTCGGCCCCTTCGGCAAGCAGCAGGATATCCTCGCCGCCGAGGCGCAGCACGCGCATGCCGCCATAGGCGCCGACCCGATTGACGGCGGGCAAAGGCACCCCCTTCGCGGCGAGCCAGTCGGCGCTGCCGCCGCCCTTCAGGCCGAAGCGCGAGCTGGCCGTGAGATCGGTCAGCGCGACCGCGCCGGAGGGTAGCGGCGTATCAGCCGCCGAGCCACCGGGCATGAACGGAAACACAGGCGCCAGGTTGGGACCGGACGTCGCCATCTACATCTCCTGCCGGGCGTTGGCGGGATCGAAGAAGGCGTGAGCGACCACCGGCACGTCGACCAGACGGCCGTTCCGGCACTTCACGGTCACCTGGCTTCCTTCCGCCTGGTCATCGATATGGACGTAGGCGAGTGCGATATGACAGCCGAGCGTCGGCGAGAAGCCGATCGACGTGATCTGGCCAACCGGCGCACCGCCGCGCAACACCAGGCAGCTCTCCCCGGGAATGTCCTTTGCGCCGGCTGGAAATTGCAGACCGACCAGCTTACGGGCCTGTTGCAGCCGCGCGCGCATTTCAATGGAGCGCTTGCCGACGAAGAACGGTTTCTTCTTCGAAACCGCCCAGCCGAAGCCGAGTTCGTCCGGCGTGGTGATCGCATCGGTATCCTGGCCAATCAAGATATGGCCCTTCTCCAGTCGAAGGATGCGCGACGCCTCCAAACCGTAGGGCCGCAAGCTATGCGGCTTACCAGCAGCCATCACCGCATCCCAAAGCGTTGGCGCAAGACTGGAGGGGCAGTGCAGCTCGTAACTGAGTTCACCGGTGAAGCCGATCCGCATGATGCGCACCGGCACGCCACCGACGACACCGTCGCGCCCGCTGAGATACGGAAACGCCTCGCGTGAGAAATCAATATCGCCCTCCAGGGCCTGAAGGACATCCCGGGCTTTGGGTCCAGTGACGTTCAATCCCGAGAACGCACCGGTGAGATTGAGGACATCGACCTGCAAGCGCCATTGCGCGTTCCAGAACAGCATGTCGGCATAGACGCGCGCGACCGCACCGGTCGTGGCCGTCACGTAGAACTGGTCCTGCGCCATGCGATAAGCGACGCCGTCGTCGACCACGGAGCCCATCTCGTTCAGCATCAGGCAATAGCGGACGCGCCCAACCGGCTGATTGGAATGCGCCATCGTGTAGAGCCGGTCGAGGAACATGCCGGCATCGGGTCCACGCACCTCAAGCTTGCCGAGCGTCGAGACGTCGAGCAGGCCAACACCTTGCCGCACGGCCATGATCTCTTCGCGGATCGCCTTTTCCGCATCGCTACGATCGCCATAGAAATACGGCCGCCACCATGCGCCGACCGGTTTCATCACCGCGTTGAGCGCAAGGTGCCGTGCATGCAGCGCGGTGCGCCGCTCGAGAGGCTGGTGTTGGCCGGCAAGGACACCCAGCGTCTCCGGTCCGACCGGTGGACGCGCGGTGGTGACGCCGACCTCAGCCACCGTTCGGCCCGTCGCTTCAGCGACGATCCTCGCTGTCGCCAGAGCGGAATGGCGGCCCTGGCTCGGGCCCATGCCCACGGTGGTGAAGCGTTTGACGAGCTCGATCTCGCGATAGCCTTCTTTGATGGCGTTCTGCAGATCCTTGACCTGCAAGTCCTCATCGAAATCGACGAAGTCGCGGCCTTTGGCATCTGCAACAATTGGCTGCACGTAACCCGAACGGATCTCTGCAGGCTTGGTGACGATTGGCTCGATGACATGGCCCAGCCGTGAGAGCGCCGCCGCCGCGGCGCGACGACCGTCGGCGACCGCGGTCTCGACGTCATTGCAGCCGGCGAGACTACCGGCAAGCTCGACCGGCCCTTTCGGAATGGCCAGCGTCATCGAGGCGATAGTGGCGTCGTATCCGACCTTCGCGCCAGCCTGACATGGAAGTTGCCAGGCGGGCACCTGGCCAACCGAGACCGTCAGCAGATCGCATTCGACCCAGCGTCCGCCTGTGCGAACACGCGCAAGGTGCCGATTGCCGGCGGATCCTGCCGCGGCCTCGACTGTTGCGCCTTTCTGGATGGCAACCCCCTTGTCGCGCAGCATGGCTTCGAACGGTCCGGCTTCGCCAGCGAGGCGCGGATCGACGACCAATGCGATCGAGACTCCGGCCTCGACCAGATCCAGCCCGACCTGGTAGCCGTCGTCGCTGGTGGTCAGCACAACGGCTCTTCGCCCAGGACGCACCCCATAGTGTCGGATCAGGCGCTGCGCTGCGCTGCCGAGCACAACTCCCGGCAGATCGTTGTTGCGGAAAACTGCAGGCTGCTCGATCGAGCCGGTGGCAAGCACCACGTCGCGGGCACGCGCGCGGTAGAGCCGATTGCCCTGGATCAACGGCAGCCAGTTGTCTTCGTACCATCCATTGCAGACCGTTTCGGTCAGCACGCGCAGATTGGGAAAGCCCCGAAGACGCGACGACAGAGCCGAAAGCGTCTCCGGATCATA
This sequence comes from Mesorhizobium sp. M0938, assembly GCF_040319125.1. Classification (NCBI taxonomy): domain Bacteria; kingdom Pseudomonadati; phylum Pseudomonadota; class Alphaproteobacteria; order Hyphomicrobiales; family Phyllobacteriaceae; genus Mesorhizobium; species Mesorhizobium sp. M0938. The sequence goes on along the minus strand of NZ_JAMYNS010000003.1, from coordinate 408,632 downwards.
CCGGCCATAGGTCAGCGATCCACCGATCTCCGGATTGTCGTCGCACAACACGACATCTGCGCCGGCTTCCGCAGCGGTGATGGCCGCACTCAGCCCGGCAGGACCGGCGCCAACCACAAGCAGGTCGCAGTGAAGATGCGTCTTGTCGAAGGGCCGATGAGGGGCTTTCGTGTCGACGACGCCCAGTCCGGCCTTGCGACGGATCATCGGTTCCCAGAGTTTGAGCCAGCTGTCGCGGCGTGGGCCCATGAAGGTCCGATAGTAGAAGCCGACCGGCAGAAAGCGTCCCAGCCTGTCGATGATCGCATCGCGGTCCCGCTCGAGCGAGCCGTTGACGTTCTGGGCGCTGACCCGCAAGCCTTCGCTGATCGGTGTGCGGTCCGCGGCGACATTGGGCTCCGACGGCAGCTGCACGAGCGTGTTGGCCTCGGCTCCCGTCATGCTGAGGATGCCGCGCGGACGATGGTATTTGAAGGAGCGAGACAGCACCCATTGCCCTGAGGCGGCAAGCGCGCTCGCGATGCTGTCGCCCTCGTAGCCTTCGAACGCATTGCCCTCGAAGGTGAAGCGCACGGGGCGCGTTCGGTCGATCCGGCTTCCCCAGGGTTCGGGCAGTCGGTTCATCATTGCCCCAGTCCGGATGCCGTGAAAGTACGGATGACTTCGTTGCTGACGAGGTCACGTTCGGCGAGGAAGAAAGTGTTGCTTGGCACGTGGCGCCACCACTCAATGATGATGCCTTTCCGGTTCTCGGCACGAAACAACTGCCACGACCATTCCGCATCGGGGGTCTGGTCCGGATCCGGCGTGGCGCGGACAGGTCCGAAGGACTGGAATTCGTCTATGTTGCGCGGGCCGTTCATCGGGCAGGTCAGCAGTTTCATGGTCAGTGACTCGCCGCCGTCGCGCCCATTTCGTTGAGCAATCGAAACGTCTCGAACCGCTCCAGCGCAAAGGGCTTCAGAATATCCGGTACACGACCGGCCGCGATGGTTTCCGCCATACGTTTGCCGGCGACGGGTGTCGCCTTGAACCCCCAGGTGCCCCATCCGCAATCGAGCCATAGGTTGGCGAGGGGGCTGGCGCCCATGATCGGGCTGTAGTCCGGCGTCATGTCGGTAATCCCGGCCCATTGCCTGAGCAGCCGCACGCCTTGCAGGAACGGGAAGAGGTGCACGGCGCCTTCGGCGAGATGCTCCTTCATGTCGAGCGTCGAGCGCGTGGAGTAGAGCTGATACGGATCGGAACCGCCGCCGATGACGACCTCTCCGCGCGAGGATTGCACGAGATAGGTGTGCAGCGAAACCGAGGACACCAACGTGTGCAGCCAGGGCTTGAGCGGCTGCGTCACCATGGCCTGAAGAGGATAGCAGCGGATGGGAAGCTCGACGCCCGCCATTAGCGCCACGTCGTAATTCATTCCGCCTGTCGCGATCAGTACCTGCCCGCAAGCGACACGGCCCCGGTTCGTCTTTACGGCCTGGATCCGATCGCCGACAATCTCGAAGCCCGTCGCGTCGGTTCGCTGGTGGATCTCGACGCCGCGCCGTGCCGCCTGGGCGGCATAGCCCCAGGCGACGGCATCATGCCGCGCGGTTCCGCCATCGGCATGCCAGAGACCGCCGAGGATTTCGAGTGAACCGCCATAGTCCATGTTGAGGAGCGGCGCGAGTTCCTCGACGCCCTTCTGGTCGACCACCTCGGTCCGTGTCCCCATGTGCTTGCCCATCTCGGCACGGGCGTGGAAGCTGCGAAGCGTCGCTTCCGTGTGGGCGAGCGTGAGTTGGCCGCGCTGGGAAAACATGACGTTGAAGTCGAGTTCTTGCGACAGGCGTTCGAAGAGTTCGACGCTCTCCTTGTAGAAGGCGATGCCTTCCGGCGTGATGTAGTTCGACCGGATCGTCGTCGTGTTGCGCGCCGTGTTGCCGCCGGCGAGATAGCCCCTTTCGAGAACCGCGACACTGCGGATGCCGTGATATTTCGAGAGGTGATGCGCGCACGACAGCCCATGACCGCCGCCGCCGACGATTACGACGTCGTAGGACTGTTGCAGGTCAGGCGTCGAGGGGATATCGCCGCTGACCGGATAGCCTCTGCTGAGGCCGTATTTCAGGAGCCTGAGCGGCATCTTAGACTACCACGCTGGCCGCCGGACGACCTTGCTGATCGCTGGAGGATCGTAGAGCAATGCCGAGAGGTCGGAGAAATGGCTGTCGCGGTCGGTAAGCGACAGAGTGGCATTACGGATTGCTGCCGCGCGGTGCTGCCCGAGCACCGGTGCTGCGAATTCCATGTATTTGGCCTCGATCTCATTCGGCGTCAGAGGTGCTTCCGGTCCACCGCGGGCATGGACGTCGCCTGAGATCAAGACCCGCCCGTCGGTCGTCGAGATCACGACATCGGTCCAGCGGCCCGCGGGAAAACGGGCGCTGTGGCGCTCCGACTCCGACACGGTGATGCGGCTTAACAGGTCCGCGACGGCAGCATCCTCGAGCCCGGCGCCGGAAATGTGCTCCAACCCGATGCGTCCGTGGACAATGAACGCAGCGACGGCAAAACGCAGGCTGTATTGCGCTTTCGAAGTCGTGTCCGGCATGCCGTCGAAGAGCGACGCGGCGTAGTGGAAGCTGTTGACCTGAATGTGCTTGATGTCGGCTGGCGAGAGACGATGCTTGCTGCACAGCCCGCGCGTCGCGTCGATGGCTGCATGGGCCCAGCGGCAGATCGGGTAAGGCTTCAGGTACTGGTGCAGCACCTGCCAGAATCCGCCGAGATCCCGCCAATGCAGATCGACCTCGGGCGCCTCGATCGTGATGGCCGGCGCGCCGGTAAAACCACGCTCGGCCAGCACGGCGGCAGATATCCCGACCATTGCGCCAAGGCCCGAGCCGTCATGAAGCATGGTCGGATTGGCAATCTCGCGCATCATCTGGCTGCGCGGGCCGTGGTACTCGGCAATGCCAAGGGCGTGCCGGAACTGATCGTCCCGAAGTCGCCGCAAGCGTGCGGCCACCGCAACCGTCCCCAGGGCGTTCCAGGCACCTGACGTGTGGTAGTCCGACACTGTTGCATGCAAGGAGATGCCGGCTCGGCCGGCGACTTCGTAGCCGACGACCAGCGATGCGAGTGCCTCAGGGCCGGTCAGCGCAGGCAGTCCCTCCGCAAGCGCTGTCAGCGCCGGCACGACCGCAACGCCGATGTGCCCCTTTGTCGGGCTGTATCCGTCGTGGCCGTCGAGATTGTCGATCTGTGTCGCACCCGCATAAGCTGCGCCGGCGATGCTGACGCGACGGCCGTCGAAAAGCATGCGCGCCGAATGCCATGGGTCGGTCGATCCGTAGAGCAGGGTCGCCACATCGCGGGCGATCACGCCTGCTTCCATTGGGCCTGCGGCGATGGCAATTCCAAGTGTGTCCAGCAGGAGGTAACGCGCCCGTTCCAGCACCGCTGCGGGGAAGACGGATGCCGGCCGCCGCAACACGAAGTCAGTCAGGCGCACGGCAACGTCGTCACTCGCGTCAGGCCCTTCATGCCGATGGGGCGACACAGCCACTTGCTTCACTCCATTTGTAGGCACGACATCATTAATTTGGGTCCATGGCGCTTTCACGCAATTAGTTTGGCGGCTTTGGCCAAAAATATCTATGTCTTGCCACTGTACGCGATTGAACGGCGCCGCCGCTGTGGTCTACCTATCGCTTGCACGCCGCAGGAGCCGGAGATGAAGCCACCACCGCCTTTGAACTACATCAGGTCCTTTGAGAGTTCGGCCCGTCATCTCAGTTTCACCATGGCAGCAAAGGAACTCGGATACACGCAGGCTGCGGTCAGCACGCATGTCCGTGCGCTTGAACATTATATCGGCCGGCAGCTGTTCATACGTTATCCGCGCAGTCTCAAGCTGACCGAGATGGGCGAGGCGTTTCTGCCGACGCTGCGTCAGGCGCTCGATCAGATCGACCAGGCGACGGAGGCGATCGTGACCTCGTCGCGCAACCGGACGGTGGTGGTCTCCTGCCCGATGAGTCTCGCCGAGAACTGGCTGGCCGGCTGCATGGCCGCCTTTCGAAAGAAACACCCTGAAATCGAGATCGTGCTTCACGGCACGATCTGGGAGGACCTCAGCGAGCAGATCGCCGACATAACGATTTCCACGCGGCGTTTCGACGATCGCCCGCCGACGGGCATTCCGCTCTGGAACGACGAATTGGTCCTGCTGTGCGCGCCGGCATTGCTTGACGGCGAGAACGCCGTGAAGGCACCGGAGGATATTCTCAAAGTGGACTGGATATTCGTGCACGGCCGCCAGGAATATTGGCAGTGCGTCACCACGGCACTGGGAATAGACATGGCGGATTACGACAAGGGCTTGACCACCAACGCATCCAACATCGCGCTAGAACTTGCCGCCATGGGGGCAGGCCTTGTCGCAACCCAGCGGTCGCTTGCCCACGCCTATTTGCGTCGTGGGCTGCTCGTTGAGCCTTTCCCGATCCGCCCCGCAAGCCCTTGGAATTACTACCTCACCGAAAATCAGCTTTCGAAGGGAACCATCGCGCGCACGGTGCGGGAATGGATTCTTTTGCGAGCCCAGGAAGATAGTGCCTGAGGACGTTGCTCTTCCGGCGTCGCCTCGGCACGCAAAAATTTGAGACGTCAATGGCATTGTTTTTTTTGGCCTTAACAGACGGGTTTCAGCGGTTTGTTCAAGCTCAAGCCCTTCCGGGATTTTTGCATCGCCCCTAACATGCCGGTCGCAATGGGGAATGTAACGGGCGGAAAGCCCAAACCGGAGAATCCAACAATGACGATTTTCAGCAGCAATGGCGACCGCGTCCCGGCAGCCATTGAGAGCTACGCAAACGAAGTCAGAAACGGCACGATGGACCGCCGTGAATTCCTTGCCCTGGCGAGCGCGATGGGCGCCTCGACGGCGCTCGCATACTCGATGGCCGGCATTGCCCCGGCACAGGCCGCCGCCGAGGAGCCGGGCAAGAAGGGCGGTATCCTGAAGATGCAGATGATCATCAAGGACATGAAGGACCCACGTACATGGGATTGGTCGGAAATGGCCAATGTGATGCGCCAGTGCAACGACTACATGGTGCGCTACACCCGCGACTTCACCTTCGAGGGCCATCTGATCGAGAGCTGGGACGTCAGTGACGACGCCACAGAGTACACGCTGCATGTTCGCAAGGGTGTGAAGTGGTCGAATGGCGACGACCTCACGGCCGAAGACATCGCCTACAATATCGAGCGCTGGTGCGATAAGGCTGCCGAGGGCAACTCGATGGCTGGCCGGATGAGCACGCTGATCGACCCTGCCACCAACAAGGCCGCCGCAGGCGCCGTCACCAAGGTCGACGACTATACCGTGAAGCTGAAATGCGGTCAGTCCGACGTCACCATCATCCCAGGCATGGCGGATTATCCGGCGATCGTCGTCCACCGCAATTTCGATAAGGATGGCGCGGACATGATGAAGACGCCTGGTACCGGCCCGTATGAGCTCATCTCGTACAAGGTCGGCGAGTCGGCCTCGGTCAGGCGGCGCAAGGACTTCACCTGGTTCGGCGGCGAGACCTATCTCGATGGCGTCGACTGGACCGACTATGGGACGGACGCTTCCAACCCGGCCATCGCCAGCGCCTTCGAGGCCGGCGAGATCGACTGCAATTATCAGACGGTCGGCGGCACAGTGGATCTGTATGACAGCATGGATCTGGTCAAGGAATCGGTCGTCACCGCGGGAACGATCGTGCTGCGAACCAATGTGAAGAACAAACCATATGACGACAAAAGGGTACGCAATGCCATCCAGCTCGCGGTGGACAACGAGACCGTGCTGAAGCTCGGTTACAGTGGCCTCGGGCAGATCGCCGAGAACCACCATGTCTGCCCCATCCACCCGGAATATTACGAACTGCCGACAGTGCCGCGCGATCTGGAAAAGGCCAAGGCGCTGATGACAGAAGCCGGTCAGATGGATCATGAGTTCGAGCTCATCTCCTACGATTCCGACTATGTGAAGGATCCTGCCGATGTCGTCGCCGCGCAAATGCGCGAGGCCGGTTTCAAAGTGAAGCGGACCATCATTCCTGGAACCTCATTCTGGAATGACTGGACGAAATATCCATGGTCGACCACCGAGTGGGGCATGCGTCCGCTGGGCGTGCAGGTGCTGGCACTTGCCTATCGCAGCGGCGAAGCCTGGAACGAGTCGGGCTATGCCAATCCGGAATTCGACAAGAAGCTCAATGCCGCGCTGGCCGTCGCGGATCCAGACAAGCGCAAGGAGTTGATGAAGGAAGTCCAGTTCATCCTTCAGGACTCTGGCGTCCTCGTGCAGTCGTTCTGGCGGTCGCTCTACCGTCACCATGCCACTTACGTGAAAAACCTCTTTATGCATCAGACGTTCGAGTTGCAGCTGGAGAAGGTGTGGCTCGACAAGGCCTGACCACCGTCGCAGCACAAATCCAGGGGCGCAGTTTCCAGGCCCCCCTGGGTTTCGCCGAGCGCCACACCGTCCGAGCTGCTATCGTTTTGCTCGGTAAACTCCGACTGTAAAGATCCACCCAGTTGACCAAGACAACAGACCCGGAAAGGCGCTGATCAAAGCGCTGAAGCCGAACAAAGGGAAGAATTCTGGATATGCGTACTCATGCACAAGCCGTGGTCATCGGTGGCGGCCTGATCGGTTGCTCGATCCTCTATCACCTCGCCAAATACGGCTGGTCCGATGTCGTCCTGCTCGAGCGTGATGAGCTGACTTCCGGGTCCACATGGCATGCGGCCGCCAATATCCACGGCCTGCACGATTCAACCAACATCAGCCGCCTGCAACATTACACAATGGCCTTGTACAAGGAACTGGAGACCGAGACCGGCCAGGGCTGCGGCATCTTCCAGCCGGGTTCGCTTTACCTTGCGCAGACCGAAGCGCGCGAACATCAACTCAGGCTGCAGGAAGCCAAGGCACGGCGCTACAAGATGAACTTCTACGAAGTCGGCCGCGACGAGGCGGAGCGGCTGCACCCGCTGGTCGATTTCGATGGCATACGCTGCATCATGTACGAACCCGAAGGCGGCAATGTCGATCCGTCCGGCGTGACGGCGGCCTATGCAGCTGGCGCTCGCCAGCGCGGAGCCGAGATCCATCGCTTCACACCTGTCACAGCAACTGAAGCGCAGCCTGACGGCAGCTGGATCGTTCGTACGCCGAAGGGCGACATCCGCACGCAATGGGTGGTCAATGCCGCCGGCCTTTGGGGCCGTGAGGTCGCCGCGATGGCCGGCCTCCAACTGCCGCTAATACCCACCGAGCACCAGTATTTCGTCACCGAGACGATCCCGGAAATCGCCGCCATGGGTCGCCGTCTGCCGTCGGTCGCCGACCGCGACGGCGAATATTATCTGCGCCAGGAAGGGCTCGGCCTGCTCATCGGGGCGTATGAACGCAACATGAAGTTCTGGGCCGAAGATGCAACGCCGCTGGACTTCGGCCACGAATTGTTTCCCGACGATCTCGATCGCATCGAGGACAACATGATGCGCGCCATTGCCCGTGTTCCCGCGGCCGGCGCGGCGGGCGTCAAGCGCGTGATCAACGGTCCGATGATCTGGTCGCCCGACAGCGCCGTGCTGTTTGGCCCGGTGCCGGAGTTGCACAATTACTTCTGCTGCAACGGCATCATTCCCGGGTTTTCGCAATCCGGCGGCATGGGCAAACTGGCGGCCGAGTGGATGATCGAGGGCGAGCCTTCGCTCGACATGTTCGCCTGGGACATGGCGCGCTTCGGCCACTGGGCCGGCAAGGCTTTCACCAAGGCCCGTGTGCAGGATCAGTACAGCCACCGTTTTAAGATCCATTTTCCCAACGAGGAACGTGCCGCCGGGCGGCCGGTCCGCACCCGTCCCGCCTATGAAATGCAAAAGCGGATGGGCGCCGTGTTCGGCCTCAATTTCGGCTGGGAGCATCCGCTCTGGTTCGCCGCCGAAGGCGAGCCGCGCGAGGAGACTATCGGCTTCACGCGCCAGAATTGGTGGGAACCGGTAGGACGCGAGGCGCGTATGCTGCGTGAGCATGCCGGCATCATCGACGTTTCGAACTTTGCCAAATACGAGGTTGAAGGGCTTGGTGCGGAGGCATGGCTCAACGCGCTGTTCGCCAACCGCATGCCGACCGATGTCGGCCGCTCCTGTCTCACCCCGCTGATCGGCAAACGCGGCGGCATTGCCGGCGACTTCACAGTGACAAAGCTCGCGGACGACCAGTTTATGGTGTTCGGTTCGGGCATGGCCGAGCGCTTCCATCAAAGGTTCTTCAAGGCCGTCCCCCTGCCGGATGGCACCACTTTCCGATCGCGCACCGAGGAGCTGGCCGGCTTCAACGTCGCCGGCCCGAAGTCACGCGAATTGCTGCAGCGCCTGACCAATGCCGATCTCTCGACGGAGGCGTTTCCATTCATGCGGTCGCGGCAGATCACGGTGGCTGGCGTCGACGTGGTGGCGCTGCGGGTCTCGTTCACTGGTGATCTTGGCTGGGAACTCTATTGCGCGGCCGCCAACCAGGTCGAGCTCTACGGCGCTCTGCTCAAGGCCGGCGGCGAAGTCGGTGCCGGGCCGGTGGGATCGCGCGCTTTGATGTCGCTGCGCGTCGAAAAGGGCTATGGCAGCTGGAGCCGCGAATATTCGCCCGAATACTGGCCGCAGGAGGTCAAGTTCGACCGCCTTGTCAAAATGGACAAGGGCGAATTTCTCAATAGAGACTCCTACGCCGCCATCGCCGACAAACCGGCGCGCGATCAGCTCATCATGCTATCGATCGACGCCAAGGATGCCGACGCGACCGGTGGGGAACCGATCTTCCTGCCGGACGGCACGCCGATCGGCCAGGTGTCGTCAGGCGCCTATGGCTACTTTGTCGAGCAGTCCCTGGCGCTCGGCTATGTCAAGGCCGGCTCGGCCAAACCCGGCGATACCGTTACGGTCGCCATATTGGGAAGGCCTCATGACGCGGTGCTCTTGAAGCAACCGCCGTTCGACCCCGAAGGCAAGCGGCTCAGGGCATAGAGCCGGCGATTTTGATGCCGGCGATCCTGACGATTGTCCAGCGGCAGCTTCTGAAGTGCCGCGCACGATACGTCAGCCGCCAAAGCGTTCGAGCCAATGCGCGGCGAGGTCGGAACGGCGGCAGATCCAGATATCCGGATTGGCCTTGATCTTGTCCAGAAAGCGGGCCAATCCAACCATGCGGCCAGGCCGCGCCGCCAACCGGCAGTGCAACGAAACCGTCATCATGCGCGGCGTACTTTCCCCTTCCGCCAGAAGCCAGTCGACGGCATCGCCGACATATTCGAAGAACTGGCTGCCGGTCTCCAGTCCCGAACCGCGCGAGAACCGGCTGTCATTGTTGTCGAAGCTGTGTGGAACGACCAGATGCCGCTTCGAACCGACCTCGACAAAATAGGGCAGGTCGTCATTGTAGTCGTCGCAATCGAACAGGAAGCCGCCATGCTCCACGATCAGCCGCCTTGTGTTGAGGCTGGGCCGGCCGGTGTACCAGCCGAGCGGGCGAATGCCGGTGATCTGCTGCACAGCGTCTACCGTCAGCGCGATATGCTTGCGCTCCTCGGCCTCGCTCAGCGGCGCGTAGTCGATCCAGCGCCAGCCATGGCAGACGATGTCGCTGCCGAGCGCCGCGATCGCCTTGCCGGCGGCCGGATTGAGCTCCAGCGCCCGTCCCACCACGTAGAAGGTTGGAATGACGTCCTTGTCCCTGAACAGCGACAGCAGCCGCCATATGCCGACGCGTGAGCCATACTCGTAGAGCGATTCCATGTTGCGGTTGCGCAGGCCGGGCACCGCAGGGGATACGGCAAGATCCGACAGGATCGCCTCGGAAACATCGTCGCCCTCGCCGATGCTGTATTCGGCACCTTCCTCGTAGTTGACGACGATGTTGAGCGCCAGTTTGGCGCCGCCAGGCCATTCCGCGGAAGGTGGCTTGTCGCCGTAGCCGATGAAATCCCGCGCGGGCAGATATGGCATTTCGAACTCCCAGGCTAAGTCGCCGAGACTATACGTTGCGGATTACCGATCAGGATGCTGAGCGCTCGATCCATGATATCTTCCGGTCCCACCGTCGCGCGCAAGCAGTCAGCGAGGCCGTAACCGCCCAGGCTCCGCACGATGATGTCGGCGCCCCGCAAGCTCCTGTCGGCGGCCTCGGCGGCGGCGGCGTCCGAGAAGCGGATCAGCACGAAATTCGTCCGGCTTTCGGGAACATGGTATCCGGCAGCCCTCAGGCGATGCGCAAACCGGTCGCGGATCGCGGCAGTGCTCGCCACCGTCTCCCGCATATAGGCTTGGTCCTCCAAGGCCGCGACCGCCATTGCCAGGCTTGGCTTCGTGACCTGGTTTGAGTTCTGCATCTTGCGCACTTCAGCGGCGACTGACGGCGGAAACAATCCCCAGCCGACACGAGCGCCGGCCAGGCCGTAGGCTTTGGAGAGGGTGCGCAACACGACGGTATCGCCGCGCCCGACCAGCGCAAAGATCGGCCGTGGGTCCTGGCCGTCGAACTCTCCATACGCCTGATCGATCAGCAGAAGCACATTTGCCGGCAAGGCGGCGCGCAAGCGCAGCAGTTCGGCATTGCGGATGCATGTGCCGGTCGGATTGCCGGGGTTGCAGACGAAGACGATCCGTGTTGCCGGCGTAACAGCGGCGAGGATCCCGTCGACCGAAACCGCGAAATCCCGTTCCGCCGCCTTGAGATAGATTGCATCGACGCGCGCCGCGGCGGACGCCGCGAAATTATAGGCGTAGGAGGTGCCCAGCACCTCGTCGCCGGAACCCGCAAACGCCGCGATGGTGCAGCTGATCAGGTCCATCGAACCGGCGCCGCACAGGATCAGGTTAGGCTCGACCCCATAGGTTTGCCCGATTGCATCGCGGAGCGCCGTCCAGTCCGGATCGGGATAGAGATGGCTGCGGGCAATCGCGTGCTGACCGGCGGCGATCGCCCTGGGGCTGGGCGCAACGGCGCTCTCATTCTGGGCGAGGGTCGGCCGGTCATAGCCGCCGAAATTCGCCAACGCAAAGGCGGACATGGCCTCGATATGAGCGGCAGCTTTCAGGGGCATGGTGTATCCGTGGGGATTTCGATGGCGGCCCTCTCGCGAACTGCCTCTGTCGGATCGGCCCACCGCCAAGCTACAATCCGCCAGCGCATTCACAAGCAAAAACTAACCCCGCAATGCCTCCGGGATTCTGGCCCATTCCAAGCTTGCGGCATGATTGCATTTGCTCAGTGCTCCGACGTCCGACCGGCGAGCATCCAATTCGGTCCGCTGGCAGGAATCCGGCACATAACTTGCTTTTCAGTCAGGGGAGGCACATCAGGGGAATTTCGTCATGCAAGACGCAACTGCTACTCACTCTGAGGGTAATACCCTCTTCCCGATCGTGCTGTCGATCGTCGCTGCCGCGGCGACCGGAGTGCTCTGGGCCTATGCGAATCCGATACAGCTCGTTCCCGGCGTCATCCAGTGGCGCATCTTCGCCTTTCTGCCTCCGCTTGTGGGTATCCTGCTCGGCTGGAAGAGCGGCTTCATCTGCGGTTATCTCGGCACCATAGTCTGGTCGCTGCTGGCGGGCACATTCATCCCCGCCCATTCGCTCATCGTCGACGGCATCATGGTAGGCCTCACCGGCCTCGTGCCTGGCTTGATATTCGACCCGGCCAGAACGAAATTCGATCGCAACACGCTGATCAAAATTGCAGCAGTGTGCCTAATTGTTGGCCTCGTGATGGTCGTCGCCGTCTCGGCCAGTCTCGCTTATCTCGGCATTTTCCCCTTCTGGTGGGCAGTGATGTATCTGGGCCTGTCGGACATCGTGCCGATGATCATAGGCACGCCGCTTCTTGTCGTTCCCGCGCTGAAGATTCTCAAGAGCGCGCATCCTGCCGGTTTCACGCGCTTCTGAGCGCAAGGTAAGATTTGAAAAGTGCTTGAACTGAACAATGTGACGGTGGGCTTCGGCGATGCGCCGCCGGCGATCACCGAAGCGACGATGACCATTGCACGTGGCGAGCGCCTGCTCGTATGCGGGGCGGCAGGCGGGGCCAAGAGCACGTTGCTCAACGTGGCGGGAGGGATCATCCCCCGCCTCGTTGCGCCCCGCCACTTCTCCGGCTCGGTTTCATTCGATGGCCAGCCGCTTTCGAGCCTGTCGAAGGATGCCCTTTTTACCAGCATCGGCATCGTTACGCAGAATGTCGAAGACCAGCTCTGGGACCTGGGTGTCGAGGACCTGATCGCGTTCCCGCTGGAAAACCGGGGCGTGGAAAAGAAACTTATCCGCCGCAGGCTGCAGGTTCTGCTCGATGAGCTTGAGCTCAATCCGCTGCGGGGGAGGCGAGTACTTACTCTCTCCGGCGGCGAACGGCGGATGGTGGCAATCGCGGCTGCCCTTGCGGCTGCGCCCGTGCTGCTTGTACTCGACGAGCCCACGACGGGGCTCGATCCAGCCGCCCGTGCACGGCTGGTTCGAATTCTCGCGAAGCTGGCCGACGAGGTGCCCTCGTTGCTCGTCGCCGAACAGGATCCGGGCACATTCAAGTCTGTCGCTGACAATGTGCGCCTGCTCGTGTCGGGCAGGCTTTCGGAGGCCGTCGCCGCGCGCGGGATAATGACACAACAAGAGCCATGGCTGGAAGCGGGCATCCTGCCGCCCAACCATCGGGCGACCGGCACACCGTCCTTCCCTGTCGGCGATGTGCTGCTTTCGGTTTCCGGCATCCGCACCCGGCTTGCGCGCCCCGATGGCGCCCCGGTCTTGCGTGATGTTTCGCTCCAGATCCGCGCCGGGGAGCAGGTGGCGCTGATAGGGCGCAACGGCGCAGGCAAGACGACGCTGTTCCAGTCGATCCTAGGCTTGGCGAAGCTCGCCGCAGGGTCAGTCCGTATTGGTGGCGAACCGGCCGACGGCTGGACCGTTGCGCGCCGCGCCCGCGCAATAGCGTATCTTCCGCAGAACATGCGCCGCATCCTGTTCAACATGACTGTGCTCGAGGAAGTCGTGTTCTCCATCACCGCAGGCGCGGCAGCCGACGATTCGGTAAGGAGGGAGGCACATGCCGCGCTGGAGAAATACGGAATCAAAGGGTTGGCCGAAGCCAATCCCTTCGCGCTTTCAACGAGGCAGCAGGCACTGCTTGGACTTGCCTGCGCCGATGCGGCTCAGACGTCGGTAGCGATCCTGGACGAACCCCTGCTTGCGCGCGACCTGCAGGGCAGACACATGCTGGACCTGTTCGTAGGGTCCATGCTGTCGTCGGGACGCGCGATCATGCTCATCTCGCATGATCTCGATCTCGTCCAAGATGTTGCCTCGCGCACGCTGATATTGGATGAAGGGCAGATCGTCTTCGACGGCGCGCCGCAGGAAGCCTGGGCGTCGAGTGCGTTCTCCCAGCTCGGTTGGTCCGCACCGACGGTTCTATCGACGGGAGCAGCGGCATGATACGGATCTATGAACTCAACTTTTTCGTGAAATTGACGGCTGCATTCGCGATCATGCTGGTGGCTTGGCTTGCGCCGGACTGGCGCTTCGGCGTGCCGCTGGCCCTACTTTCTCTCGTTTTCCTGAGCGTGATGCAGGTGCCTGGCTTGCGCGGCTATCTCAAAGGTGCGGCGCTTCTCGTGCTTTTGGTCATGGCGAGCTGGATCGGCAACCTCCTGCTGCAGGGGCTTTCGGCTGCCGATGCCCTGCCGATCGCCGCTGGGATGGCGGCACGTCTCGTCACGACGACCGCGGCCTTCTATTTTGTCATGGAGACGAGTACGCCAGGCTCTATCCTGGCAGCGGCCAGTGCGGCCCGTCTCCCGCCCATCGTCACTCTGGTCCTGTCGCTCACCTTCGGTATCATCCCGATGCTGCGCGAGGATTTCGAGCGCATCGCCGATGCGCAGCGGGCACGTGGCATGGAGATCGACGACGTCTCGCTGCCAACTCGGTTGCGCTTTGCGCTGGCACGTGGTGTGCCGCTTCTGGTGCAGGCCATCCGCTTGGCGCACGCCATCTCGCTTTCGCTTTCCATCTACGGGTTCGACATGAACCGCAAGCGCACAACGTGGCGCAATGTCGGCCTGCTGGTCGAACCGCGGCTCGCTCATCAAGGACAAACAAAATGACCCAGGAAACCGCCCTAGCGCCGATGACCGGGCAACACTGGCCGGTCGACGTTGCCGGCTTGCAGGTCGATTTGCCGATCGTTGCGATCAAGCCGGATTTTGCCATCTCGCTGATGATGGTCATCGATCTCGGAGTAAGGTTTGGCGAGCATGTCGGCCGCAAATTGGCCGAGAAATTGCGGCCGCTCAAACCCGACCTGATTGTGGGCGCGGCCACGCTCGGCATTCCCGTCGCCATCGAAGTGAGCCGCGCCTTGGGACTCGACGATTACGTGATCTTGCAGAAATCGCCCAAGATCCATCTGGGCGACGCGCTTGTCCAGCGCATCTCCTCCATCACCTCGAAGGGCGAGCAGCGCCTGCTTCTCGACCGCCGCGCGATACCGCTCCTCGCGGGCAAGCGCGTCGTGGTGGTCGACGATGTCGTGGCGTCCGGCTCAAGCCTGAAGGGCTCGGTCGAGTTGGTGCGCAACGCGGGCGCGGAAATGGTTGGCATCGGCGTGATCCTCACCGAGGCGCGGGATTGGCAAGAAACGCTTGGGCCGGACCGGGCACTGATCCACAGCCTCGCACATATCCCGCAATTCGCACCAGACGGGGATCGCTGGAAGCCGATTCCGGAAACCTTCCTCTAGTCTAAGACGAGCGAACCGGCCCAGCTACCGTGTCTCGGGGCCGACACTTGAGCGCCAGCATCAACTTGCGACTGACTTGAAGCTGCGTATGAAGCGCTCCATCACATCGTCAACGTCCGCCATCGACAGGCAAAGCGGCGGGCACATCCTGATCACGTTCCTGTAGGGACCGGACCGGCTCGCAACCAGGCCGTTGCGGCGCGTTTCCTCGAAAATCGCAAGGGTCGCCTCCGGCGCCGGCTCCTTCGTGGCACGATCCTTCACAAGTTCGATCGCCAGCATCAGGCCACGGCCTCTAATATCGCCGATAAGGGGGAAGTGGTTCTTGAGGTCTTCCAGTCTTGCCTTAAGTGCGGCGCCGACCGTTCGCGCATTCTCTTGGAGTCGCTCTTCACGGATGACCTTGAGCACCGCGCGCCCTGCGGCGCAGGCCACGGGATTGGCGCCGTAAGTGTGAAACAGAAATTTGTCCGCCATGGATTCGGCGACGTTTCGTTTGGCGATGACGGCGCCGAGCGGGATGCCGTTGCCGACCCCCTTGGCGACAACGATTATGTCGGGAACGACCCCGTGGGATTCGAACGCCCAGAAGGCGTCGCCCGTTCGTGCAACACCGGACTGCACTTCATCGACGATGCAAACACCACCGGCTGCGCGGACGCGCTCGAAGGCCCCCGAAATGTAACCGTCAGGCATGGGCACGATACCGCCGTAACCCTGGACCGGTTCCACGATCATTCCGGCGATGCGGCCGCTGGTCGAACTGTCGATCGCACGCTGCACCTCGGCGAGGTAAGGTTCAACACCCTCGCCATGGATGCCGCGATACTGGTTCGGCTCGGCAACGAACGCCACGCCTCCAAGCTGCGGGACGGGGTGGCGAAATCCTGAAATGCCGGTCACCGACTGGGCTCCGAAAGTTGCACCGTGATAGCTCGATGCGAGCGCCAGCATATCGATGTTGCCGGTATGCGAGCGCGCCATCAGCAAGGCGAGATCGATCGCTTCGGCGCCGCTGTTGGTGAAATGCACGACCCAATCATGGCCGGCAGGCATCGTCGCGGCCAGCTCTTCGGCATATTGGGCGGGAACCGGATGGTAGAACATCGTCGTGCAATGCGTCAGTTCGGCCAGCTGTTCGCTGGCGGCCTTGACGACCTGGGGATGGGCATGCCCGACCGAGATGCAAAGGTTCATGCCGAGCAAATCGATGTATTTCTGGTCCTTCTCGTCCCAGACATACTGACCCTTGCCGCGCTTGATGATCAGCGGTTCCTTATAGGGGACGAACTTTCGCTGCGAGGCCGAATAAAAGCGGTTCCGCCGCTCGACGATGGCCTCGGTCGACCAGTCGACCTCCAGATCCGAATGAATGTGAGGAGCATTCATGCCCGCCCTCCTGCGTTGGAACTCGCGGAGATTGAACACCGAATGGGATGAGCACGCACTGGCAAAAGCGCCCATCAGGATAAATGATGGAGCCGATTAGTCGTGCGCCGCCGGACGGTCGACAACATAGCAGTCGGCGGGAAGGCCGGGGAGGCGAGTGCTGATGGCGTGTGTCAGGACCTCCGCCGTGCGCGCCGCGAAGGCTTCTGGAATATTACCCAGCTCACGCTCGCGCGCGACCAGCAGGATGTTGCGCGACAGCCCGGTGAACGGCAGCGCGTGCACGTCGATCTCCATGCCTTCCGCCAATCCATCGATGAGCAGGGTTGGCGTCAGTATCGCAAAGCCCATGCCGGCCGCAACCGGCGCCATGACCACGCTGGAGCGGTCGCCCTCCATTGTGCGCGGGATCTCGATGCGCAGCCGGCTCAAATGCTGGTCGACCCGCAAGCCCACCGGCGTTTCGCGAGAAAATCGCACGAAGGCGAGCTTTTTCGAAAGCTTCACGATGTCGCCGACATCGCCAGCGAAGCCTTTCGGCGTCACCAGCAAAAACTTCTCCGTCATGATCGGATAGCGCGTGAGGCCTTCGATCTCGAACAACTCGCCGGACGTCACGGCAAGATCGGCGCGCCGGGCCCGCAGCAAAGCAACATGATCGGTCGCCAGGCCGGCAAAGAGGCTGAGCTCGGGAATCCCGAAGGTTTTGCGGGCGAGCACGGAAAGGGCTGGCGCCAACGTCGTTGCAATGGAGGCCAGAAGGGCGACGCGCAGCAACGGCAGCGGTGCTGCATTGACCCGGCGTGCGTCGGTGCGAAGACCCTCTACTTCGGCCAATATGACAATGGCGCGGCGATGCAGCGCAATGCCTGCCTTCGTCAGTTCGATCGGCCGCAGATTGCGATCGATCAGGCTGACGCCCAGCGCGGTCTCCAAATTCTTCAGATGCTGGGAAGCGGCCGATTGCGTTATGCCCAGCATCTGCGCCGCCTGGGTGACGTGCCTCGTCTCGACGACGGCGGCAAAAACCTCGATCGATCGAAACAGATTGAAATCGAAACTGCCGCTCTTCACCATCAACTCCGGTCCGCAGGGGCTTCATAAGTTTTCCTAATGTTGCAAAAAATCGGTTGAGTGCAAGGGGCTTGGCGGAAAAGATCGTGCCATTGCATCCAACAAAGGTAGCCCGGTCGGTGAATGACAGCGCACGCATCGTGATCATTGGCGGCGGCGTAATCGGTCTCGGAATAGCGTATCACCTCGCTGAACTCGGAGTGACCGATGTCGTCCTGCTGGAGCGCCACCAGCTGACCAGCGGCACATCCTGGCACGCAGCCGGGATCGTCGGCCCACTGCGCGCCAGCCTCAATCTCACGCGGCTGGCGCAGTATGCGACCGAGCTGTTTCCACGCCTGGAAGAAGCGACCGGTCAGGCGTCAGGCTACAGGCGGACAGGCGGTCTGTGGCTGGCGCGCCGGCCGGAGCGAATGGACGAGTTGAAGCGCATCGCCCATATGGGCGACGTCTGCGGCCTCACGGTTGGGATCGTCGACAAAGCTGCCGTGACGGAGCGCGTGCACGGCATCGTCCCCGACGGCATCGAGGGCGCACTGTGGGTGGCGGAAGACGGCCAGGCCAATCCGGTCGACATCTGCGCGGCCTATGCGAAAGGCGGCCGCGCGGCCGGCATTCGCATCCTGGAGGGGATTGCGTGCTCAGGCTTCGTGACGAAGAACGGTCGCGTCGCCGGCGTCAAGCTGGCTTCTGGTCTCACCATCGACTGCCAGGCGGTCGTAAATTGCGCCGGCGCCTGGGCGCGGAATATCGGCGCGCTTGCCGGCGTGCCTGTGCCATTGCAGGCCGTCGAGCACATGTATGTGGTGACGGAGCCGATTGCGGGCCTGCAGGACCCGTTTCCGATCGTGCGCGACCTCGACGAGGGCATCTACATCAAGGGTGACTCGGGAAAATTGGTTCTCGGAGGCTTCGAGCCGAACGCCAAGATCTTCGACGTGCGCGGGCCGGCGGGCGAGAGGCCTTTCCTCGAATTGCCGGAAGACTGGGACCAGTTCGAGCCCTTCATGTCGGCAGGTCTAAGGCTGCTCCCGGCGTTGTCGGAGACCGGGATCAGACACTTCATGAATGGCCCGGAGAGCTTTACGCCCGACACACGGCCGCTGATGGGCGAGTCGCCCTATCTGCGCGGCTTCTATGTCGCCGCCGGGTTCAATTCTACCGGTATGATGTCGTCGGCCGGCGCCGGCAAGGCTATGGCAGAATGGATCGTCGACGGTGAACCCGGCCTCGATCTGTGGGCGCTCGATATCGCGCGTTTCGACCGGTCTGCCGCGGCGCGGCCCTTTGTCGGCGCCAGGATGGAAGAGGCTGTCGCCGATCTCTTTCGCATGCACTGGCCCTACAAACGGGCGACGGCCGGGCGCGATGTCAGGCGTTCGGCCTTCCACCGGACCTTCGCAGAAGCCGGCGCCGTGTTTGGCGCGCCGACAGGCTGGGAGCGGCCGCTCTGGTTCGGCGGGGCCGAGCGGGCGCTTGGCTATTCCGTTGGTGCGCAAAAATGGTGGGGCGCGGCCAAGGCGGAAGCCGGCCGCATGGCTCAAGGGGTCGGCCTGTTCGAACTGTCACCCTTCACCAAGTTAGACGTTTTCGGGCGCGACGCGGCCAGGTTGATGCAGCGACTGTGCGCCAACGATGTCAACGTCGCCGAAGGTGGCGCCGTCTACACACAGATGCTCAACCGGCGCGGCGGCATTGAAGCCGACGTGACGGTTACGCGAGACGGTGAGGATAGGTTCCGCATCATTTCCGGCGCGGCGACAAGGCAGAAGGACCTTGCCTGGATCCAGCGCCATGCCCGGGATCTGGGCCTCGATGCCTCGGTCTTCGACGCGACGTCCTCGGAGGCGGTCCTCGGCGTCATGGGGCCGCGCTCGCGGGAGTTGCTCCAGAACCTGACCGACGCCGATCTCTCGGACGCGGCTTTCCCGTTCTCGACCTCCCGTCGCATCGACATCGGCATGGTCAATCTCCGGGCCACGCGCGTCTCCTTCGTCGGCGAACTTGGTTTCGAACTCTACGTTCCCGTTGAATGTGCGGAAAGCCTGCTCGCCACGATCATCGAGGCCGGCGGCAGCCATGGCCTCGCGTTTTGCGGCCATTATGCACTCGACGGCTGCCGGCTGGAAAAAGGCTATCGCCATTGGGGGCATGATATCGGGCCGAAGGACACGCCATTGGAAGCGGGTCTGTCTTTCGCCGTTTCATGGAAGAAAGATGATTTCGTCGGCCGTGAAGCGCTGTTGGCGCAGAAGGCCGAGGGCGTGAGGCGGCGGCTGATGCATTTCGCAGTCGATGGAGCCAACCCGCTCCTTCTGCACGACGAGCCGATCTTTCGGGACGGTAAGCTGGCCGGATTGACGACGTCGGGCGGTCTTGGTTTTCGTACCGGCTTTAGCCTCAGCCTCGGCTACGTCGCCTGTGAGCCAGGCGAGACGAAGGCGCAGATGCTGGCGTCCGACTACGAGATCGCCGTCGCCGGCACGCGCCATACGCTCCGGGCGCTCGGCAAGCCGCCCTATGATCCAGCCGGAACACGGATGCGCGGACACGAGGAGAAGAATTCATGAGACAGCATGCCCGCGTTGTCGTTATCGGCGGCGGCGCCATGGGGGTTTCCCTGCTCTATCATCTCGCCAAGCGCGGCTGGAGCGACATCGTCCTCGTCGAGAAGCATGAGCTGACCGCTGGCTCCACCTGGCACGCGGCGGGGCTCTGCACGCATTTTGCCCATAATGCGACGATCATGGAGATGCGCGCCCATTCGGTGCGACTCTATCGTGAAATCCTGACCGCCGAAACAGGACTACCGACCGGTTTCCATGCGAGCGGCGCGCTGCGCATCACTCGCTCGCCGGACCGCATGGACGAATTCCGCCACGTGCGGGGCCTTGGCCGGTTCGTGGGGCATGACTTCCATATTTTGAGCCCCGGCGAACTCAAGGAAATCTACCCGCTCTGCCTGACAGAAGGCATCATCGGCGCGATCTACGAACCCAATGACGGCCATGTCGATCCAACGCTGGCGACCAATGCCATGGCGGCCGGAGCGCGCTCGCGAGGTGCTGAGATCGTCCGCCACAATGCGGTCCTGGCCATCGAACGGAAAGCATCCGGCGAGTGGCTCGTCCGCACGGCACAGGGCGACATCACCGCCGAGCATGTGGTGAATGCGGCCGGAACATGGTGCCGTGAGATCGGCACCATGATGGGTCTCGACCTGCCCGTCGTGCCGATGCTGCACCAATATGTCGTCACCGACACGGTGAGCGAGATTGCGGATCGCATCGCGGCCGGCGCCAAGGAACTGCCGATCATCCGCGATCCGGAAGAAAGCTGGTATCTGCGCCAGGAACGTGACGGCTATATCGTCGGCCCGTATGAGAGAGCAGCTCAGCCTTGGGCGGTCGATGGGGTGCCGCCCGAATTCGGCATGGAATTGCTGCCGCCCGACCTGGATCGCGTGGAGCATATCATCGCGCTGGCGATGGAGCGCGTTCCGGCGCTCGCCAATGCAGGCATCAAGACAGTGGTCAACGGCCCGATCACCTTCACGCCGGACGCCAATCCGCTGGTCGGCCCAGCCTTCGGCCTCGCCAATGCCTGGCTGCTGACCGGCTCCAGCATGGGGGTCATGGAAGGCGGCGGCGCGGGCAGCTTTCTGGCTGACTGGATCATCAACGGGGCCCCGCCGAGCGACGCGCTTGCCATCGATCCACGCCGCTTCGGCAATTATGCCGACCGGGATTACCGCCTCGACAAGGCGGTCGAAGGTTTCGGCCTGCAGTTCGGTATCCACTATCCCAATGAGGAACGCGAGGCCGGACGTCCGCGCCGCATGACGCCAGCGCTCGAAATGCAGAAGAGCCAGGGCGCGGTGCTCGGCGCCGCTTATGGCTGGGAGCGGCCGAACTGGTTCGCCGTTGACGGAGCCGATGCACCACTCACCTTTCGCCGGCCCGGCTGGTTCGATGCAGTGCGTGGCGAATGTCTTGCCGTGCGCGACGGCGTCGGCGCAATCGACCTTTCGGCTTTTTCCAAGTTCGAGGTCGGCGGCGCTGGAGCCGGCGCGTTCATGGCTTCGCTGGGCGCTAACCGGCCACCGGCGCGCCAGGGCCGCATCGGCCTTGTTCACGCGCTGACGTCAGAAGGCGGGGTGGCATCGGAATTCACGGTGACCCGTCTCAACGACGACTGGTTCTACCTGACCAGCGCAGCGTTGGCGGAGAGGCATGATGAGGACCTGCTGCGCTCCCGCGCCGCCGCCTTTGCCGACGTGACGATCGAAAACGTCACCGAAAGGCGCGGCGTGCTTGGCGTCATGGGGCCTCGAGCACGCGACCTGCTCGAAACCGTGAGCGAGGCCGATCTGTCCAATTCGGCGTTTCCCTGGCTTTCCGCCCGGATTATTCGCGTGGCGGGCATCAAGACCGCTGCGCTCAGGGTATCCTATGCCGGCGAGCTGGGATGGGAACTGCACGTCCAGCTTGCGCAGTTCGGCAAGCTCTACGATGCGATCACCAGAGCTGGCCGTCGTTTCGACCTGCGTCCGTTCGGCATCTATGCCTTGAACGCAATGCGGCTGGAGAAAGGCTATCGCGCCTGGGGCGCCGACCTGACGACAGAGCGGACGCCGATCGAGGGTGGACTGGGCGCCTTGGTCAAAGCGGACGGGCGAGCGTTCGTCGGCCGCGAGGCCATGCTGGAGCGCATTGGCAAAGGCTCATGGACGATGGCGCTTCTCGACATCGACGATGACGGTGAAAGGCTGCCCTTCTACGCCCATGCGGTGATGCAGGCGGGCCGGCCGGTTGGCATCGTCACCTCCGGCGCCCACGGCTTCCGCACCGGCAAGACCTTGGCTCTGGCCTATCTGCGGCCCGGTATCTCGCCCGAAGGGCTGACCGTCTCGATCCTCGGTAAAGAACTGGTGGCGCGGGAACTCCGGGAAGCCGCTTACGATCCGGGCAATCTGCGGCTGCGCGGGGTTCACGCCGCCGAGCCGGTTGCCTTCACGCCTGCCTGACGTCGGAGAAGAAGATGGACAAGGACGCGACGACCACTACCGAAGCTCCCGCTCCGCGAACCGGGGGCAGGGCCGGAAGGCAGGGCCAGCGTGTCGCGCAGCAGGCGCCGCGCCGTCCCTTTATCAACCGCAGGATCGGTACCTTCAACATCCTCGACGAGGAAGGATTGAGCCTGATCGAGGCGAACGCGGACCGGCTGCTCAAGGAGATCGGCATGGAGTTCCATGACGATCCCGAGATCCTCGACATCTTTCGCAATGCCGGCGCCGATGTGCAGGGCACGAGGGTGCGCTTCGAACCTGGCATGTGCCGCAAGATCGTCCGCGCCACCGCACCGTCCCAGTTCAAGCAGCATGCCCGCAATCCCACCAACACCGTCATGATCGGCGGCGACAACACCGTGCTGTGCCCATCCTGGGGGCCGCCTTTCGTCCACGATCTCGATCGCGGCCGGCGCTATGCAACGATCGCAGACTTTCGCGACCTGGTGAAGATCCACCATATGATCCCGCACCTGCACCACTCCGGCGGCGTCGTCTGCGAGCCGGTCGACCTGCCGGCCAACAAGCGCCACCTCGACATGCTTTACACGCACATCCGTCATTCGGACCGGCCCTTCATGGGTGCGTTCATCGGGTCCAGACGGGCGCAGGACGCGGTCGACATGGCGAAGATCGTCTTTGGGGATGAATTCGTTGCCAACAATGCCGTGCTCTACAACGTCGCCAACACCAATGCGCCGCTCGTGCTCGACGCCAACATGTCCGGCTCGCTGAAGGTCTACGCCCGCAACAACCAGCCGGTCGCCTGCACGCCGTGGACCCTTGCCGGCGCCATGAGCCCGTGCACTGTCGCCGGCACGCTTGCCCAGGTGCTTGCCGAGGCGCTCGCCTGTCTCTGCCTCGTGCAGCTGATCAACCCGGGGGCGCCGTGCCTGATGGGGAGCTTTGCCAGCACGATCTCGATGCAGAGCGGCGCCCCCACCTTCGGGACCCCGGAGGCCGCAAAAATGGTGCTTGCCTGCGGGCAATTGGCGCGTCGCGTCGGCGTTCCGTTCCACACTGTCGGCTCGCTGTCAGCCTCCAAGCTTCCCGATGCTCAGGCCGAACAGGAGGCGACGTGGGGCATACTGATGTCGATGTTTGCCGGCGCCAACGTCATCAATCATGCCACCGGCTGGCTGGAAGGCGGTCTCGTCACCGGCTTCGAGAAGACGATCATCGACGCCGACCTTTGCGGCAAGGTCGCCAGCCTTTTCGAAGGCATCGATCTTTCGGTCAACGCGCAGGCTATGGAGGCGATCGAAGCGGTCGGACCCGGATCGCATTTCCTCGGCAGTGCGCATACCCAGGCCAATTTCCTCTCGGCCTTTTACCGGTCCTCGACCAGCGACAACAATACCTTCGAACAGTGGAACGAGGAAGGCAGGCTCGACGCCGCCCAACGGGCTAACCGGCAATGGAAACGGCTGCTCGACGAATACCAGGACCCGGGCCTCGATCCGGCGATCGACGAAGCGCTCCAGGCTTTTATTGCCGGCCGCAAGGCAAGCGAGCCTGATCAGGCCTATTTCTGAGTCCGTTTCCGGCCAAGGCATTTCATCACGGCGCTGCGCGCTTATGCGCTTCATCGTTTTTCCTAATGCGGTGAAATTTGGGATGGATTGCCTGCGCGTTCCGCTAACCTGATGGATAGACTGAAAGAAATTCAGCGCAACTCGATTGGGGAACATCATGAAACATCTTCTCGAAACGGCTCTTGGCATCCTGCTTCTTGCGCCCGTCTCATCGGCGCTTGCCGCTGATGTGACGATGCCCGACCCGAACTACGCCACCGCGACGGCGGTCATGAACGTCATCAAGAATGCGGCCGAGCAGGAACTGGGGCTCGAGGTTTCGACCGTGACCACCACGGCGGTTCCGGTGATCTGGGAAGCGATGGACCGCAACAAGGGCGAGGTCGACATCTGGCCGGATGTCTGGCTGCCGAACCAGCAGGGGCTCGTCGACAAATATGTCAAGGGCGCGGGGACCGTTAAGCTCGCGGAGAATGGCTACGAGGCCAAGCAGGGCTACTGCGTCACCCAGGTCACCGTCGACAAGCATGGCATCAAGGACGTCTCGGATCTCGCCAATCCGGACAACGCGAAGCTGTTCGATACCAACGGCGACGGCAAGGGCGAAATCTGGATCGGTGCATCGGGCTGGCAGTCGACCAACATCGAGAAGGTGCGGGCGCGCGACTATAGCTTTGCCGATTTTTTCGATCTTCAGTCGACGGATGAAGCAGTGGCGGCGGCTTCACTCGACCGTGCCGCAAAAGCCGACAAGCCATGGGTCGGCTATTGCTACAGTCCGCATCAGAATTTCGCCCGCTACAAGCTCGCCTTCCTGACCGAGCCGAAACACGATCCAGCCAAGTTCGTGATACTGCAGCCAAGCGAGGACCCGCAATGGCTCGAAAAGTCGAAAGTGTCGTCCGCTTATGCTGACACGACGGTGCATGTCGCCTATTCTGCGTCGCTTGCGCAGCGGCAGCCGGACCTGACGGCCGCGCTGGATCGCGTCAGCTTCAATCCGGACGACGTCAGCAAATGGGCCTATGCGATCATCGTCGACAAGAGGCCGGCCGACGAGGTGGCCAAGGAGTGGATCAAGGCTCACCCCGACGACGTCGCCAAGTGGTTCGGCCACTGATTGTTGCGCACCGCCGGTATAGCAGCCCCGGACCATCTCCGCGGTCGTTCGGCTGGCCGCGTGTGACCTGTCTGGAGCGATAGTCGTGGACGCCGCACCGACCACCGGCATTGGTATGGCTACGCCTTCGGAAAATGGCCTGCAGGCGGCCGCTGCTGCTGCCATTGCCATGAAAAGTGTCTGGAAAGTCTTTGGCCTGCGTGCGCCGGAGGCGATGGCGGCCATCCTCCGCGAGGGGCTCGACAAGGACGAAGTTGTCAAACGCTTCGGCTGCGTGGTGGGTGTGGCCGACGTCACCATCTCTGTCGCGCCAGGCGAAATCTTCTGTGTGATGGGGCTGTCGGGCAGCGGGAAATCGACGCTTATCCGCCACATAAACCGCCTTCTCGAACCGTCGGCTGGTGAGATCTTCGTCGACGGCGAAGATATCTTGGCCAAAACGCCAGCCGAATTGCGGGCGCTGCGGTCCCGCAAGATCGGCATGGTATTCCAAAGCTTCGGCCTGCTGCCGCATCGGACCGTTCGTGACAATGTCGCTCTGCCCCTGGAGATCCAGGCGGCAAACAAGCAACGACGCTTCGATGTTGCCGAGGCCGCGCTCGCCAAGGTCAACCTTGCAGGCTGGGGCGACCGCTATTGCCACGAACTGTCCGGTGGTATGCAGCAGCGCGTCGGGCTGGCCCGTGCCTTGGCGGCAGATTCGGCGATCCTCCTGATGGATGAGCCATTCAGCGCGTTGGACCCGTTGATCAGGCGGCAGCTTCAAGACGAGTTCCTGGCGCTGTCGCGCTCAATGGGCAAGACGGTGGTGTTCATCACCCACGACCTCGACGAGGCGATCCGGATCGGCGATCGTATCGCCATCATGAAGGACGGCGTCATCATCCAGATCGATACGCCCGAGGAGATCGTAACCAACCCCAAGCACGACTACGTCGCGAAATTCGTCGCCGACATTTCGCGCCTCAAGGTGATCACCGCCGGTCGCGTCATGGAACCGGTCGAGGATTTCAGCGCGCGGGATCCTCTGGATATCAGGCAATTGCGGAAAGTGGCTTCGCAGGAACCGCTTGCGGAACTTATCGAACTCGCAGCGCAGGATGCCGCTCCGATCGCGGTGACCGATGGCGATGGGGTCGTCGTCGGCATCGTCGACAGACAGGCTCTTCTCCAAGGTTTGAGAAAGGGCGGCCAATCGTGAACGCTCATAATCGCGTTTCCGAACCGCCGGTCGAGCACCATCGACCCGCAGAAGATGACCTTGTCAGGGAATTTGCCGTTCAAAATCCGGCCTATTACGTCGACGCGTTCGCTCGCATCAGACGTGCCTCCAAATCCGTCTGGCCGTTCAACACCGCAGCGGCGCTGCTCGGGCCGGTCTGGGCCGCTGCCCGCGGCACCATGGTGCTGTTCTGGATCGCCTTTTTCCTTGAAATGCTTGCGGTGGTTCAGGTCGGCGTTGGCGCGGCGGGCAATCTCGGCACGGCAGAGCAGGCGCGTGCCGAACGGCTCACCAAACAGGCCGAGGCGCGCGCCGAACAGGCCAAGGCCGCGGAGGCGGCGGGAGCCGACAATGCGAGGGGTTTGAAATCGTCGGCGGCGGCTTTGCAGAAGGCTGCGAACACCGCCAGGCTGCAGGCCGATACCGCAAAGACCAAGGCGCCGCTGCTGATCGCATCGGGTCTCGTCACCCTGCTTTTCGCCAAGGTCCTCACCGGATTTCTGGCGAATCGAATGCTCGAGCGGCGGTTCGCCCGCTGGCGATCATTCCCAGCGCTGCGGCACGGGCTCAATTTTCCGCTTGCGGCATGCGCTCTCGTCTTCTGTATCCTGGCTTATGGGGTTTCGGCTTATCGTTTCGCTGTGGCGGCTCCGGTCGCATGGCTCACGGTTGCTCCCTCCAACCGCGACTGGCAGGCTGCCTTGTCATCCAGCCTGGACGGCCTGATGGAGGGTGTTTCGCATGTCGGCGAAGGATTCTTCGGCGCCATTACCCGGGCGATATCGCTGGTGCTCGACGGTTTTGCCTATGCGCTGATCGGTACGCCCTGGCCGGTGACAATGGCCGTCATCCTTATCCTGTCCTGGCAACTGGCGGGGCCGCGCGTCGCCATCTTCACCGCCGCCGCGCTCGCCTATCTCGCGGTCCTCGGCTTTTGGGAAAAGAGCCTCGAAACAGTGGCTTTGCTGGGCACCGCGGCAATTCTCTGCCTGGCTATTGGCATCCCGCTCGGCATCTGGTGCGGACGCCGCCCGAGCGTCTACACCGCCTTGCGGCCGGTACTCGACTTCATGCAGACCATGCCCGCCTTCGTCTACCTGATCCCGGTGATTGCTTTGTTCGGCATCGGTAAGCCACCGGGTGTAATCGCCACGCTGATCTTCGGCACGCCGCCGGTGGTCCGCTTGACCGCGCTTGGACTGCAGGGTGTTCCACCAGCGATCCGCGAAGCTGCGCAAGCCTATGGCGCCACAAAATGGTTTCTATTGACGCGGGTGGACCTGCCGCTTGCGATGCCTTCGATCATGGCCGGTATCAACCAGACCATACTGATGTGCCTTTCGATGGTGGTCATCGCCTCGCTGATCGGCGCAAAAGGGCTAGGTGAGGATGTCCTGAATGCCCTTCAATATGCTGCGGTGGGGCAGGGACTGCTGGCGGGCTTCGCCATTCTGCTCTGCGCCATGATCATCGATCGTATCGTGCAGGGAAAATCCAGGTAGCGACGGCCTGACCCCTGCGACCATGCGGCAGAGCGCTCCGGCCTGATCCCGGACCAGTGCCATCGCTGCAGACGCTCATCCTCTTCGCCTCAGGCGGTCACGTAGACGCTGTCGGCCTCAATGGTGACTGGAAATGTGCGTGCGCGTACTGAGGGGTTGACCAATGCCGTGCCGGACTTGATATCGAATTCCCAGCCATGCCAGGCACAGCGTACGATCTCGTTCTCGCGATGGTAGATGAATTCCGCCTGGTCGACGGGCGCAGTGGTCCCGCATTGTGGCCCTTCGCAAAGCGGAGCGCCGCGATGTGGACAAACGTTCAGCAGTGCGTGGAATGAATCTCCGATGCGGAAGACTCCGACCGAAAAGCTGCGGATCTTGGCGATGTAGGGCGATCCGATCTCGATCTCGTCGACGCGGCAAACATATGTCTTCTGGGCCATCGTCTGCTCCCGTCAGGCGGCGTTCGCGGCGTGCGCGCGCGGGATGCGTTTGTAGACCTCCAGCGCGTTCAGCCCCATGACCTTGCTCTTCCAGGCAGGGGGGATTTGCAGCGTGTTGGCGTCGTCGTAATCCCAGTGCGGATAGTCAGATGCAAACATCAGCGTGTTCTCGCCGTCCATCGCTTCGAGAGTGGACCAGAGGTGCTGAATGTTCGCCGGCTGCTCGAGCGGCTGCGTGGAAAAGCGAATGTTGCGCCGGCAGTATTCCGACGGCAGCATCTTCAGCCATGGCGTCTCCTTGCGCAGTGCTTTGTAGTCGGCGTCCAGGCGCCACAAAACAGAGGGCACCCAGGCCACGCCGCATTCGACGATCACGAAGTAGAGATCCGGCCATTTCTCGAAGACGCCATGCGCGATCATGCTGGCGACATGCGACATTGCCGACATATGCAGGATGGCATGGGTCTCCCAGAAGAACGTGGTCGGGGCTGGAGCAATGGCGGTTGAATTCACCCCACCATGGCCGCCAAGGTGAATGGCGAAGGGAAGCCCGACTTCGGCGCAGGCCTCGTAGATTGGATGATAAAACGTGTCGCCATACGGCTTGACCGAACCTTGCGAGGCAAGAACCTGGACCATGCGCGGATGATTGCCCAGGCGGCGTATCTCGGCAGCCGCGAGCTTTGGGTCCTGTGGTGCGATGATGATCGAGCCCATGAAGCGCTTGTCCTTGGGCAGCCACTGGTCGATCTGATAGTCGTTATAGGCGCTGACGAGGGCGCTGGCGTAGTAGGGATTGGCGAGGGTTGACGCCTCTATCGGCTCATCGCCGGTCAGGATCGCCACGTCGACATTGTATTTGTCGAGATGCTTCTCCTTCATGATAAGATAATTGTCGGCCTCGGTCTTCGGACGGACGTCCTTGCGGGAGAAGTCCTGCGGATGGAACCAGGGGCGATGGCCATGCGGAAACGCGCCGACGGGACCGGTCTTCTCGCCCTCGAGGAACATGTCTTTCCACAAGCCGGAAAGGTAGGGCTCCAGTACGGTAGCGCTCGACCAGTAATTGTGACAATCGCAATCGACTAGGAACACGTTGTTCTCTCCGTGAATTCATCCCGGTCGACGGCGCCGACCGATCTTCCGATGCAGCTTCCGCCTTGAGTATCGTTTGATCAAGCTTATGATCCAGCAGATATGATCGCTTTTTTCGATTGGAGGGCGCGTGCAGCTGGATCAGATCGAGACCTTTCTCGACATCGTCGAGTCGCGAAATTTCAACCGCACCGCCGATCGCCTGGGCTTGACCCAATCAACAATCAGCGCCCGCATCAAGAACCTGGAGAGCGCAATCGGTTCCGAGCTCTTCCAGCGCGGCCGCGCTGGCGCCGAGCCGACCGCTGCAGGACGCCGGTTCGAAGCCTACGCTCGGTCAATGCTCTCGACCTGGTCGCAAGCCCGCCACGACGTCCGGGCGTTCAACCGTTTCGAGGGTACCTTGCGCATCGCCGCGCAGGTGGGCATGACGCGCTCGGTTCTGCCGGGATGGGTCGAGGCGCTATGTCAGGCCCTTCCGAAATCTTCGATTCACGTCGAGTCCGACTATTCCAATCAGATGGTCAGCGACTTGAGCATGGGAAACCTGGACATAGCGGTGCTTTACGCGCCCCGCTATCTGCCTGAGATCGCCTATGAGCATCTGATGGTCGAGGACTATGTAATGGTTTCAACGACCGCCAGAACGCTCTCGGAAGTCGACTCCGAAACCTATATTCGCCCCGGCTATACGGTGTTGCTGGAGAAGACCCACGCCGAACTGCTCACGGACCTGGCGATCTGCCGGCTTTCGATGGGATCGGAAACCCTAGCCGAGATGATGCTGCGCCGGACCGGCGGCACCTGCTACATGCGCAGCGACGATGCGCGCAGGTTCACCATCGAACGCCCGTCATTTATCGTCGAAGGAGCTCCGACGTTGCACCAACCGGTACACACGGCCATATTGGCGCGCCGCAAGCACGAACCGATCATTCGCAAGGGAATCCGAGCCCTTCAGGTCGCGGTGATGTCGCTGGACGTTTAATCGAATCAATCGATAATCAATTCCCCGCCGACCTGCCCAAGCTGCTTCGGCGCGTATCCTTGCTCACGCGGCGGACGAGGGCGCGTAGCGGCTGCCCAGCGAATAGCGGCTGCCGACATATGTGAGCTTGTTGACGGTGGCGACCGCCGCGCCCGACCAGGTCCGCCGATGCAGAAGCAGGCAGGGGTCGCCGGGCCGGATCATCAAATGGCGGGCAGCCATCTCTTCTGCGGCGACGGCCGAGATCACGTGCTCTACTTCCGTCAGCGGCGTCGCCCGCTGCAGATAGTCGTAGGTGGTGGTCGCAACAAAATTTTGCCGGTGATAGTCCGGTGCTAAAGCCGGATTGACGAAACGCTCCTCGAGCTGGACGGGCACTTCGTCCTCGAAATGCACGATGATCGAGTGAGCAACCGGCCTGCGGCGCGTGAACTCGAAGGCGACGACGAGGTCCAGTGCCGGGTTGCGGATCTTCTCGAGCACGACGACCTCGGCCCTGTGGCGTGCGCCGCGCGCGGCGATCTCGCCGGCGATGTTCCTGATTTCGATAAGCGCGGATTGCGGTTTCGGCGGCGCCACGAAGGTGCCTACGCCCTGGATGCGCAGGAGGTGGCCTTCCGAGGTCAGTTCCCTCAGCGCCCGGTGCACGGTCATGCGCGAGACGCCGAGCGTGCTGACCAACTCGTTCTCGGAAGGCAGCCTCCGGTCCCTCGGCCATTTGCCGCTGCCGATGTTGCCGAGCACGTAGTCCTTGACCTTTCCGTAGAGCGGCCCGGCGGTTTCGGGAAGCTTGATCATTGCCCGGCCTCCATTCGGACGATGGTCTTCAGGCCGCCGCTCGCGCCTGCGATCAGGCGCTGGTAGGCGTCGGGAATTTCGCCGATCGCGATCTCCTCGGCCACGAAGCGCGACAATTCGGGGGCGAGATCGCCAAGCATCGCAACGGCTGGCGCAAGCTCGTCGGCGAAGGCATGGCAGCCGACGAGCGCGATTTCACGCTCGACCAGCAGGTTGGGGTCGAGGTCGAGGCGGCCATGCGAAATGCCGACCAGCGCCAGTGCGCCACCGCCGGCCAAAAGATCGAGCAGCCGCGCCATGACCGCCACGCTTCCCGTCGCATCGATGGCATGACGCAGGTTTGGATCGTTGGGCAGGGCATCCAGGTCGACGACGGTCGCCCCGCTCACCTCGGCCACAAGATCCGCACGCGCCGCATTGCGGTCGGCGACGAGGACCGGTCCCTCGCTGCGCCGCGACAAGAGCAGCGCAGCCAGCCCGCCGATCGGGCCGCAACCGGCGACAAGCACCGGCGCCCCGGCCGGCGGCGACAGCCGCCGCACGGCGTGCAGGGCGACCGCCAGCGGCTCCGCCATGGCCGCGATTGCCGGGTCGAGCGCGGGATCGTGGCGCAGGAGCAGCCGCGCCGGCAGCTCCGTCTCTTCGGCGAAGCCGCCGTCGCAGACCTCGCCTACAAAGCCCAGTGTGGCACAGACATTATGCAGGCCGGCCCGGCAGGCAGGACATTCGCCGCACCAGTAACGCGAATCGGCGACGACCCGGTCTCCGAGGGCCAACTCGGACACGCCGGAGCCCACGGCGGTCACTTCGCCGGCGAACTCATGCCCGGCGATGCTCGGCGCCCGGCTGATCCACTGACCGGTGCGGAAGTTGTGGAGATCGGAGCCGCAGATACCGGCGGCCGTCACTCTGAGCCGCACCCAGCCAGGCGCTGGTTCGCCGGGAGAAGGCACGTCCTCAACCCGCAAATCGCCCGCCGCATGGAGTCTGGCCGCCTTCATAATCCGCTACCGCACCAGATATCGATCGCGCACGTCGGAGACGGCGTGTTCATGCGAGGAGAAGCCTTCATAGCGGGCAAGCGTGCGGGCATGGCGTGCGAATTCCGGATAGGCGGCGGCCGTGACGTAGCCGATGGAAGAGCGCTTGACGAAATCCGTGACCGAGAGCGGACCGCAGGTACGCGCCCAACGGCTGGTCGGCAGGACGGCGTTGGGGCCCAGCCCGAAATTGCCGATCGAGACCGGCGTGTGCGGCCCCATCAGGATCTCGGCGGCTTCGGTGATGTGGCCAAGGTGCGCGAAGGGGTCGGTGGAAAGGATCTCCAGATGCTCCGGTGCGTAGTCGTTGATGAAGCGGTAGCTTTCTTCGATCGATGCCGTCAGCACGATGCCGCCACAGGCGCCGGTCAGCACCGCGGTGGAGAACGCCACCCGCTGCTCGGTCATGCGCGCCCAGTGCTCGGGCAGCGCGGCCAGTGCCTCCTCGGCCACGCGGGGGCTGTGGGTCACGAGATAGGCCGATGAGTCCGGTCCGTGCTCTGCCTCGATGAGGAGGTCGAGCGCGGCCAGCCCGCCATGCACACTGTCGTCGGCGAGAATGATCGCCTCCGACGGACCGGCGGGAAGGCCTGGATCGATCACTCCGGCAAGCAGCCGCTTGGCCGCAACGACCCAGGGGCTGCCTGGACCGACGATCTTGAGCGCGGGCCTGACCGTCTCCGTGCCGTAAGCGACCGCGGCGACCGCCTGCGCGCCGCCGCATTTGTAGATCGTTTCGACGCCGGCGAGGCGCGCCGCAACCAGTGTCGCTGCGTCCACCGAACCATCGGGCGCCGGCGGCGTGACGATGGCAAGCTCCGGGACGCCCGCCACCACGGCAGGCACTGCAGTCATCATTGTCACCGAAGGGAACGCCCCCTTGCCGCGCGGGACATAGAGCGCCACCGAGCGGATCGGCGTAAAGCGGTCCCCGGCATAGGCGCCGGGCCGCATTTCCTTAAGCCACATGGCTTCCGGCTTCTGCTCCTCGTGGAAATGCCGGATGTTGTCAATGCCGAAGCGAATGGCGGCGACCACGTCCTCGTCCACCATGCCGAAGGCCGCATCGAACTCGGCGGCGCTGACCTTGAGCCGCGTGGCATCGAGATCTGCCTTGTCCAAGTCGCGGGCGAAGCGGACGAGCGCGGCGTCGCCTTCTGTCCGGACCGCCTCGATGATCGGTGCGACCTTCTCCATAAAGCTGGAGAGATCGGTCTCGGAGCGCCGCATCAATGCTGCGCGACCAGTGGCGTCGAATTGGCTCAGATCGTGGAACGATACGTTTGGCATCGGATTTCCCTTTGCGGCCGGTGGGCCGGCATTCCTCATTTCGATTTCAGGAAGATGTCGAGCCCGACCAGCCTGTCGAGCAGGAAAATGGCGACAGCCGAGCAGGCGATGAAGACCACGGAGATCGCGGCAAGGTCGGGCGTGATGATCGAGCGGATGGAATTGTAGATCAGCACCGGCAGCGTCACGATGCGCGCATCGACGAGCAGCAGGCTGACCAGGAACTCGTTGAGCGCAAGGATGAACATCAGCAGCGAGCCGGTGATCACCCCCGGCATCACCGCCGGCAAGGTGACGGAGAAGAACACCTGGAGCGGCGGTGCGCCGCAGTTGGCGGCGGCCAGTTCCAGGTCCGGGTCAAGTCCGGTGGCACTCGCCGTGACCGCCCAGATCATGAAGGGAAGATTGATGACGCAGCAGGCGATGCCGACCGGCCAGAGCTGGCCGAGAAAGCCGGCCTTGCCGAAGACCAGCATGAGGCCGATGCCCGATCCGATCAGCGGGATGGTGAAGGGCAGCAGCAGATAGATCTGGACTGACTTCTCGAAACGCACCGCGTATTTCGCCAGCGCGATGCCGGCCAGCGTTCCCACAGGAATGGCAACGAGCGTGCAGACCGTTGCGACTTGAAGCGTGCGCAGGAAAGCGCTGCGCAGGTCGGAAGCTTGCGAGATGCGCGCGTACCATTGCAGCGACAGCCCGTCCGGCGGAAACGTGATGATGTTGCCGCCGGTAAAGGATGCGCCGAGCACCACGACCGTCGGCGCCGAAAGGGTGATCAGGGCGATCGTCACCAGCGTCCACAGGACAACGGATTTGCTGCGCGAGCCGCTCACGCCCGTGACTTTCCCATGGCGAGCGTTCCGGCCCCGAACAGCGCGAACACGAGGCCGACAAGGATTGACCCGAGCGCGACCAGCATAAGCGCCAGCGTCGCGCCGAGGCCCTGGTCGGAGGTTCGGAAGAACTGGTCGTAGATGGCGTTGGCGATGAAGTCCTGCGAGCCGCCACCAAGGATCGCGGGGACTGCAAAATCGGTGAGCGAAAGCGTCAGCACCACCACGCCGGCGCCGATGAAGCCCGGACGAGCGAGTGGCAAAACGACGTGGACGAATGTGCGAACCCAGTTGGCGCCGAGCGATCCGGCGGCCGCCTCCAGCTCTTCGGGAATGGCTGTGAGTGCCGGCGCGAGCATCAGTACGGCAAACGGCAGCATGTATTGGACGAGGCCGAACAGCACGGCGGGATAGTTGTAGATGAGTCGCATCGGGGCGACCCCGACAAGGCCGAGCGCCTCGTTCACCATGCCCTGGTTGCCGAGGATTATCAGCCAGCCATAGGCACGCACCACCTGGCCGATGAAGAAGGGCAGGAACAGCGCAATCAGCAGGAACTTGCGCAATCCTGGCGAACGCGTGCGCACCATCAGATACGCATAGGGAAAGGCGAAGACGAGCGTCACCGCCGTGACGATCAGGGCGGCGACGAGGCTGCGCTGCGCGACAACGAGGAACAGCGGCTCCGTCAGCGCCCGCCGGAAATTGGCGATGGAAAAGTCCTCCGAGAACTGGAAGGTGGTGGTGTCGAGCGTGCGCAGGCTCGCATCCGCGATCTGGATGAGACCGAGCACGAGCAGGCCGACGAGCAGCACCGCCGGAAGCAGCATCAGATAGGGCGTGGCGCGCCTGAACCGCGCCGGCCAGATGGCGACGGCAACGCCTTCCAGCGCATCCATGATGCGCCACTTCAGAGGATAGGCTGTCCTGGCTGCCCGCATGAAAAATCCGTATCCGACGTCGTGAAGAAGCCGATGCCGCGCCAG
Source organism: Mesorhizobium sp. M0938 (assembly GCF_040319125.1). NCBI lineage: Bacteria > Pseudomonadati > Pseudomonadota > Alphaproteobacteria > Hyphomicrobiales > Phyllobacteriaceae > Mesorhizobium > Mesorhizobium sp. M0938. The sequence goes on along the minus strand of NZ_JAMYNS010000003.1, from coordinate 373,407 downwards.
CGCGGCACCGGCCGACTCGGCGTCAGCCCTGCGTGATCGCCTTGAACTTGGAAAACCACTCGCTCTCATTCTCGACCTGGACCTTCGACGAGATGCGGATGAGGCGCTGGAAATCCGCTTCGGTGGTCGGATAGGACGGATCGCCCACCAGATCCTTAGGCGGTGTGAGGCCCGGCACCACGCCCGGCAAGCCGAGGCCATCCAGCCAGACCTGCTGGGCTTCCTTGGTCAGCGCATGGTTGATGTACTGCTTGGCCCAGTAGAGTTCGTTTTCCGGCAGGCCCTTGGGGATCCACAAACCGTCCGTGTCGAACTTCGCGCCTTCTTCCGGCACGACCCATTCGATTTTCACACCGTTCTTGCGGGCCTCTCGGGCGTTGGTCGAGATGGTGCAGGCGGCGTCGATCTCGCCGTTCTGGAACCAGGTGGTAAAGTCGGGATCCTCGCCGAGCAGCGGCTGCTGCGCCTTCATCTTGGTGATGAAATCCCAAGCCGGTTGCATATTGCCGGGGATGTCCTCCAGCTTGCCGCCACCGGCGACTTGGGCAGGAAAATGGAAGCCGATGCCGTCATTGTAGAAGGCAAGCCGGCCCTTGAACTTCGGGTCGAGCAGATCCTTCCAGGATTTCGGCGGTCCGTCCGGAAATGCCGCGGGCCGATAGGCAAGCACGTAGACATAGCCATATGTATTGACGATCGGGAAGCCGTCCAGGCCGGCCGGCTTGGCAAGGTCCGTCACATTGGCAAGGTTCGGCAGGTCGGAGAGGTCTTCCGTCACGCCGCGCAGTGCCGACTTCGTGGCATTGGTGGTGGTGTCCCAGTTGATGTGGATCGGCGGGACTCGTTTCTGAGCCACGGCGGCCCAGACTTTGGGCTGGATCTCATTGTCTTCGGTCAGGTCGTGACGAACGGCAATCCCGGTCATTTTGGTGAAGCTGTCGGACACGCCGGCCTTCAGGCTGTCCACCCAGCTGCCGCCCCAGGCGCGCACGATGATCTCCGCCGGCTTTTCCGGCTCCTGCGCATAAGCGCCGCGCAGGCCGAGCGCTGAGGCGCCGCCAAGCGCGGCGGTGGCCTGGAGGAAGGTTCTGCGGGAAAGATGGGATAATGTCGGCTTGAAGCGCTTCATCTGCATTCTCCTCTGGGTTTGACCGGTTACCGGTTCTATCGAAAAACAAGCATGTCCCTGGCATTCCACCCCAGGAACACGCTTTCGCCTATTTCAAACTGCGTGTGCGCGGCGGGATCATGGTCGAAAACGCGCATGACCTCGTCGCCAATCGCGGCGCAGGCTACCTCGTAGACCATGCGCTCGCCTTCGAAGATCGTGTCAGTGACAGTCCCGGCCAGCACGCAATCGAGCTTCGACAGCTGAGCAGCATCGCCGGCGAGACGGATCTGCTCGGCGCGGATCGCTCCCGAGGCCTTGTCGCCCTCCTTAGGCGGATTGGCCGGATCACCGACCTTTCCGGCAAGCATCAAGTCGCCCCGGAGGATGGAGACCTCGCCGCTTATCGAAACGGCCCGTACCGTTCCGGCAATGAAGTTGGTGACGCCGATGAAATTGGCGACGAAGGCGTTGCTGGGCTGGCGGTAGGTGTGGATCGGCTGCGCCTTCTGCTGAATCTCGCCTTGATCCATGACGACAATGTCGTCGGAAACCACCAGCGCCTCGCGCTGGTCGTGGGTGACGTTGATCGTGGTGACGCCGAGCTCGCGCTGGATGCGGCGGAATTCGAGCTGCATTTCCTCACGTAGTTTTCGGTCGAGCGCAGCCAGCGGCTCGTCGAGAAGCAGCAGGTCGGGCTCGAACACCAGCGCGCGCGCAATCGCGACGCGCTGCTGCTGGCCGCCGGAAAGTTCGTGAATGCGCCTGCCGCCATAGCCCCCGAGCCGGACCAGCGCGAGATATCGCTCGACGCGTTCGGGAATAGTGCGTGCGTCGCGCCGACGCATCTTCAGCGGGAAGGCGACGTTCTCGGCCGCCGTCATATGCGGAAACAACGCAAGCCTTTGAAAGACCATGCCGATCGACCGCTTGTGCGGTGGCACGGCGCTCACCGCTTCGCCGTTGATGAAGATCTCGCCGCTACTCGGGGTCTGGAACCCGGCGATCATTCGAAGGAGAGTTGTCTTGCCGGATCCCGAAGGCCCCAGAATGGTGAGGAACCGGCCCTTCGGCAGATCGAACGACGCATTCTTGACGGCATGAACCCCATCGAAGTCCATCCCGACGTTCCGCACCGCGACTGCGATTTCCCTGCCGCCTTCTGCTTCGCGCGAAGCTTCGGCCCGGAAAGGCTCCTGCATTGTCGTTCCCCTTTTTGTCGCCGGCCGCATGCAAGAACGTCCAGCGTGTCAGGTGGTATATACAACCATATACAAGGTGGGTCTACACGGTTCTTGTTGCACCGCACCCTGTCGCTCAGATAGATGCGAGATAGCCTCCGTCGACGGGAATGCAATGCCCGGTGACATAGGCAGATGCCCCGCTCGCCAGGAACACGACGGCCCCGGCCAAATCCTGCATCGTGCCGAAGCGCCGCTGCGGGATCTTGGCCAGCATCGCCGTCTGCCAGTCGGGATCCTCGTAGAAGACATCCGTCATTGCCGTATGGAAATACCCCGGGGCGATGGCGTTGACGCGGATACCGAGCGATGCCCATTCCGCGGCGAGCGCCCGCGTCATGCCTAGAAGTCCAGACTTGGACGAGCCGTAGGGCACCGCGGTCGGAATGCCGACATAGGAGGTCAGCGAGCAGAGATTGATGATCGCGCCGCCGCTCTCGCCGGCAGCCATCCGTCGCGCCGCAGCCTGTGCGCAGAAGAAGGCGCCTTTCAGATTGGTCGCCACGATGCGGTCCCACACCGCCTCGTCAACGTCGAGCGAGGGCTGGACCTGCTCATAGCCGGCGTTGTTGACCAGAATGTCGAGCCCGCCAAAGGCTCCCGCGACCTCGTCGACGACCACGCGGATGCGATTGGTGTCGAGCACGTCGAGAGACCGGCAAAACGATCTTCGCCCGAGTGCGCTAATTCGGTCCGCCGTCTCACGAAGCGATGTCTCGTCGCGGGCGGTCACAGCGACGTCGGCACCAGCCGCGCAGAGCGCCTCCGCGATAGCCTGGCCGATACCACGGCTGGCGCCGGTCACCAGCGCTTTTTTTCCTGTCAGGTCGAACAAGGGAGCGGTGTCCATAGCGTCACGGTTCCTGCATACCCGAAAATTGCATGCGGGAAGCGAACACCAGTTGCGGCCGGTTGTCTAAGCATCTTGCGATCTTCGCGGGCGGCCGATCACTGGCCAGCGCCAGTAGGGCGGGATTTGATGTAGAGGTTTCCGCGACCAGCCCTCATCTCCTAGCAATCCCTGCTCGGTCGGCCTTCAGATAAACCGAGGCCGCTTAGCGACCAGCTCTCGCTTCCGCGATCAGCAAACGATCGGTTAACGGCTGTGATGGCTAGCCATCACCTGCCAGCTTGCCAGCAGAGTGAGGAAGGTTTATATGTACGGCAAAGGAGTTCCATATGGCCGAACCGCAGCTTTCCGTACGCAGCGCCAAGGCGCGTGATCTTGCGCACCGGCTTGCTCGACGCGAGAACCGCTCGATCGCCGACGTGGTTGAGCGTGCTCTGGAATCCTATGAGGTCCGGGAGGCAGGTCGCGAGCCGGCATCGGCGTTCTACGCTCGTATTGCTAATGCGTATGGCACCGAAATCGACCTTGAAGCAGTGATCCGGGCTGATCGGCAGGTTCATGCGGGACCTGAGCTTTGATCTTCCTTGATACCAACGTCATTTCCGAAACGCTGAAGAAGTCGCCCGATCCTGCCGTAATCGCATGGTTGGTCCGCCATGACGCTGAACTTGCGCTTCCGACCGTGACGATCGCCGAGATCGCCTTAGGCATCCAGAAAATCCGACCAGATCAGCGAGCCGAGCGTCTGGAGCAGGGGCTCTCGGAGTGGCGTCGTCGGTTTGCCGATCGGATCTTCGGCCTGACCGAGGAAGCCGCTATGGTCTACGGCGAAATCATGGGTACCGCCGCGCGGCAGGGCCGGGGGATGTCGGCGCCCGACGGCATGATTGCTGCAATCTCAAGGGTGAATGGCGGCCGCTTGGCGACGCGGAATTTGGGTGACTTCGGCACGACTGGTCTTAAGTTGTTCTCTCCATGGGAGTTCTGACTCGTCGGACATGAACTCATTCAGTCCGTACGACCGACCCGGCCTTCGAAGCTTCGCCACGACCGTTCCTGAGTTCGGGGCATGACGCGGTCAAGCTGTCGCCTGAGAGTTCAATTCATCCATGGCGGCACGATCTTTTTAGCGCCGCCTGTCCAACCACCCTCGTTGCATGGAGGGTGATTGGACATTTGTTGGCATCGCCATGCAGAAAATGGCGGGAACAAGTTCAGTTATCAGCGGCCCGCCCATGGTGCACGACGCTTAACAACCTTGCCGGACTGTGGTTGTTCTTCTTTCTGGGTTACCACAGACAGAGGCAAGGAAGCCGTATGACTGGTATCCAAGGTCTTTTCGTTGGTGTTGGCATCAGTGGCGAACCCGCGGGTGGGGTCGCGATCTGGGTTTTGATTGGCAGCGAGGGAGACTCCTGTCGACAAGGCGAGGAGGGCGAAAGCTGTTACAAGCTTTTTCATCGTAATTTCCTTTCTTGGAATGAGCAGACCTGCCAATGGGAGCTCGCGCAGTATTAGTTCCTGCTTGCGAAATCGCTGTCGGCTTTCTGTCGCGTCACCATGACGAGACTTCCTGCTCACCATTGAAACTTACGCCACGCCTGTCGCAGAGGTTTGCCCGAGCTCCATCGAAATGTAACCGAATGTATGCGTGAGCCCCCGTAGTTCTCGGATTTCGGTCGCTTCGACAAATTTGGCTACAATTTTTATTCGGCCGGCTGGCTCCTTTATGCCGTCGATGATCGAAGGTGCGCCGATGCGGTCATGCGACAACAGGCAAAAGTCACGATCTTCCAGTGGCCATGAAGTTCTCCAGCGACGACCGCGGCGCCGAGCTTCAGGCCGTTGGTGATGGCTCGCAACCGCGGCTTTAAATCGCATGTCGGCTGGCGTTGATGTGCCGATGAAAAGATGGTAACGCAACATTAAAGTATGTATCGGGTCGTTACCTTTGGCGGGGCGAATGGGATTGGTGATAGGGCGGGCATGGCTGTGTGCCGGCCTATTGATGGGCTTGTTGATGTCCGCGACGCCGCTGGAGAAAGCTTCGGCCGATGCGGTGCCGGGTGCCATGGCCATCGGACAGCGGACCTCCATCCCGGTCGGCTATATCGAATTCTGCCGAAGGCAGGCCGCAGAATGCAAAATACGATCAGGCAATGTTCCGCCAGTCCTTATGAGCAGAGGAATGGGAGATAAACTCGCCTCCGTCACCAAGCTCGTGAACAGATCGATCAAGCCGGCGAGCGATCTTGCCGTTCACGGAACGATGGAATTCTGGTCCTATCCAGACCGGGCGATCGGCGACTGCGAGGACTACGTCCTGCTTAAGCGCCAGATGCTCAATTCGGCGGGCGTATCGCTCTCGAACCTTCTGATCACCGTCGTCAAAAAGAAGGACGGCGAGGGGCACGCAGTGCTGACGGTCAAAACCGACAGAGGCGATTACGTGCTCGACAACCTCAACGACGAGGTGAAGCTTTGGTCGGAAACTGGATATAGATTTCTAAAAAGGCAATCGTCCTCAGATACCGGGCGCTGGGTCGCTATACTTGAGGACCGTGACGTTCTGGTCGGGTCGGTCGACTGAACCTCTTGAGTTTGCGACGGGACAACACTCGGCGCCCCCGCCATTTCCGAGAAGGATAGGGTTCGTGTGAAAACGCGATTAGCGTGGCTGGCCTAGCCGGTCGCCATTATTGGACCCGAGACCACAATCGTACAGGCGACGACTGTGCGGGTTTGGTCCCGTTTCCGGGCGGCGAAAAGACACCCGCCTCCACGCCTTTCAGGATTGTGTTTGTTCTTGCCGTCGCAGAAGCTAGATTTACACTCCGGAATATCGGCGGCTTCGATTGCCATCTTCAGCCAATCCCGGCCGGGCGGGGCGCCGTTGTCGTCGAGCGTGATCGTCACTCCATTGCGAAGGGAGCGTCATGTCAACGAGCACAACAGTCAAGGAAGTCACGCGCGAGCTCTCCGCACTCGACGACCCGAAGATGCGCGAGGTCAATATACGCCGTGGTGACGACCACGGTGTGAACCTTACTCATCTCCGCTCTCTCGCCAAGCGGCTCAAGACGCAGCATGAACTCGCACTTCAGCTCTGGGCTACGGGCGACACCGCCGCGCGACTTCTCGCGACCCTGGTGTGCAGGCCGAAGGCCTTCTCCGCGGCCGAGCTCGACACGATGATCCACGACATTCGCTCTCCCAAGCTCCTCGATTGGTTCATCGTGAATGTGGTGAAGCCAGGTCGGCATGCCGAGGCACTCCGCCTTGGCTGGAAATACGGCGACGACCTGGTCGGCCGCGCAGGCTGGAGCCTGACAACTGGAAGAGTGGTCAAGAGCGCCGAGGGCCTCGACCTGGATGCATTGCTCGACCAGATCGAGCAGGAGATGAAAGAGGCGCCTGCCCAGAAACAATGGGCCATGAACCATTGCCTAGCCGAAATTGGTATTCATCATCCTGAACTTCGCGCGCGAGCAATCGGGATCGGCGAACGGCTCGCTGTCCTCATCGACTATCCTGCATCGCCTGGCTGCACGCCACCCTATGCACCGATGTGGATCGCCGAGATGGTTCGCCGACGCGAGGGTGTAGCTGGCAGCGTCCGGGCAGAGTAGAACAGCCACGCATCCCGAGGAGTTGAAGGTGCGCGGGCTCATCCGTGGGGCATGTGTGAGTGATAGCAAGGCCCTTCGTCAGTGAGCCCCCGGCAGGTGCTTCGGCTGCGTGTTAAGCTTTTGGTAACTCTCCTAAGTCGAAGACCAAAAGGTACTGGCTCCTTTTGCCCTCGATAGATGTTAGGGCTGCCATCGGGGCAAGACAAAGGAGAAAAGACCGGGATGGCCACGGTACTGAACGCCAAGGGCGTTCCACTCCCCTACAGCGGGTCCTCCTCGAAGTGGTATTCGGCGACGAATTCCGGCCCGACACTTTATGGCAGCACATACAACGACTCGATGTACGGAGACGGCAGCGTCACCGTCACGATGTATGGCGGCAAGGGCGATGACATCTATTATCTGTATTCCTCGAAAAACAAGGCAGTTGAGCTGTCCGGCGGAGGGGTCGACACCATCTCGACCTGGATGAGCTATAAGCTCCCAACGAATTTCGAGAACCTGACTGTCACGGGCGACAAGAACTACGCTTTCGGAAACGCACTAAACAACATCATTACTGGCGGCTCCGGCCAACAGACGCTCGACGGCTTACAGGGCGATGACGTTTTGAAGGGCGGATCGGGGGCGGACATTTTCGTCGTGACCCCCGGCAACGGCAGTGATCTGATCCTGGACTTTGGCGCGACGGATACCGTTCGCGTCGGGAGCTACGGTTTCACCTCCTTCGAGGAGGTTCGCGTCAACATGGTCCAGTCAGGAGCGAACGTCCGACTTAATCTGTCCGACGATGAGTTTCTCGTCTTCGCCAACAAGACCATCGGCGATTTCACCGCAAGCCAGTTCAAGCTGGCCGTGGACCGGTCGGCTCTGGAGCTCACCTTTTCGGACGAGTTCGACACGCTGGACCTGTGGAACGGCTCGAGCGGCACCTGGGATTCGAACTACTGGTGGGGGGCCGAGAACGGCAGCACGCTCACGAGCAACAACGATCTTCAATGGTACATCGATACCGACTACGCCCCGACACGATCCGTCAATCCGTTCAGCGTTGAGGACGGTGTTCTCACGATTACCGCCGCCCGGGCTCCTGAGGCGATTCGGCCCTACATAAATAATTACCAATACACGTCAGGTTTGCTGACCACCTACGAGTCCTTCGCGCAGACCTACGGCTATTTTGAAATTCGGGCCGACATGCCCGAAAAACAAGGTGCATGGCCGGCCTTCTGGCTTCTCCCGGAGGACGGCTCCTGGCCACCGGAATTGGACGTCGTGGAGATGTTCGGCCAGAATCCAAACAAGCTCATTTTGACAGGCCACTCAAACGCGACGGGAACTCATACAAAGGTGGGCTCGACGGCCTATGCCTCGAATACCGAAGGGTTCCACACATACGGCGTGCTTTGGACGGAAGACGAACTCGTCTGGTATTTCGACGACGTCGAAGTCGCTCGTGCCGCAACGCCTGCCGACATGCATGACCCAATGTATATGCTGGTGAATATGGGGATTGGTGGCCAGGCGGGAGCGCCCGCCGACGGGCTTGCGACGCCTGCAGAAATGCAGATCGACTACATCCATGCCTATGCGTTGAATGATTGGCTTATCTAGGCGTAACACCTAACCGAGGGCTCGGCACGCACGCGTTCGTCATCAGGCCTGATTTCGGGCGCGGTCATCGCCGCCCGAGAGTGAACTGGGACTGATGTGAAGGCGATGTCGTATCCCCATTCATCCGAGCCGCCGCGAACGATCCTCGCGGCGGTTCTGGCTTCCTTCCGGCGAGCGTTGGCGGGAATTGCGGTGATGAGCGGCGTCGTCAATGTTCTGGCGCTGACCGGCTCGTTCTTCATGCTGCAGGTCTACGATCGCGTCGTACCCGGCCGTAGCGTGCCAACGCTCGTCGGGCTTGCGGTGTTTGCCGGCACACTCTTTGTGTTTCAGGGCGCTCTTGAGCTCATCCGGTCGCGTGTGCTGGTGCGCATCGGAATGGCGCTGGACGCGCGCTTGAGCGGACAGGTCTATACCGCCCTCATGCGTTTGCCGTTGCGCACCAAGCTGGCAGGAGACGGCCTTCAATCCTTGCGCGATCTGGACCAGGTGCGGTCGTTCATGTCGAGCGCTGGTCCGATCGCGCTTTTCGACCTGCCGTGGGTGCCGCTTTATCTCGCAATCTGCTTCCTGTTCCATTTCTGGATCGGGGTGGCGGCATTGGGTGGCGCCGTCATACTCTTCAGTCTGACGTTGTTTGCCGAGGCTCGCACGAGAGAGCCCGCGAAAAGGGCCAACAGCCAGGCTGCAGCGCGCAACACGCTTGCGGAGGCGACGCGCCGCAATGTCGAGGTGCTGCAGGCGATGGGCTTTGGCACGCGCATCGCCGAGCGCTGGTCCAGCGTCAACGCCGATTATCTAAACACGAACGCGAAAGCCAGCGATCTGGCTGGCACGCTCGGAACGATCTCGAAAGTCCTGCGCATGATGCTGCAATCGGGCATCCTGGCGATCGGCGCCTATCTTGTCATTCACCAGGAGGCAACAGGCGGCATCATGATCGCCAGTTCGATCATGATGAGCCGGGCTCTCGCACCGATCGAACTGGCCATCGCCCACTGGAAGGGCTTCGTCACCGCCCGCCAGGCGTGGGCCAGGCTGACCCAGCTTTTGGCCCTGCTCCCCGACACTGCCACAAGTGTCTCGCTGCCGGCACCGATATCTGCTCTTGCGGTCGAAAACATCAGCGTCACGCCGCCGGGCGAGCGCCGTGTGGTCGTGCAGGATGCCAGCTTCGCACTTGAGAAGGGCGCCGGCCTTGGAATCGTCGGACCGAGTGCGTCCGGCAAGTCATCGCTCGTGCGCGCGATTGCCGGCATATGGCTTCCAATCCGCGGAACCGTCAGGCTGGATGGCGCAACGCTCGACCAGTGGTCGCCGGAAGAGCTGGGCAAGCATGTCGGCTATCTCCCGCAGGATGTCCAACTGTTCGACGGCACCATTGCCGAGAACATTGCGCGCTTCGAACCTCAAGCCCCATCGGACAAGATACTGGCGGCTGCGCGTGCGGCCGGCGTTCACGATCTGGTCGTCCATTTGGAGGAAGGCTACGAAACGCAGGTCGGCGAGGCCGGGTCGGCGCTTTCGGCTGGCCAGAGGCAGCGGGTGGCGCTTGCCCGGGCCCTCTACGGTGACCCGTTTCTGGTTATTCTCGACGAGCCTAACTCCAACCTCGATTCCGAGGGTGAAGTCGCCTTGTCGGCCGCAATCCAAGGTGTGCGGGCGCGAGGCGGCATTGCTGTCGTGGTGGCACATCGCCCAAGTGCGCTGGCAAGCCTGGATCAGGTTCTCGTCATGGCGAACGGCCGTATCCAGGCGTTTGGCCCGAAGAATGAGATCTTGAGCAAGGTAACCCGTCCGGCAGGCGTTCCTCTGAAGGTCGTCTCTAGCCCTGAAGAGGCTGCATCCTGATGGCGGAAGGCACTGCATCCGCGATTGACCGAACCATTCGGCGCTACTTGCTCGGCGGTGTCGCAGCCTGCATTTTTCTGGTCGGTGGCGCGGGAAGCCTCGCCGCCGTGACCGAGATTTCCGGAGCTGTCATTGCATCGGGAAAGCTGGTCGTCGATTCCAGCGTCAAGAAAGTGCAGCATCCAACCGGTGGCGTTGTCGGTCAAATCTTCGTCCGGGAAGGCGATGCCGTGAAGGCGGGCAAGGTCTTGATCCGCCTCGATGAGACCGTCACCCGGGCCAATTTGGCGATCGTCTCGAAGAGCCTGGACGAATTCGAGGCGCGGCTGGCTCGCCTTGAGGCCGAGCGCGACGGCAAGGCAAGCATTGTCTTTCCAGCTTCGCTTGTGTCACGCCAGGATGCCCCCGAGATTGGTCGGGCGATGGCCGGCGAGCAATCTCTGTTCGAATTTCGCCGACAGGCACGCGCCGGTCAAACGGCCCAGTTGCAGGAGCGCATTGCGCAGCTTGCCGAAGAGGTTTCCGGCTTGAGCGAGCAAAGAGATGCCAAGAGCCAGGAAATCAAGTTGATCGGCTTTGAGCTCGAAGGCATGCGCAGACTTTGGCAACGCAAGCTGGTTTCGATCGATCGCATAACGGCGCTTGAACGCGATGCCGTGCGGCTCAAAGGCGAGCACGGGCAACTGACTGCGGCGATAGCGCAATCGAAGGGTCGTACCTCCGAAATCCGTTTGCAGATCATCCAGATCGATCAGGATTTGCGCAGCGAAGTGGCAAGCGAACTGCGTGACGTCCAGGCAAAGATCTCCGAGTTCGTCGAGCGCAAGGTTTCGGCCGAAGATCAGCTCAAACGCATCGACATACGCAGTCCGCAGAACGGTGTCGTTCATCAGCTCGGCGTGCACACGGTCGGTGGCGTTATAGCTCCAGGCGAGCTCATCATGCTGATTGTCCCGGTGACAGACGAGCTGACCGTCGAGGCGCGCGTGGCTCCGCAAGACATCGATCAGTTGACGCCAGGGCAAGTCGCGACCCTGCGGCTGTCGGCATTCAATCAGCAAACGACGCCGGAACTGAATGGTGCGGTCAGCAAGATTTCCGCCGACCTCAATGTCGATGAGAAAACAGGCACCGGCTTTTACACCGTGCATGTTGCTTTACCGCGCACAGAGCTTAGCCGGCTCAAGGGCGTGGCCCTGGCGCCAGGCATGCCTGTCGAAGTGTTCTTTTCAACCGGCAGCCGCACCATGCTGTCCTATCTCGTGAAACCCCTTGCGGATCAGATCCAGCGAGCTTTCAGGGAGGAGTAAGCTACGTCTCGATTTCGTGCTCGGGTTTGACACGGATCTGCAGTTTGACGTCCGTCGGGCGGCCTTCAGCTGCGCGGACGAAGGCGGCCACGCCGTCCTCGAACTTGAACGTCTCGGTAATCAGCGGCTTCACATCGATCTTCCCGCCGGCGATCATGGCAATCGCGCGATCATAGACGTTGGCGTAGCGAAACACCGTCTCGACGCGGATTTCCTTGACCTGCAACGCGACGATGTCCAGCTCAACTGGCTTGGCCGGCATGCCGACCAGCACAAGCGCGCCGCCAGGGCGTAGGGAGTCAGCGATGCCGCGATAGGCCGCGCCCGCTCCGGAGCATTCGAAGACGACATCGACACCCCAACCGCCCGTTGCCCTCTTCACCTCCTCTGCCAGCGTGCCGTTCAAAGCGCGCAGTGCCTTGATGCCACTATACGTCTCGGCGATGTGGAGCTTGGCCTCCTGCGGGTCAACGATCAGGACGCTCGCGCAGCCGCCGGCGAGCGCCGCCAGCGCAACCAGGATGCCGATCGGGCCGGCACCCAGCACCAGCGCCTGGTCGCCCGGTTGAATGCGAGCCTTTACCGCGGCCTGAACGCCGACCGCCAGCGGCTCGACCATGGCACCTTCGGCCAGGCTGACATTGTCGGGCAGCTTGAAGGTGAGCGCCGCAGGATGAACCACCTCCGGCGTCAGGCAGCCGTGGACCGGCGGGGTTGCCCAAAAGGTCAGCGTCGGGTCGAGATTGTACAGGCCGAGCCTGCTGGCCCGCGAGGAGAAGTCGGGGATGCCGGGCTCCACACAGACCCGGTCGCCGACCGCGAGTCCCGTCACCCTGGCCCCTTTGGCGACCACTGTTCCGGCGCCCTCATGGCCGAGCACCATGGGTTCGTTCACCACGAATGGCCCGATTCGCCCATGCATGTAGTAGTGGATGTCAGAGCCGCAGATGCCAACGACTTCCATGCGGATGCGGACGTCGTCCTCTCCCATCTTCTGATTGAGTTCGATGTCGCGAAGGGCGAGTTCCCGCTTCCTTTCAAGAACCAATGCTATCGGCATAATTTTCTCTCCCTATGCTCAGATCGAGGTGTAGCCCGCGTCTGCGCTAACAATGCTGCCGGTCATCAGGCTGGACGCGTCAGACGCCAGGAAGAGAACCACCGACGCGATCTCGTCCGGTCGACCCATCCGCTTCATGGGCGTGAGGTCGATCCAGCGATCGACCATGTCTCTGCTCTGTTCCAGGTTCGCGAGCAACGGCGTCTCGATATAGGTGGGTGCCACGGCGTTCACGCGCACGCCACGCTGCGCCCACTCGACCGCCAGCGATCGCGTCAGGTGATGCACGCCGGCCTTGGAAGCGTTGTAGTGGCATTGCGGCTGTGGCGTGTTGACGATGTCCGCTGACATCGAGCCAATGTTGATGATCGAGCCGCGGCCAGCCTGGAGCATCTTGCGCCCGAAGGTGCGGCAGCATTTGAAGACCCCAGTCAGGTTGACGCCGATGATCCGGTCCCACTCTTCGTCCGTCAAGTCCTCGGCCGCTATGTTGGAGACGATACCCGCGTTGGAAACCAGGACATCCAGGGGCGGCAGGGCGTCGGCGAGCGTGCTGAGGGCTTCGCTGTTTGTGACGTCCAGGACATGTGCGTCGGCCTTCAGGCCGCGGCCCGTGAGCTTGCCGGCGACCGTCTTTGCGCGAGCGCCGTCGAGGTCGGTGACGTGGACATGGGCTCCCGCTTCCGCCAGCGCCGTCGCGCATGCCTCGCCAATCCCTTGGCCCGCTCCCGTTACCAGCGCGATTCGGCCCGTCAGATCGAATTTGGACATGTATGACATGGGTTCCTCCATTCCGTCGTTCTCGTTCCCGGTTATAGTAGTAGAACTACCAATTTCGCTAGTACCGTTGTGCCCTCGGCCGTTCGCCAAAGCAATTGCAGCGCCGACAAGGCGGTGAAATTCCGACAGCCCATTGAAGTGGTAGTCGATTAACGGAGGCAAAGCAAAGGGTTAGTAAGCCTAGGAAATATCTGGTGGCTGGCCGAAGCTCCGCGCGGGAAGAGGTTGCGTTAACTAGTAAATCTAGTTTATGAGGGATCAGCGGATCAGGCCCCGGGCGCGTGGGCAGGTAGAGGAAAGCCGTCCTTGATAACCGAACTTGCCGAGAAGCTTTTTATAGATGGTATCTGGAGAACGGGCGAGGGTGCTCGGATTCCGGTTGAGAATCCTGCGACGGGCGAGGTGCTCGCCCATATCGCCGCCGCGACGCCGGCCGAGGTCGATCTGGCTGTTACGGCCGCCCGCAAGGCCTTCAAGAGCTGGTCGCGCCTCGCTCCGGTCGAGCGCTCAAAGGCGCTCCACCGCCTGGGCGATGCTGTTTCCGCGGAGGCGGACACGATGGCTCGTACCATGACGCTTGAGCAGGGCAAACCGCTCAACGAGGCCAGGGGTGAAATCCTGAAGCTTGCCGAAGCCTGCCATTTCTATGCGGAAGAGGCGGTGCGCATCCATGGCGAGATCGTCCCCAATACCACGACTGACATCGACAGCCTCGTCGTGCGCGAGCCGATCGGCGTGGTCGGCGCCATCACGCCCTGGAATTACCCGGCCGAACTGGTCGGCTGGAAGTTGTGCGCAGCACTCGCCGCAGGCTGCACCATCGTTATCAAGCCGGCCGAACTGACGCCCTTCACGGCGCTCGCCATCGCCAGCATGGTCGAGAAGGCGAAGATGCCAGCCGGCGTCGTCAATGTCGTCACTGGCTCCGGGTCCACGGTCGGACAAGCGCTCGTGGAACACCCTGGTGTGGACAAGATAGCATTCACCGGCTCCAGCGCAGTGGGCCTCCACATCCAGCGATCGTGCCCGACCATCAAGCGGCTGTCGCTGGAACTCGGCTGCAACTGTCCCCTGATCGTCACGGCTTCGGCCGATCTCGATGCAGCGGTGAAGGGAGCGGTCCGTCGCTCGTTCCGCAACATGGGCCAGATCTGCATCGCCATCAATCGCATCTATGTCGCGCGGCCGATCGCGGACGCGTTCGTGCGTCGCCTCGCAGAGGCTGCGGAAAAGCTGGTCATTGCCAACGGCATCGAGCGGCCGGATGCCGATGTCGGAGCGATGGCTTCCGCCGAGCCGCTCACCAAGACGAAGGCACATCTGGCCGACGCGCTGGCAAAGGGAGCCAAGCTCGTCGCCGGCGGCAGTGCGCCCGAAGGTGACGCCTTCGCCCGTGGCCACTTCTTCCGCCCGACAGTGGTTGCCGGCTGCACGCACGACATGAAGGTGATGACGGAGGAAACCTTCGGGCCAATGGTCGGCGTGATGGTCTTCGACGGGCTGGACGAGGCGGTGGAACTCGCCAACGACACGCCCTACGGTCTCGCCTCCTACGTCTATGCCAAGGACATGGACGAGATCCGCTACCTGTCGAGCCGACTCGACTATGGCAATGTTGCCGTCAACAATGTCGATGCCGGCATCATGAACGCGCCCTATGGCGGCCGCAAGCAGAGCGGCGTCGGTTACGAGCACGGCCGCGAGGGCATGCTTGAATACCTCAACTTCAAGCATGTTCGCATCCGCTACGACGAGCCGGAAGGGAGGTAAGTGCCGTGACGCAGGCCCTCCTCGGCATCGACATCGGCACGTCCGGCTGCAAGGCGCTGCTCATCGACACAGACGGCAAGGTTCTGGCAAGCTGCACCGAGACCTATGGGCTTTCGCAGCCGTGTCCGGGCTGGACGGAGCAGGATCCGCAGCTCTGGGTCGAGGGTGCCCGAGCAGCCGTTGCCGGTGTGCTCGCGCAAAAACCTGATATCGGGATCGCAGCCATCGGTCTCTCGGGCCAGATGCACGGCCTGACCGCCCTCGACGAGGCGCACAAGGTGCTGCGTCCGGCGATCCTGTGGAACGACCAGCGCAACGGGGCGGAGTGCGACGAGATCAACGAGCGGGCAGGCGGCCTCCAAGGACTGCTCGCACGCACCAACAACCGCATGCTGGTGGGCTACACCGGTGGCAAGATCCTTTGGATGCGCAATCACGAGCCGGAGCTGTTCGGTCGGTTGCGTCATGTTCTCAACCCCAAGGACTATCTCCGTCTGCTTCTCACGGGAGAGCTCGCGACGGAGGTTTCGGATGCCTCGGGGACCGGCCTGTTCGACACCCGCAAGCGTGTTTGGGCGACCGGCCTGCTCGACCTGATCGGCGTCGACCCGGCGCTCCTGCCGCCATGCCATGAGTCGCATGTCGTCAGCGGGCGCGTCAGCAAATCCGGCGCGGCGCTGTTTGGGCTCCCCGCCGGCACGCTGGTGGCCGGCGGTGGCGGCGACAGCGTCATTCAGACGATCGGTTCAGGGGTCATCGCGCCGGGTGAGCTGCAGACCACAATTGGCACGGCAGGCATCCTCGCGGCAGCGCTTGACGAGCCGGTGGCAAATCCGGACGGCCGGTTGCAGGTCTTCTGCAACGTGGCGCCGGATAAGTGGCATTGTATGGGCGTCTCGCTCAACGCTGGCGGTGCGATGGAGTGGTTTCGGGCGTTGCTCGGCAGCTTCTCGGGCAGCGATGCGCCGTCCGCCGAGCGGATCGCGACGATTGCGGCTGGCGCGCCGGCCGGGTCGCGTGGCCTGCTGTTCCTGCCTTACCTCAACGGTGAGCGCTGTCCGCATCCCGACCCGACAGCGCGCGGTGGTTTCGTCGGGCTGACCGCACGCCACGGTGCAGCCGACATGGCCCGCAGCGTCATGGAGGGCGTGGTCCACTCGCTTTTCGATATCTACACGCTGATGGAGCGGGTCGATATCGGCCGGGCGGTGATCAAGGCCTCCGGCGGCGGTGCGCGTTCGGCGCTGTGGCGACAGATGCAGGCGGATCTCTTCGGCTGCGACGTGGTGACGACCGAAGGAGCTGCAGAAGGCGGCGCCTTCGGAGCGGCTCTGGTTGCCGGCGTCGGGGTGGGGGTTTGGCCGAGTGCAATTGAGGCAGCCCGCGTGTGCCGCCCCATCACCCGCAAGACAGCGGATGCGGCCGCGGGTGAGCTGCTCCGCAAGGCCTTCGATATCTATGGCGGGCTCTATGGCGCGCTGACCCCAAGCTTTGCCGCGATCGGCAAGGCTGGACTCGACCGTTGATGGCAGAGGGATGCGTCGTATGAGCTCGCGCAAGCACGGCTACAAGGCACTCGTCTTCGACCTTGACGGCACGCTGATCGACAGCGCGCCGGATATCGCTGCCGCTGTGAACAAGGTGCTGGAACGTCGCGGCTGGGCCACTCAGAGTGTCGCCTTTGTCGAGAAGTTCATTGGCTTTGGACCGCGCAGACTGCTGCTCGATATGTTCGTGGCCCTCGGCCTGCCGAGCGACGATGCGACGGTGGACGAGGCAGTGAAGGAATACCTCGACAACTACAACCGTGAGCCTGCTGAACGCACGCTGTTCTATCCGCATGTCCGCGAGGACCTGGAAGCACTCCATGGCGCGGGCGTGCGCCTCGGCATCTGCACCAACAAGCCTCACGAACTTTCGCTGAAAGTGCTGGAAATCCTTGGCGTTGCACCGCTGTTCGAGGTGGTCGTAGGCGCGGATGCGGCGCCCGCCTGCAAGCCGCACCCGAGCCATCTGCTCGCCGTCGCCGAGCGCATGGGCATCAATGGCGACGCCTGGGCCTATGTCGGCGACACCGCCGTCGACCAGGCGACCGCCACGGCGGCCCGCGTGCCGTTCTATGCCGTTTCCTGGGGATGCGGCGGCAAGGTAGCCGTAGAATCCGAGTGGCGCCTTGACCGCTTGATCGATCTTGCAGCCAATCCCAGATCTGTTCAGGCCAGGTAAGGGGGCAATGGCGATGAGCCTGCTGCAACGCATCGTGCAGGAGAGCGACGAGATGGGCTCGGCCGAGCGCAGGGTGGCCCGCTTCGTCAGCGCCAATCCGAGCGACGTCATCCATATGAGCATGGCGCGCCTTTCGGAGGAGTGCGCGGTCAGCGACCCGACCATCATGCGCTTCTGCCGTCGCTTCGGCTTCCAGGGCTACCAGGACTTCAAGCTCAATCTCGCCCAGAGCCTGGTGCCCTCCGCGCCTTTCGCCTACGAGCAGATCGTTCCGGGCGATTCGATCCAGAACGTCGTGCGCAAGACCGCGCGCAACTCGCTGAATGCGATCCAGCGGCTGCTGGAGGATCTCAATCCCGGCGAGGTCGAAGCAGGCGCGAAGCTGCTGTCGGCTGTTTCGTGGGTCGGCATCTATGCCAGCGGCATTTCCGAGATCACGGCGCTCGATGCCGAGCATAAGTTCCAGCGCCTCGGCATGCGCTGTGCAGCCCTCATCGGGCGCAAGAAGCAGTGGCTGCATGCAGAAACTTCGCGACCGAACGAGGTGGCGCTGATCTTTTCCCAGTCGGGACACACCAAGCAGATGATCGACATTGCAACGGCATCGCGCGCCAGGGGCGCGCGCGTGCTGTCGATCACCGCGGCGGGGAGCCCGCTCGCGCACGTCTCGGACCTGCTGATCGCGGTGCTGCCTTACGACCGAACCGAGATCATGACGCCGCTGGCGTCGCGTCTCAATCACCACCTCGTCGTCAACATGCTTGTGACGGCGATCGCCATGACGAGCGGCAGCGAGTTCCCCGACCAGCTGCCGGCTCTCGATTCCTGGCAGACAGAGAAGATCTGAACTGCCCGCATGCGAGCCGACGAAAGGAAGACATGACAATGAGCGCACAGGACGAAGCCAAGAAGGCGGCCGGCCGCCGCGTGGTCGAGGAATTCGTCAGTGACGGCATGAAGCTCGGCCTCGGCTCCGGCACGACCTCGCATCTGTTCGTTCGCGAGCTGGGCAA
Source organism: Mesorhizobium sp. M0938 (assembly GCF_040319125.1). NCBI lineage: Bacteria > Pseudomonadati > Pseudomonadota > Alphaproteobacteria > Hyphomicrobiales > Phyllobacteriaceae > Mesorhizobium > Mesorhizobium sp. M0938. Next base: position 354,955 of record NZ_JAMYNS010000003.1, on the reverse strand, counting down.
GCATGTCGCGAACGGTCTGAAGCTCACCTGCACGACCACCTCCCGTTCCACCAATGACGTGGCCCGCGAGGTCGGCATCGCGCTTACCGATCCCAACGAGATCGGCGAGATCGACCTCACCATCGACGGCCCCGACGAGATCGATCGCGAATTCAACATGATCAAGGGCGGCGGCGCCTGTCTCTTGTGGGAGAAGATCATCGCCCATGCGTCCAAGCGCATGATCACCATCTGCGACGAGTCCAAAATCGTCGAGCGGCTCGGTGCCTTTCCATTGCCGGTGGAGGTCGTGCAATTCGCCTGGAAGCAGACCGAGCGCATGGTCGCTGAGGTGCTCGCCGACCATCGCATCAAGAATGCGATCATCGAACGCCGGATGCGCGATGGCCAGCCGGTCGTGACCGACAGCGGCAACTTCATCCTCGACTGCCGCTGCGGGCTCATTCCGTCGCCGGCCAAGCTGGAGGCCGAACTGAACCGCATTCCCGGCGTGGTGGAGAACGGCCTGTTCACGCGCGAGTCGCAAGGGATGGTCGTCGGCCGCTTCGACGGCACGACTTACGTGTCAATGCGCCAGACGTAGTGAAGCCTACATTTCGGATAAATGCTATGGATATCCGGCAGGTCGCGGCGCGCAATCGGTCCGCATGAATCGAATTATCCGGACTTTTGCGTAAATCATTAGAAATATTGGGGTTTAGGCAGAAGTTTCGACGCCGCTGCATCAGCTAAGGCGTTCGAAAACTCCAACCGGCAACCGCGCTTGACTCTTGCCTTGACCCTGAATAACTAGTATTGCTAGATAATCGAATCCTGGGAGGAACAGATGGATAGACTGAACGGATTGACGCGTCGCGGTCTGCTGAAGGCGGGCGGCGCACTTGGCGCGGCGATGGGCGCCAGTGCGCTCGTGGGCAGGTCGGCCTGGGCGCAGGAAGCCGGCTTCATCCCATTTAGCAACAAGAGCCTCGACTACTATTTCTTCGTCATCCAGGAGGAGGCGGTGAAGCGTGCCGTCGAGGCGAACAAGTTGCAATTCCAGGCCACCAACGCCAGCTTCGACAACACGCGTCAGCTCGAGCAGTGGCAGAGCCTGATGCTGAAGCAGCCTTTGGCGATCGTCTCGGATCCGATCGACAGTCAGGCGATCGTGTCGGCCATCCGCCGGTACAACCAGAAGCAGATACCGGTCGCCATCATCGACACTCCGTCCGACGGCGGCGAGGTGGCGATCACCGTCAGCTTCGACAACAAGCTCGGCGGCGTCATGGCCGCTCAGGAGATCATCAAGCGCTTGACCGAGAAGCATGGCAGCCCGAAGGGCACCGTGCTCAACTGCTTCGGTGCGCTCCAGAGCGTGGCCTGGCGTCTGCGCAAGGAAGGTATGGACGAGGAATTCGCCAAATACCCCGACATCAAGTATCTGGCGCGGCCGACCGAAGGGCAGCTCGATCAGATGCTGGCCGTGACCCTTTCGACGCTGTCCGAATTCCCCAATCTCGACGCTGTCCATGCACCGTCGGACTCGCCCTCGCGTGGCATCGTCACCGCGCTGCAGCAGAAGGGTCGCTGGAAGAAGGTCGGCGAGGACGGTCATGTCATCTTCGTCAACATCGACGGCGAACCCGTGGCGCTGAAATGGATCCAGGACGGCTTCATGGATGCCTGCGTCTCGCAGGACCCGATCGCCTACGGTGAAATCGCAGTCGAGATGCTTCTCAAGCACTCCGTCAAGGGCGAGGCGGTTCCGATCGGCTCCTACGAGAACAAAAAATATTTTTGGGAGAAGGGCGAGATCGTCGCCGGTGCGACCGGCCCGACGCTCATCATCCCGCCCTTCGTCATCGACGGATCCAATTCCGGCGACAAGCGTCACTGGGGCGCGATCTCGGAGAAGGAATGGGGTATTCCCTACACTTGATCGACCGCGCAACGCGTCGTCCTCCCGTGCCCCCCCGTTTTAGTCCGGCGGGGCACTTGCCGCGTAGGCAATCGCGTCGCGTGACTGCAATCCAACCGATCGGGAGTTCATGTTGACAGCCGCCTCCGCCAGACAGCCCGGCGAAGACCCGTTTATTTTCAGGGTCGAGAACCTCAGCAAGCGCTACGGCCCAACCCTGGCGCTGCGCGACGTGTCGCTCGGTATCCGGCGGGGCACGATCCATGGACTTCTGGGCGAGAACGGCGCCGGCAAATCCACGCTGGTCGGACTGATCTCCGGTCAGCGCGTTCCGTCCGGCGGTACCATTTATCTCGACGGCCGGCCGATCGAGAACGTCGACGTAAAGCAGATGGAGAAGGCCGGCGTGTTCCTGGTTACCCAGGAGCCGATGATCATCGATCACGTCACTGCGGCGGAAAACCTGATGCTCGGCATCTGGCCGAGCAGGAGCGGTTTCGTCAACTGGCGCAAGCTCAGGGCCGATGCCTCACGCATGCTGGAGGGTACAGGCATCGACCCGCAGGCGATGGCCGGCAAGCTGGGCGCCGTTGCCCGCCGCAAGCTCAACATTCTGCGCGCCATGTTCAGTGGCGGCAAGGTGATCATCCTCGACGAGCCCACCGCCGCACTGACCGTCCAGGACCGCGCCCATCTCTTCAGCTTCATGCGCGAACTGAAAGAACAGGGCGTCACCTTCATCTTCATCTCGCATTATAATGACGAGATTCTTGAGATCTGCGACGCCTGTTCGGTGCTGCGCGACGGGATGCTGGCCGGCGGCACGGAAGATGTCGGCAGCTTGACGTCCGAGCAGCTTTCGGAGCTGGTGCTTGGCCGTGGTCTCGTGCTGTTCCAGCGCGAACGCCGCATGTTTGCGGGCGAGGAGCCGGCGGTTCGGCTGCGTGAGGTGACCAGCGACACGGTCGGTGTCAAGGCGTTCGACCTGCGTCCCGGCGAAATCGTCGGCTTCACCGGACTGCCGGGGGCGGGGGCCAAGGAACTGGCGCGCGCGATCTTCGGGCTCGCGCCCACCCGGGCCGGAACCATTGCCTTCGGCACGCAGACCTCACGTCCGCTGCCTGCCACCCCGCGTGACGCCTTCGACATGGGTATCGCCTTTCTCTCCGACGACCGGCATCGCGACGGTCTCGTGGCACAAATGAGCATCGGCGAGAACATTTCGCTGTCGTCGCTCTCGGTCGTCGCGCGTGCCGGTTTCCTGCGGCCCGAGGCTGAGCAGCTGCTCTCGGACCGCTACTTCCGTGCCATGGGCATCAAGGCCGCGGGTCCCGCGACACTGGTCGACACGCTGAGCGGCGGCAATCAGCAGAAGGTCTGCCTTGGCCGCGTACTGGCCACCAAGCCGCGCCTGCTTATCCTCGACGAGCCGACGCGCGGCATCGACATAGGTGTCAAGCAGGACGTGCTGCGCATCATCGACGAGCTGAGTCGCACCGGGGTGTCCGTCATCATCGTCTCGACTGACGCGGACGAGATCGTGCGCATCGTCGACCGGGTCTGCGTGTTCGAGGATGGCGCGATCCGCGAGGAATTTTCAGGCGAGGCGATCTCCAGCGAACGCCTGCGCCAGGAGACCAAAGAGAAGGCGGATGGATGACAACCGCCGGACAAGGAAGGACATTATGAGCCAAGCGACCACAGCCGCCGCCAAGCCGACCACGACCTCCGTCCCGCAGCAAGGCGGGAAATCGGTGATGGGCTGGGTGCTGCACAACGTCGTGTGGATCTGGCTGATTGCGCTGGTGGTGATCTTCGGCCTGTTCAACGAGTACTTCTTCACCACTTTCAATCTGCAGAACATCATGGTGCAGGCCACCGTGCTCGGCATGATCGGGCTTGCGGTCGCACTCCCGCTGCTTGTCGCCGAGATCGACCTTTCGCTGCCGGCGAATCTCGGCTTCTCCTCGGCGATCGGCGCGATGGCCTATTCCGATCTCGGCCTGCCGTGGCTGCTCGCCATGCTGGTGGGAATCGCGGTCGCCACCCTGATCGGTTTCTTCAACGGCCTCTGCATAACCAAACTGAAGATGGTCTCGCTCATCCAGACCCTGTCGATGATGATCATCCTGCAAGGTGGGTTGCTGGCGCTGACCCAGGGCCGCACCATCACCAACCTGCCGGACGGCTATGTGTGGATCGGCCAGGCCGCCATCGGCGGCGGCTGGCCCGTCATGCCAATCGTCTTTGTCATAGCGCTGTTCGCCATGGCCGTGCTGCTGCGAAACACCGTGCTTGGCCGGGCCATCTATGCGGTGGGCGGCAATCCGGTCGCCTCGAATTCGGCCGGCATCCGCGTCGACCGGATCAAGATCATCACCTTCACCATTGCCGGTTTCCTCGCCGGCATCGCGGGCTTCCTGCTGGCCTCGTGGCAGATGGCCATCACCTCCAACCAGGGCTCAAGCTACCTCCTCTACGCCATTGCCGCGCCGATAATCGGCGGCGTGAGCGTGTTCGGCGGGCGCGGCAACATTGTCGGTGTGCTCGGCGGCGTGCTGCTGCTCACCGTCATCCAGGTTGGCTTGGCCATCATCTCCGTGCCGTCCTTTTATGTCGGCATGATCGGTGGTTTCATGATCTTCATCGCCGTCGCCATCGACGCGATCCGCGTGCGCTACTTCGGCTGATGCCGACCGCCGCGCTAGAGGCCCTTCGCGCCGCCCTCGATGCCACAGGCTTCATCGACGGATCGGCGCCCGAAGCGAAGCGTTACCTGCACGACTGGACGGGTGACTATCTGGGCGCAGCGCTTGCCGTGCTGCGGCCGCGGTCCGTCGAGCAGGTGCAGGCGTTGATGCACATCTGCGCCGAGCATCGCATCCCGATCGTCCCGCAAGGCGGCAACACGGGACTTGTCGCCGGTGCCGTCGCGGGTGGCCCGCCGAGCGTCGTCATTGTCTCGCTCGAGCGGCTCAACCGCATCCGCGAGGTCGACGCCGCGAACTTCACGCTCCGGGCCGATGCCGGGGCCGTCCTCCAGACCCTGAAGGATGCGGCCGAATCCGAAGACATGCTGTTTCCGCTGGCGCTGGGTGCGCAGGGTTCCTGCCAGATCGGCGGCAACGTGGCCACGAATGCCGGCGGCATCAATGTGCTGCGCTATGGCATGACGCGCGATCTCGTGCTGGGGCTCGAAGCAGTTCTGCCTGATGGCAACCTGTGGCAAGGCATGACGGGGCTGCGCAAGGACAATCGCGGCTACGACCTGAAGCAGCTTCTGATCGGGTCGGAAGGATCGCTTGGCATCGTCACGGGCGTCGAGGTGAAGCTCTTCCCGCGGCCGGCCAATGTCGAGACGGCCTATCTCGGCGTCGGTTCATTCGCCGACGCCATGGCGCTGTTCGGCATGGCGCGCCGCGTGTGCTCCGACCTGCTGACGGCCTTCGAGGTGATCGGCTCCGAATGCATCGCGCTCGCCACGCTGAGCAATCCCGAAACGCGGGTACCGTTGGGAGGCGAGTGGCCGGTGCATGTCCTCATGGAGCTTGGCTGCAGTTTCGCCATCGACGGCCGCGCGCTGCTCGAGGCGCTGCTTGGCGAGGCGTTCGAGACCGGCCTGCTCGGCGACGGCACAATCGCGCAGAGCCGCGCCCAGGCGCGAGCCTTCTGGGCAATCCGCGAAGACCTCGTGGAAGGGCAGGCAAAGCGCGGCCCGCATGTCCGCACTGACCTGTCCGTGCGCCTGAGCGACGTGGCGCGGATGATCGAGGAGGCCCGCAGCTATGTGCTGTCGAACTGGCTTGGCTGGGAGCCCATCGCCTACGGCCACGCCGGCGACGGCAACATCCATTTCAACGTCATGCCGCCGCTGGCCCTGTCGGCTGAGGAGACCCGCGACCGGGGCGGGGACTTGTTGGACGGCCTCTACGGCATTGTTCGCGGCTTGGGTGGTTCGTTTAGCGCCGAGCATGGCGTCGGCCGGAGCCGCCGTGCGGTCTATTGGGAATGGCTGACGCCGGAGCAGCGGAAGGCCGTTGCCGCGATCAAAGCCGCCTTCGATCCGATGGGCATCATGAACCCTGGCTGCCTGATGTCGGGCTGATACCTGCCCATCCGCTCGACGTTACGATCCCCGGTCAGCGTTGCAGCGGGACCGTTCCCGCGTCTGGTGGGCCGCGCTCACCCGTAGCGGGAGCAAATCGCGTATACAGCTGCCAGATATGTGAGTGCAATCGTGACGTAGGAGGCCGCGAGTTCGACTGCGATGGAGGTGATTTGAAGCAGCGTCACCGGAAAAGCCTTTGTTAACCCTAACTCAATAATACGCGCAAATTCTTACTCTTAACAGCCCTCCAGAACAAGGTTGTGAGCAGGGATCATGGGCTAGGCATTCTGCTGACCGCTGCCGACCTGTGGTCGACGATTGCCTGCGCGCTGCCTGCGACCGTCTCTTGCGCGCCCGGAAACGAAAACATGTCCCGCTCGGCCTACCTACGATGATAGGCTGGATGGCGGAGGCTCGAGGCGATGGCGAGAAGTGCGGGCATCCTGCCTTACCGTAGAACGAGCAACGAACTGCAGGTGTTGCTTGTCCATCCGGGCGGGCCATTCTGGCAAAACCGCGATCTGGGCGCATGGTCGATTGCAAAGGGCGAGTATGGGGATGACGAACAGCCGGAAGCTGCGGCGCGTCGTGAATTTGTGGAGGAAACCGGCTGGGAGCTCAAGGGAGCGCTGCTTCCGCTGGGAGAGCCGCGCCAGCGCGGCGGCAAACTTATTACGGCTTTTGGCGTCGAAGGCGATTTCGACGCTGGCAGCCTGCGCAGCAACATGTTCGAGATGGAATGGCCACCGCGCAGCGGCCGCATGCAATTCTTTCCAGAGATCGATCGGGCAGGGTGGTTCGGCCTCGATATGGCCCGGGAAAAGTTACTTGGTGGCCAGCAACCGTTTCTCGATCGGCTTGTGCTGTCTGTCTAAAAGGCCGGCCCGACGCTCGCGTCAGCTGGTCGTGTTGATTGCCACGCAGCAATCGCTGATCGCCTCGCCATAGTTCGCCCGAAGGCGACGATATCATTCGGCGCAGAAGCGCGCATTATAAGCATATCGTCAAATTCACTCCATTTTTTTCCATGATACCCTTAAGCGATATGCTTGGGGCCTGGTCGGTGACGACATGCCCGATGTTCTGCCACGGGGCGTATCGCGCCGCAAAAAGCCGATCATGCTTGGAATGATCGGCGACCACCATAGTCTTTGCCGCGCGCGAAATCATCGCGGCGTAAACCGCGCCGCATTCGAGAAGCGCATCGGACGGTCCATCCGGACCAAGGCCGCTCGCACCGAGAATGGCGAAATCAGCATAGAAACTGTTGAGAAAGGAAACTGTGTGGGCGCCGATCGTGGCGCCTTCTGTGGCGTGGTAGTCTCCGGGCAAAATCACAATCTTTATGGTCGGGTTGATCGCGAGTACGGTCGCCACACCAAAAGAGTGAGTGAGCACCGTGATGTTCTTCATTTCCACCGCAATCCGACGCGCCGTATGTACAGTTGTGGCACCGGAGCCGATCATTAGCATCTGCGCGCCCTTGAGCAGTTGCACCGCGGCTTTTGCGATCCGCTCGCGCTCGGCCACGAACAGCGTGTGACGCTCCGTCACCGACGGTTCGGGACCAAGGGAACGTACTGCGCCACCATAGGTGCGGTTGAGCAGCCCCTGTTCCATCATCTCGTCGAGATCGCGACGGATGGTTTCTGTGGAAACGCCGAGCCTGCGGGCAAGTTCGGCCACGCGCAGGCTAGGAGCCAGATTGAGCTCCCTTAGCATCTGCTCCTGCCGCGCGGTCTTCGGTTTCGTCATTGGCGCTCTCCTTCTCTTGCCACCCGCCTTTGGCCAGCGTGGTTCCATCGCCGCGACCAAATCAAGACCCCACGTTTCAGCGGAGACGTGGACGTCGGGTATACTGTCGATACAATGTATCCGAGCATTCATCGCTCCTGTTTTGTCGGGAACGACCGAGCCGGCATCCAGCCTTTGTGCGGGAAGGCGCACCAAACCGCTAATCATTGTGAATGACGGTCTTGTGCATCCGCTCGTAAAACAGTGTCTAGGCGTCGTAGCGGACAAGGTCCTCGCTCGAAAGAGTGACCGGTCACCCACGATGGGGCATATCGATGACGGGCTGCTCTTACGAGCACGGGCGCCTCGGTTTCGGGGACACACTGAAATGGAAGGACGACGGTCGGTCTTCCAGTTCATGGACAGACGCCTTATGCTTCCGGCCGGCGCCGACGCATCAGCGTGATCGCCAGTCCACCGGCCAGCAACAGGACTGCCGCCGACAGCGTGCTCATCGTGCCGAGCGCCGGTACCATCGGCGAATAACCCGCCACCATTTTCGAATACAGCCATTTCGGGATCGTGGAATCCACACCCGCCGTATAGAGCGAGAGAGGAAAATTGCCCCAGGACAGCAGGAAGGCAAACAACGCGCCCGACCAGACGCCCGGCCAGAGGATCGGCAGGGTGATTTCGCGCAGGATGAACCAGCGGCCAGCGCCGAGATCGCGTGCCGCCTCTTCCAATGTAGGGTCGAAACCATACACCTGGATGGCGATGACGAGCGTCACTACCGGCACGATCCAGACGAGATGCGCAACGACGGCCGTCTGCCAACTCGGATTGAAGCCGAGCGCATTGAACCACAGCAAAAGCGCAAGCCCTAGCACCGGCTGCGGAAAGAAGATGGGAAGAAGGATCGCCTTCTGGTAGAGCTTGCGCCCCTTCCATTCATAGCGTGCAAAGGCCAGCGCTCCGAAAAAGGCCAGCACCACCGAGATCAGGGTGACGATGAAGGCGATCAGCAGAGAGTTCTGCACGAGAACCTGGATTTCGAAGGAGGCAAAGGTCTTGCCCCACCACTCCGTTGAAAAGGCGCGGATCGGAAAGCCAAAATAGCGGCCCTTAGACAGGCCCGCAAGCGCGCCGCATAGGATGGGCAGATAAATGACGAAAAGCACGCATCCCGTCCACGTCCGGACAAAAGCGCGGGCGCGGATTTGGGAGCGAGTTTCCATGGCTCATTTCCTTCCGAGAATGCGGTCGAGATCGAGCTTCGACAGCACATAAAGCGCAAGCCCGCTGACGACGACGACGAGCAGCAGCGCGAGCGCCGAACCCATCGGCCAGTTCTGCGCATATGTGAAAGACAGCTCGATATCCTGCGCGATGGTGATAACCGATTGCCCGCCGAGGATCTTGGATTCGGCGATGGCTCCTGCTCCGAGTACGAAGGTCAGAAGCATGCCGATCAGAATGCCAGGCATGGCGAGCGGCAACTCGATCTCCCGCCAGATCATCAGACGGCCGGCCCCGAGATCGCGTGCGGCATCCACCAGATCCTTTGGGATCATCGCGATGCCCAGCGTCATCGGAAACAGCATGAAGGGCAGGTAAACGTAAATCATGCCGAACAGAATCGCGCCCGGCGTATAGAGGACCTCCGGCCCACCGGAAAACCCCAGCCATTTCAGCGAGCCGTCGAGCACGCCGTTCTTGATGAAGAACAGCACCCAGCCATAGAGACGGACGTTTTCCGAGACAAACAGCGGAAACACGAAGAGCACACTGATCAGGCCCGACCATTTGCCGAACATGCGGTTCAGCCCATAGGCGATGGGATAGGCGATGACGGCTAGGAGGGCGACCGTCACGATGGCATAGGCAATCGACCACGCAAAGGACATCCAGACCGTATTGGTCGGATCGAAGATGGTTTCGAAGTTAGCAATCGTGAAGGAGCGGAACGCGTCGAAGCTCCTCGGCGTGGCAAAGGCATAGGCTGCCACCGTCACCAGCGGCGCAAGAAAGCCAAGCACCAGCAGAGCAACGACGGGACTTGCCGCCTTTAAACCTGCCGAAACGGCAGCTACGGGTGGAGCTGAATGGGGTATTTCATCGGCGGTGGCAATCGCCATGGTCAATCTCCCACCACGATCGCGTCACCCACATCCCAGCCGATTGCCACCGTATCGCCGGCCGAAAGACCGGTTGCAGCCGCGCGCGGCGCCTCTACGAGGAAAATCCGCTCGCCGGAATGGACCTGATATTGCATGCGCGATCCCAGCGAGTATTCGTTATAGATCTTGCCGATGATGACATTGTCGGCGGTGGCCGGAGCCATTACGAAGCGCATGGTTTCTGGGCGGACGATGACGGTGGCGGTATCACCGATCGTTTCATCGACAGATCCGACGGCGAGGGGGCCGCCATCGCTCTGCCGCCAGATTCCGGTTTCACTGCGGGTGACGGCGAAGCTGTTGACCTCGCCGAAGAACTCGGCGACGAACCGATTGGCGGGCCGGGTGTAGATTTCTTCGGGCGTGCCGATCTGCACCATCTTGCCACGGTTCATGACGCCGACGCGGTCGGACATCACCATCGCCTCTTCGAGCGAATGGGTGATGTAGACGAAGGTCTTGCCGCTTTCGCGATGTAGATCCTTCAGCTCCTTTTCAAGCGCCTTCTTCAGCTTGTAGTCGAGCGCGGACAATGGTTCGTCGAAGAACAGCACGTCGGGATCGTAAGCGAAGGCGCGGGCGAGGGCGACGCGCTGCTTTTCACCACCTGAGCAGCGCATGACATTCTTGCCGTAATAATGCTCCGGCAGGCGCAACATTCGCATGAGCTCCAGCGCGCGGGCCTTACGCTCTGCGGCGGGCATCTTGCGCACCTTGAGCGGAAACTCAATGTTCTCACCGACCGTCTTGTGAGGGAAAAGTGCCAGAGACTGGAAGACCAGACAAGTCGGCCGTTTGTCGGCCGGCATGTCGTTGATCAGCTCTCCGCGTAGCGTGATATAGCCATGCGTCGGCCCTTCCATACCGGCCAGCATGCGCAAAAGCGTCGTCTTGCCGGATCCGGACGGGCCAACAATCGTGACGAACTCGCCCTCTCTAATATCGACATCGATACCGTCGACGGCGGCGAAATCTCCGAAGATCTTCTTGATGCCAACAAGCTGCAGCACCGGTGCTGCAGTCTTCTTAGCCTCCTCCGCTTGCGCGGAAAAGGCAGTCGACACGGGCGCGATCATCGCAAGACTCATATCTTTCACTCCGTCAGTACGGGGCCGATCAGCCGCGAAGACGTTTGGCGGCGGTCATCAATTCGAGCGCCTTGTCGTAATCAGGGACGATGTCGTATTGGGCGGAACGCTCCATTTCTTCTTCAAGGCTGTCCCACTGAATCGCTTCCAGCTCGTCCTTGGTGAAGAGCTCGAAGCACTTCGGATTGCCCATCTGGCTGACGGGGTTGAACGTGCCCTCTGCGAAGGCAACCGTATGAGCGACGTCCGGTGCCTGAACATATTTCAGAAACTCTGTCGCTAAGGGCGAAATGTCCGGATTGTTGACGACAGAAGTGATCTCGATCCAGGAAATGCCGCCCTTGCCATCGATAGGGCCTTTCAGCGGAGTAATGGCACGCATGTTCGCATAGCCATCCGCACGGGCGGGCGAGATGGAGTAGGTACCACCCGTCATGTAGAGGTCGATTTCACCGGAAACCAGCGCCTGATTGAGCGAAGCCATGTCGCCAACCATCTTGGCGCCTTTGAACACCTTTTCAGCAGCAGCGGAAAACGCCTTGAATTCGTCCTCGCTGTGAATTTTGAACGGATTGATGCCGGCGACCATGAAGATGTCAAAGACGTTCCAGTCGTCGGATTCCTGGATACCGTATTTGCCGGCAAGCGATGCATCATTGAACAGATCCCAGCCCTGCTCTTCCGCCGTGCTGCGGCTGATCTTGTCGGTATTGACGACGAAGCTGTAGGGACCGAAACGCTGCGTCATGCCGAGCAGATCCTTGCCGTCCTCACTCATCGCCCACTGGTACGGCGCTTTGAACTGCGGAAGCATGGCGTCAAAAAAGGGCTCGAATTCAGTTCGCGGAAGGGGCTTGATCAGCCCGGCCGGTGCCATGACCTTGCGCGCCCAAGGGTTGTTGACGTTGATCAGATCCCAGATCTTGGTCTCTCCAGCCCGCAGGCGGTTGATCATAGTAGGATCGTTGGTGAGGCTCTCAGCTTTCACCGTCGCGCCTTGGCTGGAGCGGAAGGGATCGAGCACCTGCGAGGAATTGTAACCCTCCCAGCAGAGGATATTCAGCTGCTTTTCGCGCGCGGCGAAAGCGCTTCCGGCACCCGCCAGCGGACCGGCTAAGGTCGCAGCGCTCATCATCTGCATCACGTGCCGTCTGGAAAATTTCATCATGATCGTTCCCCTATTTTCTTGACGAGCCTTGGTTTTGAAACGTGCAAGGCTCATTGCGTAATCATACAATGTTGCAAGTGTGTCTCAAGGATGTGTGCTTTACAACAAAAATTTTGTGCGCCATTCTAGTTTCCAAAATAAGGGTACAATGTCTGCGTTCAGCAATTGGAGCCATGTCTAGGTAGGCTAAATAACTGAAATATTTCGCATTTATTTTGAGCAATCAAAGTTGAAAAATGTCTATGTTTTGAGCTCTGAGCGTATCTTTGAGGCAATTCGTACACGAAGATGATAAGTCCATCCGCAAAAAGTGAGAGAAAATGTTGAAGTCACTACAGGGAAAAACAGTCATCGTCACCGGCGGCAGCCGCGGCATCGGCAAGGGTATCGCGCTGCGCTTCGGAGAAGCTGGGCTCAACGTCCTGGTCGTTTCTCGCAACCAGAGCGACGCCGATCAGGTCGCGGCTCAGATTGGCGCGAACGCGGCAGGCATCGCCGCCGATGTCGGTACCGAGGAGGGATGCGCCGCTGCGGTGGAAGCCGCGATCTCACGGTTCGGGGGCATTCACGTGCTCTGCGCCAATGCCGGCATCTTTCCGGCCGCCAAGCTCGGGGACATGACGGCCAGCGATTTCGACCATGTCATGACGGCTAACCTCAAAAGCACCTTCCTCAGCGTTTCCGCCACTCTGCCCGCCATGACCGAGGCAGGTAGCGGACGCATCATCATCACCTCATCGATCACCGGGCCAATCACCGGTTTTCCCGGTTGGTCGCATTACGGTGCCAGCAAGGCGGGCCAACTCGGATTCATGCGCACGGCAGCAATTGAGCTTGCGCCGAAGAAAATCACCGTGAACGCCGTCATGCCCGGCAACATCTTCACCGAGGGTCTCGATGGCATGGGCAGCGACTACATCGCGAAAATGGAAGCCTCCATCCCGATGCGTCGGCTTGGCACGGTGTCGGATATCGCGAACGCCGCGCTGTTCTTCGCTTCCGAGGAAGCAGCCTATATCACGGGCCAGACCCTGGTGATCGATGGCGGGCAGGTGCTGCCTGAATCACTCGGCGCGCTGGAAGCCATGGCCTGAAGACAACCGGGCCCGAAAGCCGCGTCCGGTTCTCGGTGATGACAAACCCTTGTGCCACCCGCGGGCCATCCTCGACTTGGAGCCAAGGATCCTCCTTTTCAGAGCCTTATGGATGATCGACTCAAGTTGCCGTGACGAAGGGGAGATTGAGGATCTTATCGGCGGTCTGAACCAGACGCGGAAACGGTGCCGGGTTTTTACCCTGCTTTGAGAATCGTGTCGAGCGTCGCGACAAACACAGCCGCATCGTCGCTGGAAAAGCAGAGTGGCGGGCGGATTTTGAGCGTCGCGCCGAATTTGCCGGCGGCACCTATCAGAATACCGTTCTGCTTCATCTCGTTGATGACATGTGTGGTGAGCGCGGCGTCCGGCGCGACCTGTTCTGGGTCAACAAAATCAAGGCCGATAAACAGCCCAGCGCCACGCACATCGCCGATTTGCGGATGAGCCATACGCAACGCCTCCAGCGCTTGCCGGAAACCGGTGCCGACACTGTGCGCCGCCTCTATCAGCCCCTCTTCCTCGATCACCTCCAGAACGGCGCGGCCGGCGGCGGCGGCAACCGGATTGCCGCCGAACGTGTTGAAATACCCAGTCTCCTCGCAGAACATCTTCAAAAGGTCAGGCCGCGTGACTACACCGCCCATCGGGAAACCATTGCCCATCGGCTTGCCCATGGTGACGATGTCGGGCGTGATACCATGGCGCCGGAACCCCCATAGCCCGCCGCCAGTGCGACCAAAACCGGGCTGAACCTCGTCGGCGATGAAAAGCCCGCCTGCGCGATGCACGATATCGACGGCCGTCTTCAGGAAACCCGGCGGATCTGCATAGATACCGTCGCTCGAGAAGATCGTGTCGACAATCATGCCTGCAAGCGCCAGGCCGCGCACGCGCAATTTGGCGATTGCCTGCTCAACGGATGCGGCAAAACTGTCTTCAACGCTCATGTCATCGTGGGCTGTAGGCGCCGGGATCACCTCGACGAACAACGCGGGTTCGCGCCTGCGCAGTGAAGAGGGTGATATCTCCGTCACCAGTGCCGTGTTGCCGTGGTAGGCCGTCTCGGTGACGATGAAGCCTTCGCCACCCGTCCCGATCCTGGCGATCCGCATCGCAAGATCGTTGCTTTCGCTACCAGTGCACGTCATCACTAAATTCCCGAGCGGCGACGGGAAGGTTGCGAGCAGCTTTTCGGCGTAATCCTCGACAACGCGGTTCAGATATCGCGTGTGGATGTTTAATTGCCCGACCTGCCTGGCAATCGCCTCCACCACCCGTGGGTGGCAGTGGCCGACCGATGGCACATTATTGTAGACGTCGAGATACCGGCGTCCATTTACGTCGTACATATAGGCGCCGCTAGCCCGCACCATTTCGATCGGCTGCTCGTAAAAGAGAACCGACGAGGCTCCGAAGCTGGACTGGCGCCTGGCCACCTGTTCGGCAAGTTCCGGTGGAAGCCCGTCGGTTCGCGTCGCAACGAAACGATTGAGGTCGAGAATTTCCTTGGGCGCTACGTTCATCTGCATCTCCTCATGCAATGGCGCCGAGATAGCGCTCTGCCAGCATCACCGTGCCATCGGTATAGGACGGTCCCAAGGATTGGGCGGTGGGCGTTTCCGAATGTGAGGCAATCCAGGCGGTCAACTGCATGCGACGCAGCATAATCAGCATAGGTAAGGCCTTCTCATGCTCCGCTTCGAACCGCGCTACGCGTCTGTAACCGTCAAGCCAAGCAGCCATTAGATCGGGAACATAGGGCTCATGCTCGATGAAGCTGATTGCGGCGGCGAAGTCATAGGCAAACCAGCAGATGCCGCAATCGTCGAAATCGATCACACCCAGACGCTCACCATCGACAAGCAGGTTGGCGGCGCGCATATCACAGTGAACGAGGCCGAAACGGTCGGCACCATAACCATAAGCATCCGTCTGCGCTTCGAGCAGGGCGTAGGTGCGTTCAAGAATGGTCATTCCCTCGGGTGTCAAACCAAGGGCAGCGCGCCAATCGCCCCAATAGGCGTTCTCGCCGACAATCCGGTCGAAATTCCAGGTCTTTCGGATGAAATGCTTAGGTCGGGTCCATTCGCGGCTATGAGCATGCAGGCGAGCGTTGATCTCGCCAAGCGTCCGATACCACTTCACCAGATCCGATCCAGCATCCGGCTCTTTGCCCGACATGAACTCAAAGGCTACGGCATGTCGGATCGTTTCCCCATCGGAAAAGGCGTGCAGGAGACGACCGTCGCGAGCGGCGACGGGTTTCGGTGTCGCAACAATGCCATCCAGGCTTAGCGCATTGATCCAGTCTAGTTCGGAGAGAATCTCGGATTCCGTATGATAATTGGGCCGATGGACCCGGACGATGAGGTCACGCTCAGCACCAGAATCCACGATGCGGAATGTCGCGTTCTCGGAGATCGTCAACAAAACGAGATCGGCGTTTGGCGATACATCCCAGACAGGAAAAAGCTCTTGCAACCCCTGCTGCAACCTCAAAAGAAAATCTGCATCGTACAACATATTTAAGGCCCTTTCGGCGCACATTTGGTCGAAAAACAACAAAAATGTTGGGATTGCAACATAAATATTAGGGCCTGCTCGCCTTTTGCAGCCAACCGCCGTTCGCCTTGGCCAAATCGCCGGATCGCGAGTGGGATCGTGCGCTAGCCTTTAAATCGGCTCGGCTGCACCAGTGCCCTTTAAAAGACGGCATAGCGTGGGAAGTACGCTCAACAACGGGTTCTTTATCAACCATAGACAGCTACGGCCGATTTGACGATCATGTCGCCATTCACGGGCGAAGAGAATCTGCCAGCCGGCCGCCCCTGGCAATGGATCCGGCTGGATATTCCGACACTCGCTTGAAGACGGGCATGCGCCAGAATCAGAACACGAATTCGACTGACGTCAGCGGCCAGGTACCGCGGGTCCATTCGATTGGTACGCCGTTGCGGTCCTCGTTGACGGCATTGATGCGGAATACTGGTGTCCCGGGCGTCAGCCGCAGGATCTCCGCTTCATCGGGGGATGCAAAGCCGCCACTGATACGTGTCTCGGCTCGCCGGTAATTCTCGATGCCATGCGCGCGGAAAACATCGGTCACCGACTGACGCACATCGTATCTCTGCTCGAAGTCGGGAAAGAGATGGGCCGGAAAAACCTTGGTATTGACGTAAACCGGCTGCTTATCGGACGTCCTTATCCGGCACAGCCTTATAACGAGAGTATCAGGTGCGAGACGCAACCGCTCCGCCACGGCCGCTCCGGCCGGTTCGCGGAGAACCAGCAGCGTCTGGGTGCCGATTTCCTGGCCGTGGGCTTCGAAATTGTCGAGAAAGCGCTGTCCGTCGCGAACCGTGAATGTCGAGGGCAGGTTTCGCACAAAGATACCTACGCCCTTGCGGGCGGTGAGGTGGCCCTCATGCTGTAATTGCTGCAGCGCCCGGCGAAGCGTAATGCGGGTGACCGCGAGTTTCTCCGCCAGATGCGTTTCTCCGGGGAGTTGGCTACCCGGCGCAAGACTGCCGCTCTCGATCAGATTGAAGATGTGATCGTAGATCTGCTGCCAGATTGGCGTATCGCTGCGTGGCCGAAAGACCAACCCGTCAAAGGCCAGAAGGCGATTGCCGCTGCGCTCGTGTAGTGTTGGAATTTTCGTATTCTGGTTCATGAAGCCCTGTTCACCGGCGATCGTTGTGCCGACCGTCGGTCTACGCGGGAGAGTCCAGAGGAATAGACAATTTGTCCATGGACCATGGTGGCCACCACATGCGGATGCGCTGGATCGCCGGCATCAACCAAGATCAGATCCGCCCTGCGGCCGGCAACAAGCGAGCCGCGATCGTCTAGGCCGGCTACCCGAGCCGGGTTTGCCGAGATCAGATTCCAGATCAAGGGGAAGTCGCTGGCGTCTGGCGAAGACAACCTGAAGGCCGCATGCAGAGGCGAAGGATAGTGGTAGTCGCTGGTCAGCACGGTGCAGAGCCCGGCTCTGATGGCTTCTGTGGCATTTAGTGCACCATTGTGGCTGCCGCCGCGCACAACGTTGGGCGCACCGAGGATCACATCCTCGCCCATTTGCCGCGCGGCCTTCGCTGTTTCGAGCGTCAGTGGAAATTCCGAGGCCTTTGCGCCGAGCGCGCGGAAATATGCGCGTTCCTCGGGCGATGCTTCGTCATGGGCAAGAAGCACATTGCCATTGGCCCGTGCGGTCGCGGCCAGTTGCTCGATCGCGATCGCCACCTCGGTCCGGCGGGACCAAATCTGGTCGAGCAACGTCATATAGTCCTCTCGGCTCAAGCCGGACCGTTCCGCCATCTGGCCGATCTTGCGGGCGATCGTGCCGTTCATGACCGACCCGCTTGTATGATCGTTGAAAGCGACGATCGGTTGTGGCGAAAGGGACAGCCATTGTACGACCTGCGCCATCTGATCAAGCGCGAAGGTCTCCCAGCGCAGATGCAAACGCGTATCGCAGCTGAGAGTGTCGCGGAGATCGCAGACTGCGCCGATCAGTTGTTTGGCAGCGTCGAGCGAGCGAAGTCCGGGCTCCCATGACACCGTGACGCCGTGGAAGGCCGTGGTTACGCCATTGGCGACAAGCTGGCGGTCCGTATCTTTCAGCGCCAATGCGGTGTCGAAGCGGACGCCCGGCCGCGGCATGATTTGCCGCTCGAAGCCGTCGCCGTGGATATCGACGATTCCCGGAAGCACGAGCAGACCATCGGCATCGATTGTGGACGCATGGGCCGCTTGCACCTCTGACAGTATCCCGCCGGTAACGCTCAGATCCGCCGTTTCAAGCCCCTGGTCGGTAAGGATGCGACCACCCTGGATGTGCCAGTTCACTGTATCCCTCAAAAAGCAAAGGCTGCCGGAGGCGCCGACGAAATGTCACGAGCACGTCATCTGCTGCGTATACGGGTAAGCGGGTAACAGTTTCCTGTCTATACAGCAAAGGAAAAATGATGATCCGCACCATCGCAACCGCACTCGCCATAACACTCGCCACCGCCCTTCCGGCTTTTGCGGAATCGGTGAAATTCGCGGTAACCGACATGGAGGGGCTGGAAGCTCTTCAGCAGGAATTCGGCGCTTTCCAGACCGCTCTCGAAGAGGCGACCGGTCTCGAAATCGACCTGTTTCCGGTCAGCTCGCGGACCACTGCCGTCGAGGCCATAAATTCCGGGCAGGTCGATCTTGTCCTGACAGGTCCTGCTGAATACGTGGTCATGAAGGAATTGAGCCAACCGAAGATTGTTGTTGCCTGGCAGCGCCCCGATTATTTCGCTCAGATCGCCGTGCTGGCGAATGGACCGATCCGCTCGATTGAAGACCTGAAGGGCAAGAAGATCGCATTCGGTTCGGTCGGCTCCACCTCCCAGCACCTCGGCCCCGCGCAGGCGCTGGCCGATTTCAATCTGAAGTACGCCGCAGACTACGAACCAGTGATCATATCGCGCAACATCGCGGCTGAGGCTCTCATCCGCGGCGACATCGCCGCTATCGGTCTGAATTTCGGCTACCTGAACTCGGTTCGGGAAGCGTTCCCCGACACCGCCTTCTCGGTAATCGCACGGGGCCGCGATCTGCCGAACGACATTCTTGTCGCCCGCAAGGACATTTCAGACGACGTATTCGCCAAGGTCCGCGATGCCTTTGCGAAGAATGGCAACGAGCTGATGAAAGCGATCCTGACAGGAGAGGACAACCAGAAATTCAAGGGCGGTTTCTTCCTGACGGATGTCAGGGACTCGGACTACGATTATGTCCGCTCGATGTACCGCACGATCGGAATCGAGACCCTCACCGACTTCGTAAACTGAGGCCCGCTCTTTGCTTCATCGTAAAGGCCGGCGGTTAAACCGCCGGCCTACGTCGTAATCCCGGTCTGGGCCAAGAGGTCAACATGACAGCAATCATTCGCGCGCACGATCTTGCGAAGAGCTATGCGAACGGAAAGATCATTTTCTCCAATATCGGCCTCAACATAGCATCGCGCGAACGGGTTGCCCTGATTGGCTCGAACGGCGCTGGAAAATCCACCCTGCTCAAATGCCTCATCGGTCTTTTACCGTCGAGTGATGGCGAGGTCGTCACCCTCGGCGAAAGCTTCCGCTCGGCGCCGTCCGTCGCCCAACTGCGACGCATACGCAGGCAGATCGGATTTGTCTTCCAGCACCACGGATTGGTCAGCCGCCAATCCGTTCTTACAAACGTCTTGCAGGGCAAGCTCGGGCTGCCCGGCGGCTGGCGCGGCTGGCACCATTCCATCGCGAAGCAACACTGGCGCGAGGAAGCAATGCAGGCACTCGCCGACGTGCGGCTTCTCGGCAAGGCAGGCGCCCGCGCCGACGCGCTTTCCGGAGGGCAGGCGCAGCGGGTGGCGATCGCCCGTGCGTTGATCCGGCGTCCGAAGCTTTTGATAGCAGACGAACCGGCGGCAAGTCTCGATCCGGCAGCTGGGCATGATGTGATGCGAGTCTTCTCCGAACTCACCCAAGAACAAGCGATAACCTTGGTCTACACCACGCACGACATGGAGCATGCTCTCGACTATTCCGATCGTTTGATAGCGCTCAAGGCGGGCAAGGTCTTCTTCGACCGGCCGACGGCGCAGGTGACCCGCGCTGATCTGAAAGATGTCTTCGATGCATGACCGCCTTTCGCCGAGCCGGGTTCCGTCGGTCTCGCCCCTCACTTTCAGCTTTGCCGTCGCTTTGGCCGCTCTCGTGATCGTTTCCGCCGGGCAGGTCGCACCTTCGCCTGAACAACTGGCAGGTGGAGTGCCCCGCATGGCTCATCTCGTCGGCCGCATGATACCCCCAAATATCGAGCCAGGTTTCCTCCTGCGGGTTTTCTGGCGCATGGTCGAAACCTTCCAAATAGCGCTCGTTGGAACAGCAATAGGTGTCGTTCTCAGCTTGCCGTTTGCCTGGCTCTCGGCCAAGGACATAACTCCGCTCGGCCCGTTCCGGCATATCTCCAGGATGCTGGTTTCGTTATTTAGGACCGTGCCAGATTTGGTCTGGGCGCTTCTTTTCGTGTCCGCCGTTGGTCTCGGGGCGGTTGCTGGAACCATGACCATCGTCATCGATACGATCGGTTTTTGCGGGCGGTTTTTCGCCGAGGCGATGGAGGATGCCGACGAAAGACCTCAGGAAGCGCTGTTTGCAATCGGCGCCGGGCGGTTCTCTGTTCTGTGCGGGGCAGTCCTGCCCGACGCCATGCCGTCCCTGATAAACACCACGCTCTTTGCGCTTGAGAAGGCAGTGCGCTCGTCCGTTGTTCTCGGTCTCGTTGGAGCCGGTGGCATCGGCCAGGAGCTCAAGGTTGCTTTCGATCTTTTCCAATACAAGAATGCCTCGACCATCATTCTCGTAATCTTCGTCATCGTGGTGTTGATGGAGTTCGTGACGGATCGCTTGCGCTCGAAGATCCAGTAGCTGCAGGCCAGCCATGTGCGCGCAAATCGACACGATAAGGTCCCGCATCAGTCATCATCATGTGACATCGTCCGTCCTTGTCTTTTCGTTCAACATTCCTTATGTGTCGTTGAACACATGGAGAGCTGTGATGACCGCCCGCACCTCAACGGCAGCCGAAAACGACAAGCGGATCGCCCACACCCGTAACCGCCTGGTGCTCGAACAGGCCAGGGCCGTTGGTCTTCTTGGGACGGCGAAGGACACACGCCTGTCGGGCAGGGTGCCGTCGGAATTGATCGAGGCCGCAAAAAGGCGCGCCCATGTGACTTCCGATACCGAACTCCTGGAGCTCGCTTTGTCGCGTCTGGCCCTGGAGGATGATTTCGGCACCCGGCTTGTGCGTCGCAAGGGCAGCATCCCTGCGGATATCGATCTTGGCATTTGATCTCAGGAGCGCGCTGCGCTCCCTGAAACCGCAAAAGCTGGTGGCGCGGCTGGAACGGCGCCCCGATTCAGACCTGTCGTGGGCTGGGGACGAGCCGCCGGTCGGCGGCATCCTGCTTCTCGACACGAGCGTTTATCTCGATGTGCTGCAGGGGCGCACGCCCGAAGCGGTTGACGATCTCCTGACCTATCGGCTCTGCCACCACTCCGCCGTTTGCCTCGCCGAACTCACGCATGTGTTCGGCCGTCTTAACCCAGCCCATAAGACGACCAAGACGGTTCTGAAAGTGGTCAATGAGACCATCGAAGATATTCCCGCACATCGGCTTCATGCTCCTGACGCGACCGCTTGGGGAAGCGCCGGCGTGGTCGCCGGACTGTTGTTCCGGCTCGGCCATCTGCCAAAAGGGGAGGGGCACGAGCGTCGCTTTCTCAACGATGCGCTGATCCATCATCAGGCCGGCCTGCTTGGCGCGACTGTACTGACAGGCAATATC
Organism: Mesorhizobium sp. M0938; assembly: GCF_040319125.1. NCBI lineage: Bacteria > Pseudomonadati > Pseudomonadota > Alphaproteobacteria > Hyphomicrobiales > Phyllobacteriaceae > Mesorhizobium > Mesorhizobium sp. M0938. Next base: position 333,309 of record NZ_JAMYNS010000003.1, on the reverse strand, counting down.
CGCGATTTCGATTATCTCAACCAGCTTGTCCCGTCAGTCCGCGTGATCTTCTACCGAACAGTCGCAGGACCACTGTCGCAGATCTGACTTCGCGGCGGCCACGTGGCGTGAAGTCTGCAGGCCTGAAAGAGGTTGAACACCGCGTACGCATGCGACGCACACCGGTGGCTTTCCAGGGCGAACTGACGGTGTTTTTCAAACGCCCGATTGCAATGCGGTATCTGCCAGCACGAACGCGCCATTCGTGATCCCCCTGGATCCTGACGGCCCTTCTGCACGCCACTGCCATCGATCTCATGCCTGCCGGCGACAATGCAATAGTCATCGGTCTTGGCGCCGCCGGCCGGCGGCCTTTGAACATGACAAACTCCCAGAAGTCATGAGGACGATTGGCGATCGCTATCCTACGGCACGAAGATAAGAAATAGATAGGCGACGAACACGACGAGATGAACGAGCCCCGTCAGCATCGTTGTTCTGCCCGTCCCAAAGCTTACGACGCTGATGGCAAGCGCGAGGATGAGAAGTACGGTATCCCCCGGACCCAGGCCAAGCATCAGGCTTCGTCCTGTGAGTAGGCTTGCCGCACCGATTGCCGGGATTGTCAGGCCGATCGTAGCGCAAGCTGAGCCGAGGGCGACATTCAGTCCTCGCTGAAGCTCGTTATTGAGTGCGGCCCGAACCGCTGATAGCGCCTCCGGCATAAGCACCAGCGCTGCGACGAAGAAACCCACGATTGCGTCCGCCTGGGTAACGTGAAGAGCCGCGAGCCCGTCTTCGATGCTGCCGGCCACCTGCTCGGTCAGAAGAACGATCCCTGCCAGCCCGACAAATAACAGGAGCACGTTGGCGGTCACTTTTCCACCCTCGGGTACATGCTCCTCATGTTGGGCGCCGGATGTCAGATCCTCGATAAAATCGCCCCGTTGGCGCACCATCTGTGCAAAGACGAACGAACCATAGAGGAGAACTGAAAGGACACTCACGAATGCGAGTTGTGACGCGGAGAACGCACCGGGGCTTGTGGCAAGCGTGTAGTTTGGAAGGATCAGCACAAGAACCGTCAGCGCCATGATGACGGCAAGGGAAGCGTTGGTGCCCTGTCGTTTGATGTCCTGGTATCGATGCTTCAGCCCACCCAGGGTGAGGCAGACCCCGACGACACCAGTGCACACGATCATGACCGTCGAAAATACGGACTCCCGGGCCAGCGTCGGGTTGTTCTCGCCGTGCAGCATCATCGAAACGATGACCGATGCCTCGATCGCCGTGACCGAAAATGTCAGCAGCAGCGTGCCGTAGGGTTCACCGAGCCGCCGTGCGACGGCTTCTGCATGATGCAAAACCACAAACACGGTCGCGAAGATGAAGATTGCGACCACGATCAAAGCCAGGACCTTAATCGAAAGCAGCGAATGCTCGATCGGCGCACCGCCGAAATGAATTAGTGCGGCAAGGCCCAAGGAGCCGATTGGGAACAGATATTGGCCGATCTGCCGTCGATGAACAGCCAAGCCGGATTTCCTTCATCGCATCGGCGGTCGCAGATCACAAACCGATCGAACTCCATATATCAGTCTACTTGCGAGTACCGGTTCGTTCAATGGCCGCGGGACGCCAATCGCATGCTTCCTGGGAGCCCGCGGAGATGCGAAGCTGGGCCTTCGATGCGCGGTGAGCCCAAACCGGTAGCATACCGCCGGCTGAGCTTGAGGGTGGTATCGCATAGACCGGATCACATTTAGGCCTTGAGTTTTCGCGTTTGCGGCAATAGCTAGGTGCTACCAGGCCGGGCCCCTCTGGCAGTCCATCGGGACTGTGATGTCGGACTGGAATTCCAATCCGGGTGGCCTGGCTTTGAGATTTCTCCAGCTGTAGCGGCATTTCTCCTGTCATACGCGGTATCCGCGTTGCTCTACGGTATGCTCGCAAGCCGCGTCACCCCTAGCTGAACGCAAGGGTGCCGTATGACAGAATTTTTTAGTCCTGAAGCAATGACCGCTCTCCTGCAGGTCATCATGATCGACCTGGTGCTGGCCGGCGACAACGCCATCATTATCGGCCTTGCCGCGGCCGGGTTACCCAAAGAGCAGCGCAGAAATGCGATCGTTATTGGCATAGCCGCGGCGGCGGTTCTACGCATCGGCTTTGCGGCCGCGACAACTCAGCTCCTGCAGATCGTCGGCTTGCTGTTGGCCGGAGGCGTGTTGCTGTTGTGGGTATGCTGGAAGATGTGGCGCGAACTCCGACAAGACCATTCGCAGGAAATGCAGGCGATCGAAGCGCTTTCGGAAAGTGACGTCGACTACGATGGCACCGTAGCTGGCAAAGCTTCACGCAAGACCCTGGCGCAGGCTACCTGGCAGATCATCATCGCCGATGTCTCCATGTCGCTCGACAATGTTCTGGCGGTAGCGGGTGCTGCGCGCGAACATCCGAACGTATTGATCTTCGGCCTTGTCCTTTCGGTCGCGCTGATGGGCATTGCCGCAAACTTCATTGCCAATCTGCTTCAGAAGCATCGCTGGATTGCCTATGTCGGTCTGGTGGTGATCCTCTACGTAGCTGGCGACATGATCTATCGCGGTACGCTTGAACTCCTGCCTCACCTCGGCAGCTCTTAGACGCAAACGATAGATCGGCCGGAACGACATCGTTCCGGCTGACGTCTCCCAAGGTCGTTCTCCTACGATTTTAGAGAGCGCTGGCGCGATCCGGCCGCGGCTTGCCCCCACGCAAACGGCCAAATCGGAAAGCATCTGAAACGGCTGAGCGGACCATAAGCATCTCGCCTATGGTCTCGTGCGTCATCAGCCCGACCAGCCGATCGGAATTGTCGACGACGGCAACAGCAGGCACATCTGCCTTCTGCATGAGGCGCAGGCATTCCTCCAGACTTTTGCGATAATGTATTTTCGGGATGTCATTCCGCATTGCGCCCGCGGCCTGTGCAGCGGGTCCCTTCTCTTTCAACGTCCGGATCATGTCGTCGCGTGTCACCAACCCTTCAAGATGACCGGCGGAGTCAACGACAGGAAATTCGTGCTGCGTGGTGGCGAGCAGCATCTCGATTGCGTCGTCGAGCGTCGCCGACCGTTCCAGCTGGGCGAACTTGGTGATCATCACGTCCCCGACAAGGACGCTTGTGGCGAGCTCTCGGATCTGTGCGTTCTGCGCTTCTGCTGCCGCGGCGAGATAGACGAAGATACCGATGAAGATCAGCAGCGGATTGTAGAACAGTCCGATGAATCCAAAGACGAAGGCTAATCCTTGGCCGATCGTGGCGGCAATCTGAGTTGCGCGCGACCAGGAAAGGCGGGCGGCGAGGGCGGCGCGCAGGATGCGGCCGCCGTCCATCGGGAAGGCAGGGATCATGTTGAAAAGGACCAAGAAGATGTTGACCCCTGCAAGTCTGGCCAAAAAATTGGTACGCGGGTCCTCGATCTCGGCCATCTGTTCGACACCCGTCGACCCACCGAGCAAGGCAAAAATCAGCGCCGCGATCGCGACATTGACCAGCGGCCCCGCGATCGCGATCACGAACTCCTGTCCCGGCTCTTCCGGCATGCGTTCCAGTCTGGCCACGCCGCCGATCGGGAAAAGCGTAATGTCCGGCGTGCTAATGCCGTAGCGCCGTGCGGCGGCGATATGGCCGAACTCATGCAGGACCACACAGGCAAAGACAGCAATTATGAAGGCAACGCCTTCCCAAGCCGCTGGCGTGCCGCCGATGCGATAGTGGGTTAGCCAAATCCAGACGAGCAGAAGCAGGAAAGTGAAATGAACGCGCACGGTCGTGCCTGCGATCGTCCCGAGGTTCAGCGACCAACCCACATCTATCCACTCCGAGAGGCACCGCCTTCACCATAGGCTTTGGCAAGGCGCTTGCAATCATTCGAGAACATCAGACGCCGGCACCGACGTGTCGCGGCGTCGGTCAGTGAGTGGTTTGCGAGTGCTCGCCGCCCGGCTTCGAGATGCCGCTTAAAGCTTCTCCCGCTTCTGCCGCTTCGCCATTCGTCGCGAGATCGCCAAGCGAGATGATCCCGACGAGCCTCTTGTCGCGGTTCAGAACCGGAAGCCGACGTACCTGCAGGTCGCCCATGTTCTCAAGCACATGCTCGACGTCTTCGTCATCGAAGCAATATTTGACGTCGGGGCTCATGACATCGCCCACCTTGGCGTCAGGCCCCTTACCCAATGCTACGCCGCGGATCGCGATATCACGATCGGTGATCATTCCGACTAACCGGTCGTGGTCGCCCACGGGCATCACGCCGGCGTCGAGCCTGCCCATGATCTGCGCTACTTCGCGAATGGACTGTTCGGGGGTCGCGACCTGGACATTCCTCGTCATGCAGTTGCCGACTTTCATGGCAATCTCCCTTCTACTTGCGAAGCCCGCCGCAGATTCGGTGTTGATGACTCATGCAACGAACTCTTCGGCGATAACGTTCCCTGGACCCCCGTGGTCGCAGGAGGTTTTTCATCCGTCGCGGCAAAGGCATGGAGGCAGCCATCGCTGCGCCTCCGTTTGATGGTGGCGGGCGCGCGCCAGTGCATTTGTCGAAACGCAAAGCCCGGCCAAACTGGAACCCGACGGGCGATGCGGCGTTTGGTGGGGACGGCGCAGTTAACGGAGAAGTCGAATGCAGCCCTCAGCCGCAAATTCCGCCCGCCATCCCAGCGCGCTTACGATTAGCCCGTTCAATGGAACCGTGACGGTCAGGTTCTCCGACGCGATTATTGCCTCCACCGAACGGGCAAAGGTAGTTTACGAAGAAGGGCACGATCCTGTCTTCTATATCCCTTTCGAGGATATCTATTTCGAGCTTCTGGAGAAGACGAACACCACGACGCGCTGCCCGTTGAAGGGCACGGCGAGCTACTGGCGGGTGCAGGCGGTCGGCGGAGCGGCTGACGATTTCATGTGGGCCTATGAGACGCCCGATACCCCGGCACTGGCCATCGCCCGCCATGGCGCCTTCGATCCTGACAAGGCGCGGATAGATGCCGATCCTGCCGAGGATAAGCTGCATACGCCCCACACTCCCGAGTAGAGGGCGCTTCCACATCGGCCATCACGCCATGGGCGGCGATCTTTACCGTCAGTCGGCGAATTCTTCGTCGAGTATACGCAGGCCATCTTCATATTTCGATGTCGAGGTGCCAACCTGCCGTGCCTGCCGCAGGTTGTCAGCGAGATCTGCGCGCTTGACCGGCAGCGCCAATGGATTGGCTGCTGCTCTGCGCACGAAAGCGAGGTCGTCCTCGTCCGGCCTGCGGGTCATAGCATCCACTGCGGACACGATGGACGTCCCAAAACCAGCCGCCTCAAGCCGATCGCGGTTCCAATCGTCGCTTTTCTCAAGAACGTCGTGAAGGTAGGCAACGACCTTTTGGTCGAGCGTTTCGACGGCGTCGACGACCCGGCGACAATGTTCGATGTAGGGCCGACCGGTTTTGTCTGTCTGCCCGGCATGAGCTTGTTCGGCGATTTTTGCCGCGCGGTACAGGAAGCTCACTACCTCGATCCCTGTTGGCCCGTGTGAAGACGTATCCGACCTTGCTTCGATGCACCATCTGCCTCGAGCGCGTGGCACCGAAGCTCGTGTCACCGAACGCGCGACGATTGCCGGAAGTTCCCGAGCGCGGGCAAGGCCCGACAGACTTTTACCGGAAGCATCTTCAGCTTCGCGCGCCTGGAGACGGCCTTTTGGGGTCGCCTATTCTCGGGAAAACCAGGAGTTGCTGACCGCGCCAGATGCGCGGTGTTCGAGGCGGCTAGTCGCCGGACTGTCCATCGACAATCTCGGAGTTGGGCAGAATTCCAAAATCCTGTGACTTGGCACCTTGTGCTGCCGTCAGAAACCCGTCTGCATGAAGACCGCGCCGTAACAATTCTCTCACCGCCGCCGACCGGCTTGGCATGCGCCTTTCGAAGCGCCAGTTTTCCAATGCGGCCAATTCGTCAGCAGTTAGCATGATCTGCAGTCGTTCGGGTCTTTCCAGGTCGGCCATTTTTTCCTCCAGCCGCTCAAAGTTAGTATTTGTCTAAGAATTAGGAAAAGTCTCTTCGACCGTCAAGATCGGTTCATAGGCTATTGGCGTGAAAGGCTGACAGTTACTGCGAACCGTGGTTTGCGCAGTTCGCGTTGTATACTAACTTATTGATTTTACACAGTAATTTCGTGGATTTCTCTTGCCATTCGGGTCGATATGGCACATGCTTATAGCGAGGGACAAACCGCTCCTGAAAGAGAGGGTTTTCCATGAGATACCGTTATTCGGCCCGTCTGTGTCATGATGTTGAACTGCAAGTTCGGGCGGTCGCCCGATGCGAGAGGATAGTCAATGTCACCGCGGTGGCCGAGGCGGTGCGACGACGAAACCTCGCAGAAAACGTTGCGCTTGAAGACATCGAATGCCTGGTGCTGCAAGCGGCCCAGTTCTGCGGGGCGGCCATGGAATTCGATAGCCTCACAGTTCTTGAATCACGTAGCGTCCATCGGCACTCAGTGAATGACGATGCTCTGCTTGGCAGCGGCGGCTTCGATGTTCTGGAGGACAGGACTGTTTCGCTCTATCATCGGCAGCCGGACCGAACGCAATAGGTCCGCCCGAGCATCAGCACAGTCGGTCGGAGGGGGAAGGGCTCAGCTTCACGGGCGTTTCAAACGGCCGCGTCATCCGCCACTGACGTCTGGACGAAGGGCAGCGGCGCCTCGAGCATCCAGGTAACGCCTTGCTCGTGGAATTCCAGCCGTCCGCTGCCGCTGAGTGCCTGCGGCGCCACCCGCTCGAGGACGACGGATCCGAAACCGCGCCTTCTGACCGCGTCCAAGATCGGCCCGTCCAATTCGCGCCAGGCCAGTCGAAAGATACCGGCACCGTCGCCGGCAGGGATCACATTCCAATCGATTTCGACGCGTCCGTCGCTGCAGGACAGCGCTCCATGTTTTGCCGAATTGGTGGCGAGTTCGTGAAAGGCTATGCCGAGATACTGCACGGCGTTCGGCTGCAGCATCACCTTTGGCCCCGCCATCGACACGCGCGACTGCACTGCGAAGGCCTTGAGCTGTGCCTGGATGAGCTCGTCGACCGTCGCGCCTCGCCACTCGGCATTGACCAGGAGATCATGGGATTCCGAGAGTGCCGTGATACGCTCCCGAACCTGCCCGAGGAAAGCCTCGGGCGTGCTCGTCAGTTTGCTGGTCTCGCGGATCATCGAGATGATTACCGAGAATTGGTTCTTCACCCGATGGTTGACCTCGCGCATGAGCAGACGGATACGCCGTTCGTTCTCCTTGTGGGGACTGATGTCGCGCGCGATCTTGGAGGCGCCGACCACCCGCCCTATGGCGTCGCGGATCGGCGAAACGGTGAGCGAGACCGAGACGAGCGTTCCGTCCTTGCGCAGGCGCATCGTCTCATAGGAGGGGACGCGTTCGCCGGCGCGAATGCGGCTGATGATCGAGACTTCCTCGTCGAGGCGGTCGGGTGGAATGAGCATCGTCACCGGTCGGCCGATCGCCTCGGCAGGCGTGTAGCCGAACAAGCGTTCTGCCGCTTCGTTCCAACTGGTGATGATGCCGCTCATGTCCTTCGAGACGATGGCGTCCATCGACGACTCGACGATGGCCGCAAGACGCATGCGGGCTTCATCACCCAGCGTCTCCGTGCGCAGGTCGAGCAGCGTGTTGATGGCACCAACGACGTTGCCCGCTTCGTCGCGAAGCAGGCGTGGGTGAGCTCTGAACGGAACGAGTTCACCGTCCGGCCGCTCCGCAATCGCCTGGTCCCAGGAGACGTCCCGCCTTTCGCGCAGCGCCACGGCCATCGGACACTCGCCATGCGCCATATCCCGACCGTCCAGATAACGAAGCTTCCACGAGCCGCACCATAGATCCCGTCCGATAACCGGACGATGGCCCCAGAGCTCAGCTGCGGCTTCGTTGTAAAAGGTGATACGTCCCTGTTCGTCGACGGTGTAGACGGCGACGGGCAGCGCCTGCATCAAATCGGCAGAGGGAGGGCCCGGAACTCCGAGGCCGACAGCGGCTTGTTCAACGAAGTTCACGTATGTGCCATTCCAATCCAGTGGATTTCAGCAGCGGCTACAATGCACTCGGGTAATTTCGGTTCCCTTTTGCGACTATCACGTCTCCCGTTTTGGCGCCAGCCGTAGTGAATATTCCTAGGCCAAAAGGAACACGCGCCCAAATTGTCACTCTGATCGTGCGGACTCTATATGCGTCCGAGAAGGACCAGAATAATGACGATGAGCAGCACGAGACCGAGTCCGCCGCCGCCATAATAACCAGTGCCATAGAATGGCCCACCACCCAGACCGCTGAATCCGCCAAGCAAGGCAAGGATCAAGATGATGATGAGTATGGTTCCGAGACTCATGATGGTCCTCCTTGCGCTGCCGCGCCATTTAAAGGGCGTGTCCAATGCGCATGTTGATGATGGTATGAACTCCCAGAAGGGCTTCCTGTTCCACCGGAAGTAGTATCGTTAGGCTTCGTTCAGCCGGAGAACGGTAGGTCACGAGAAAGCTTGCCGGTTGAGGAGCCAGGGGCGGCAGGCTTTTTTAAAGCCGGACCGCTCGAGGGACGCGCGATTACAGCGTGACGCGGTCCGAAGTTGCGACGGTCGGTCAAGAAGCAACAGTTGCGGAATTTGGACCCGCAAGGGAACTCATGCCGACGTAATCCGTTCACGAGTAACTGTGCGCAATAACCGGGAGGACGGTAAAGTGAGCGCAACAGGCCCCGACGTCTTCGACAAGACGCTTCATACAACCAACATCTGGCTCAATGACCTGATGGAGGAGCTAGGCCCGGATAGGCAGCTCTCCTGGAATGTGTTGTCGACAGTCCTTCAGATGTTGCGGGACCGGCTGCCATTGGGGCTAGCGGCGCATCTAGGCGCCGAACTGCCGGTTCTGGTGCGTGGCGCCTATTATGATCGGTTCGAGCCGGCAAGGCAGCCGAGCGATTGGGACTGGGACGAGTTTGTCATCGAAGTCACCGATCGCCTGTCCGATGCACGGCTTCTAGATACCGGCGATGCGGTGCGTTCCGTCCTTGCCACGCTGTCGCGGCATATCTCGCGTGGCCAGGTCGCGAAGGTCCAAGCCACTTTACCGGAAAAACTGCGCACCATGTGGCGCTCGGCCGAAGAACGGGTCATTCCACCGAACCAAAGCGCTGCCCGGCCAACCGCGCCGCCATTGCCTTGATGGGTTGAGACGATGCGACCCGCCGCGCATCGTGTTGCAGCAGACGGCCCCGATGTTCGCGCCTTGCATTTCAGCAAAAATGCCAGCCGCACGCCTCAATGAGGATGTGAAGATAAGAACCATTCACTTCCCTTTGTGGGCCGGTCGGGTTCCGCCACCTTTCTTTTCGGGATCATGAGTATGATGGCTGTCGCGTTCGCCTCCGCCACCCGAGATCTTGCTTTGGCTGCGCTGATCGGAATCGGCTGGCGGCTTTTCTATCACCAACGGCTCCTTGGCGTTTTCGTGCGATGCGCCAGGACCGCCATGGCGGATGCTGGCAGGGGTCTTTTTCGACGTGGACATGTATCACCTAACGGTCCTGCTGGTGGCCCTGGTGGGTCGTGTTGACCTTCACATTGCCTTGCTGGCCCTGTTTGTCGGGATTCGGGGCGGAATGGCCGTGCGGCGTCTGATCGACAGGAACCGACTTCTTATCGCCGGGACCCTTCGGACTCTGGTTTTCTGCCGGAACAGGTGGTGGCTTTGTGCTCATGACACTCCTCCTTCCAGTAGCCAAACAAGCAGGCCCCAAGAAGGTTCCTGATACGAACCCATGCCGGGAGGCAAATTCCTCACATTGCCAAATACGGCCTTGTCGGCGCGCTGCAGCGCAATAATCTTCTGTGAGGGCGTGGGCGCTTCGACCTATCGAAAGGAGCCGACCATGAAACACCAAACACTCGACCAACTGCAGACAATTGCAAAAGTTGAGCCCTCGGCGGCATACCCGACCATGACTCGGACGCAGCGGATCGAGCGTTGGGCAGAACTTCTCGAACAAAATCCACGGCGCTGCCTCGGAGCGCTTTCAGGCACCGAATATCTCAGTCCTGAAGCTCGTGCCGTAGCGCGTGGCGCGGGGTCGCCGATCACCGTTGCCTACGAGGATCCGGTGCTGCGCGCCATAGGTCTGAAAGATGATACCTACGGTGAGGCTAAGCGCTTCTTCGAATTAGGTGACCGGCAGTTGCACAACATCGTCTGTCACTGCCACGTTGGCGCTACGATGCAAGCGCGCTGGGCTGCCGCCAGGGTCCGCCGGACAATTACCGGCAACAGAATTCTGGCTTGGCTGAGGGCAAGGTTTGTGCATTGAGCTTCGCAGAACGGTGACGAGACAAGGTCTTGATCGTTCTCGCGGGTGCTTGCCCATCAAATGCCGGTGACCTCGCCGGCAACGCAGTCGATAGGGGCCGACGCCCTGCTTCCAGAGCGGTCGGGTGAACACCTCCTGCTCGCCCGGTCGCGCTACTTGTCGGCGAGTATATAACGATCATAAAGAGAGGCGGAGCGGACCATGTAGAGGGGCGATCGGAAGAAGCCCGTTTCAGGTAACGGGCCGCGCCCATACCTTGGCGTCACATGTTGTCGTTCTCGGAGAAACAGGAGGAACAATAGCCGGTTGTGGTGGTTGGGACCGCTGGAGTGAAGCCGGGGTACGTGCGCCCGAAGCCTCCATTTCGACCGACCCAGCGTGGAGAAAAGTGATGGCGTTCACTTTGACAAGTCCCGCCTTTCGGAGCGGCCAGCCCATTCCGGACCGTCATGCCCGGCGCGGCGATAATCTCTCCCCGTTTCTGGAATGGAGCGATCCGCCGCCGGGCACGCGCAGCTACGTGCTCGTCATGGAAGATGCGGATGCACCGTCACAGGCGTCCCGGCGTTGGGCGGTCTATGACATCGGCGGTGAGCGGCGTCATTTAGCCGAGGGACGGAGCTCCAAAGCGCGAACCGAGGATTTGCCTCACGGCTTCAACGATTTCGGCAATCTTCACTATGACGGACCCGACCAGCACCCCGGCGACAAACCTCACACCTATCGCTTCAGGCTGGCGGCCCTTGGCATTGCCAACCTTCCTATCGGCCCGGAACCCGATGCCCTGATAGTATGGCAGGCTGCCCGTGAAAACATGCTGGGTGAGGCGGAATTAATAGGCACTTACGAATAAATCAGGTGCCAAGCAGGTTCGTTCTTCCGCGCGTGGTCGCTGAATGCAGTTCGCATTCGTTGAGGACCTCAGCGGCGGTTTCGAAAATTTCGCGAAATTTCGAGCATTACGGACTCACGCGGCCACCTGAAGCACGATCTTTCCGCGCGTATGCTCCCTCTCCAGCCGCTCTTCAGCCTTGGCGACCTCCTCCAGAGGATAACTTGCCTGCACGAACGGCGTTATATTGCCGCCATCGATGAGGCCGCTGATCCTCGCAAGCTGCGCCGCATTCGGCTCAGCCATGTAGGAGATCCCACGCGCCTGATGCAGGCGTGCCTGTTCCGCCGAGGGCTCCGAAAGGGTGGAAACAACCGTTCCGCCGGGCTTCAGGACATTCCAGGAGCGGTCCTGTGTGTCGCCCGCCACCAGATCAAAAACCATGTCGATGTCCCCGACCTCGTCCTCGAAGCGCTGGTTCTTGTAATCGACTGCCTGGTCGGCCCCAAGCTCACGGACGAAATCGAAATCCTCGGCAGCAACAGTCGTCGCGACAAATGCCCCCGCAGCCTTGGCAAACTGGATCGCCAGATGACCGACGCCGCCGGCGCCGCCATGGATAAGAACCCGCTGCCCGGATTTGAGGTCACCATGGTCGAAAAGGCCTTGCCACGCAGTAATGCCGGCAAGCGGCACGGCGGCGGCTTGCACGTGGCTAAGACGTTCCGGTTTTGCTGCCGCCTCCGTCGCCTTGACCACGACGTATTCGGCATTGCCGCCCCGGCCATGGCCAAGCATGGCAAACATCGGATCACCCTTCTTCAACGTATGAGCCCGCGTGCCACACAGTTCCACCACGCCCGACACATCGCGGCCGAGCGTAACGTGCAGATCCCCGCCCACCGAACCCTCACGGGTCTTGTAGTCGACTGGATTGACGCTTGCTGCGCAGATCTTAAGCGTGACCTCGTCGTCGCGGGGTTGAGGCACGGGAACCTCGTCCAGCGAAAGGACCTCTGGCCCGCCAAAAGTATGAATTCGAACTGCTTTCATGGTCGCCACGGGTATCCTCCTCGTTTCGAGGTCCAGTGCAGGACATTCTTCTTTCGATCCAATCCACTTCGCGGGCTGGAAGTTCCAAGGAATCGACGGGCGGGTCGCGCCATTCGACGATTGTTCTCTCGGGATCCATGAGAAATCTTGCGCCGGGATATCCTGTGACGCCCGCAAAATCTCACCAGGGAACCTTTCCCGGGGGACATGGTTGGAGGGTGTGGCCGAAAGAATCCGGCCGCCCGCCGTGCCAGGGAGGTTCGCGATGAGGCTTCGCGAGTTGATGAACCAGGTGAAGGATCTGCCACCGGAAACACTGGTCTGTGCCGCCGAGACCGACGAGGCCTTCGCAGTCAATATTGCGGGCGTCGAAACGGTAGAAAGTGCCCGAGTTGAAAGCCACAAACCAGACGGCACCGAAGCTGTCGAACTCGCCAACGGCAACGAGAAGGTTGTCGTAATCCGCTGGTGAAGGGCTCTCTCGTGCTGGAACGCTGATCACTGTATGCCGAAGGAGTCGCAGACCATGTTTGCGGTGTTGAACAAGAGACTTTGCGCCGGCCTCATTGCCGCAATTCTGATATGCCCGGCCGCCGGCTTTGCTCCGGTCGCAGCCCAGGAAATCCCAAACGACTTCACAGCGATCGTGCGCCAGAAAATACCGGCCGTGGTCGCGATAACGACACGGCAGATTATCCAGGACCAGGCGACGTTGAACGACTTTCTCAGTCCTTTCGATAGCCGCGGCCTAGGGCCGGCTCAACCGCGGGTGCGAGAGGCCCTCGGCTCTGGCTTTGTGATCAGCCCTGAGGGGTACGTCGTCACCAACAACCATGTCGTCGCCGATGCAAACGAAATCCATGTCGTATTCTCCGACAAGCAGACTTCGCCTGCGCGGCTCGTCGGCCGGGATCCGGCAACTGACATTGCGGTGCTGAAGATCGAGCCGCGACCCAATATGGCAACGACTACTTGGGGTGACTCCGATGCTATGCAGCCTGGCGCATGGACGATCGCGATCGGCAGCCCATTCGGCCTCGGTGGAACCGTTACCGTGGGCGTGCTTTCAGCTCGTTCGCGTGACATTCAGGCCGGCCCCTATGACGACTTTCTCCAAACGGACGCCTCCATCAATCAGGGTAATTCCGGCGGTCCCCTGTTCAATGCACGCGGCGAAGTGATCGGGGTCAATACAGCCATCGTCTCGCCTTCGGGCGGCAGCATAGGCATTGGTTTCGCCGTGCCATCGCGGACCGCGCAGAGCGTCGTCGACCAGTTGATCCGCACTGGCAGGATCGAGCGCGGCTTCATCGGAGTACGTCTCCAGGAGGTTACGCCCTCGATCGCCGAGGCGCTTGGAATAGCGGGCAGCAAGGGAGCGCTCGTGGCCTCGGTCGAGCCCGACAGTCCGGCAGCGAAGGCAGGCATAGAGGCAGGCGACGTGATTACGCGCTTTAATGGCAAGGACATTCAGAGCGTCCATGACCTGACGCTCGCGGCTGCGAGCCAAAAGCCGGGGACAAAGACGACGCTGACCAGAAACCGCGGTGGCTCCCAGGAAGAAGTAGCCCTGGTAATTGGCCAGCGCAAAGACGAGGAAGTACAGACCGGCGCCGTTCCGGGGCCGGAAGCGGCGGACCAACGCCTGGGACTGTCGCTCAGTCCGATCCCTGGCGAAGCGCGCCAGCAGCTCGGATTGCAGCCTGGCACCACCGGGGTGTTTGTTCAAGAAGTGGCGCCCAACAGCGTCGCCGACCAAAACGGCCTCCGCGCGGGGGATGTGATCGTTTCAGCCAACAACCGCGATGTGACACAGCCGTCAGATATACAAGAGGAGTGGGCGAAATCCCGTCAGCAGAACAAGCCGATCCTGTTCCGCCTCGAAAGACAGGGTCAATCGCTTTTCGTTGCCGTAGCCAAGGCCAAATCTTGATGAGTCAAATCTGACGGCAGCGCATTGAGCGGTAGGCTTGGCGGATAGATCTTCGGGAAAGACGGCGTTTAGGCCTGGGGACGGGAACAACAGCCGACCAAGGTCGTTTTGCCCCCATGAGTCATTCAAACAGCTGACAGAAAAAGGAGGCTTCGATGAACGCCACCGGACTCGATATATTCGACAAGACGCTGCAGACGACGAACATCTGGCTCGACGAGATCATAACCGAGATGGGACCGGATCGGCAAGTTGCATGGCATGTCCTCGGAGCAGTGCTCCATGCCCTGCGGGACCGTATGCAGCCGGATCTTGCTGCCCACCTGGGCTCGCAGCTGCCGATCCTGGTACGCGGCGTCTACTACGACCAGTATCAGCCTTCCAAGACGCCCGAGAAATTGCGGTCGCTCGACGAGTTTTTGGCCAAGATCAAGGCGGAACTGGAATTCACCCGACCGGTCGATTCTAAGGATGCATTCAGGGTCGTATCCAAGGTGCTTGCCCACCATGTGGAAGAAGGACAGATGCTCAAGGTTTGGGAATCCCTGCCAGGAGAAATCAGGCGCGTCGCGGAAGCTCAGCAAGCGGCGTGAATGGCGGCCGGACTTCGCCAGTCCCGACCGACCGCAACGCTTCTTTGGGAAAATCGAAAAATGCCACTCACCCTTATCAGCCCCGCGTTCCCGCCGGGCGGGGAAATCCCTGAGAGATTTACCCGTGACGGCCAGAACGTCTCGCCGCCGCTGAAGTGGTCAGGTGTCCCGGATGGTACGAAAAGCCTTGTTCTTGTCGTGCAGGATCCTGACGCGCCGAGCGGAACCTTCGGGCACTGGGCGGTTTTCAATATCCCGCCCGATGCCAGCGAACTCGCCGACGCGCAAGATGGCAAGCCGGGCCCGTCAGCACTGAGGCAAGGCACCAACGATTTCGGCAATGCCTATTACGATGGTCCGCAGCCGCCGGTGGGGCACGGCATCCATCACTATCATTTCCGGCTTGCCGCGCTCGACGTGCCCAGTCTCAGTGTGCCGGGGCAGGCAGGCGTGCAGCTTGTCTGGAACGAAGCTCGCAAGCATGCGCTGGAGCAGACTGAGCTGGTCGGAACCTACGCGCGGTAACGCCGGGCCGTTTCGGCGCCGCCTTTTTTACAGCGCGGCCGGGGCAAGCGGTTTTCTAGCCGGGCCGTGGATTACTGAACCGTCGGTGGCGAAAATCGACCCATGGCAAGGACAATCCCATGTGTTGTCCGCGTTGTTCCAGGTCACTGTGCAACCCTTGTGGGTGCATGTCGCCGAAACGGCGTGGAGTACACCTTCAGTGTCTCTCCACGCCGCGATCTTTTCGTTGTCCCTGACGATCACACCACCCATGCCGGGCGCTATGTCGTCGGGGCTTGAGACAATAGATTGGCTGCGGCCATTCTTGTGAAAGTCCTCGGGATAAGACCGTGCCGGATCGTAGAGCTCTTGCCATGGGCTCGGCCGAGCGCAGATCAAATCCGCAATCATCGCGCCAGCGGCGGTTCCATTGGTGATGCCCCAGGCGTTGAATCCCGTGGCAATGTGAAAACCGGGGGCCTTGTCCGGATCGGGCTCGCCAGCATAAGGAACTCTATCGGCCGTATCATAGTCCTCATTACACCAGCGCCACGCAGCCTCCCCAACTGGAAGGTGCATTCTTGCCCATTGTTCCAAGTCGACAAACCGTTTCGCCACGTCGCCATCCTGGCCCGTGTCGAACTTGGGGCCGAGCGTGACCAGCAGCGGGCCTTCGGCATCGCGGCCCGAGCGGATGGAATGGGTCGGATCGTCGATGCCGATGAACATGCCGTCGACAGCAAGAGGGTCATCGATCCGAAACGCCATGGCAGTGTGGCAGCGCGGCTGGGTTCGGTTCGCCATACCGATGGGACTCTTCACTGTCATGTTGGTGGCGACGACCACATACTCGGCGTGAACGGTGCCGCTGTCGGTGACGACGCGCCAGCGGCTTGCCTCGCCAATAGAGATCGCACGACTGTTTTCGAAAATCCGTCCGCCACGAGCCGTCACCGCCTGAGCCAGACCAACCAGATACATCGCCGGATTGAACTGCGCCTGGTCGGCAAAATGCAAAGCGGCGGCCGTTTCGAAAGGCAGCGGCGCACGCTCGAGACTATCGGCGCTCAGCCCGACTTGGCGCGCGGCCTCTGCTTCGGCGACGATTTCCGCGCGTCGGCTTGCATCGCAGGTGTAGGCATAGGCGTCCTTGGTCTCGAGATCGCAGGGGATGGCATAGTTGCGAACCCATTCCCGGATTTGGACGGCGCCGGCGGAATTCGCATCGGCGTAAGCTTGCGCCAGGTCCCGGCCGAACGTATCGATGAGATGACGATAGATCAGCGCGTGCTGCGTCGTGATCTTGGCCGTCGAGCGACCGGTCACCTGGCCGCCTGTTCGCAGGCCTTCGATGACGATCACCGACCGACCTGCCTCGCAAAGGCGAAGCGCCGTCGTCAGCCCGACAATCCCAGCGCCCACGACAACGGTTTCCGCATGGATCGAGCCCTCGATCGGAGGATAATTCGTAGCGGTGGCGGCAGCCACCCAACAGCTTCCCGGTTTTCCCGAAAGATGGGCCATTTCACCCGCGTTCCTTGCGTTTTCGATGCACTTGTCATCGACAACCCCACCGGCACGAGAACGTTCCCGGAAACTACCGTCTTCAATCGTTGTTTGGCCGTCCGGAGGAAACAAACGCACCGGGAAGAAGCGAGGTGCAGGCCATCACCCAGGTGATCGCCTCGCGATCGCATTCGGTTGGGGCTAACGGAATGTACCCGCATCAAGCATTCTGGCGATAGACCAATTCGCACCTTGCTCCTCTGCGAAATTCTCGAAGGATAAATGAGCGACTGGCGGATCGATTCGGAGCTTGTCTATGCGCGGACTGCAAGCAGCCTTGGCTGCGGTGATCTTGAGCACCTCAGTCAGTTCTGGACACGCCGACGACAATTCTCCCTTTATCTATTTTGCGACGCAGGACCCTTTCACGGACGGTGTGCCGACGAAGAATGATATCTACATCTTTGGTGGCGTCTTTGCGCGCGGGTCCTTCGGGGATGCGATCGACGTCTTTGGTGCCGACTACACCGACAACTATATAGTCGGGGCCGTATACGGTCGCGATCTCGCCGATATAGGCGCTGGTTTCGTTCTCGGGGGCGTCACCGGCGCGGCCATAAGATTTGGCGAGGACGATGATACGTCTGGCGAACTTCGGGCCGGAGCGCGACTTCGCCATCAGGGCCTCGTCATTGGTGATTTGGCGATTGCGCCCGCAGTGACAGCTGGATTCAGTGCTGTTACAGGCCCTACCGAGATTGAGCGCGACCGCGAAATCCGCGACGGCGGCGATGCATCGTTCCTCGGCTTCATTGGTGCAGAGCTTTCTTTCAGAGTTAGGCAAGCTCCCAATGTCGAATTTGTCTACCAACTCCACCATCGATCCGGTGCCGATGGTACATTTGGAGATATGAAAGAGGGTTCTAATGCAAACACTCTTGGGATCCGGTATCGTTTCTGACGCCTAGTGCTGCAGACCTGCAGCGCCGGTTCACAATCATGCGAGATCCTTAAGAGTGTCCAGGCGTCCTTCAGCGCGGAACTTGCCGGACACAGCTGGGCGCGATCAATCACCGCGACGGCGGCGTTCATTTCGAGAACCCGAACGGTCATTTTCTCGAGATCATTGCCCCTCAATACGGCAGCAGCGGATGGAACCCGTAACCGGGCGGGGGACGTTCTCAACGCTGATGAGCTGGTGCAGCTGATGCGCTGAATTCCGGAACAAGGGCGCGATTTTGCCGTTACGCCTGAAACCGGAAGCGATCCACATGTCCCAGTTGCCGAATGAAGAGATCGAGGGGCGGCTGAATGCCCAGCGAGAGACTTTGTCGCTTATCGTCGCGCTGCTTGCCGGCCTCGATGCGTCTTCCGAGCGAATATGGGCCGAATTGGAGGCCCGCTTTCAATTCCAGAATAATCAGGAAGACCCCGGCGTACTGCCAAGCAGTGCGTTCGCCATTGAGAGTGCGATGATGCGGGAGTTCAAGCTGATCGTCGACGAAGCGCGGGTACGCAAGGCGGAATGGAACGACACGGGCAGGCCACCCGTAAGAGGCGCCGGCTGAAATCGCGAGCCCGGCGAGTGCGGTGCTGCGCCAGGTCCGCTTCGCCGCGGAGTGACCAATTGTAGCAATTTTACATCCGGCCTCGAAACATTTCCGGCATGCCCGTGTTTAACCACTAAGTGACCGGCCCGAGACGGTCTCTTCTCTGTGAGGCAATGATGAGCGCAGCTGGATTCCGCATTTTCGACAAGACATTGCAGATCGCCAACATTTGGCTGGATGGAACGGCCAACCGTGATCGGGGCCGGCAGGTTACCCGGTTGAAGTCCAGACGGCGTGGCGAGCAGGCCTGAGCTGTGGCGAGTACCCCGTCCGACGGTTCTTATCACCGGCAGCAGCGGCTTCCTGGGGCAGGCGATTGCGCGAGGCTTGCTTACCCGCTACCGCGTCATCGGTCTCGATGTTGTAAAACCGAAGCATCCTCCCGCAGGCATGGAGACGATCGAGATCGATCTCACCTCCGATGAGAGCGTGAATAGAGTGGTGGAGGCGGTGCGGGAGCGCAGCGGCGGCCGCATTGCCTCGGTCATCCATCTTGCTGCCTATTATGATACGACCGGCAAGGACAATCCGAAATATGACGCCGTCACCGTGCAGGGCACGCGCCGGCTCCTGAAGGCGCTGACAGCGATCAAGACCGAGCAGTTCGTGTTTTCCAGCACGCTTCTCGTCCATGCGCCAAGTCCGGGGAGGGGCACGAAAATCAATGAAGACTCGCCGCTCGACCCGGCCTGGGCCTATCCGAAATCGAAAGCCGAAACCGAAGCGTTGATCTCGAGGGAGCACGGGGAAATCAAAACGGTGATCCTGCGGTTCGCCGGCGTCTATGACGAAGACTGCCGGGCGGCGTTTATTGCCCAGCAGATCGCTCGCATCTTCGAGCGTTTGCCGACCGCCTATCTGTTCGCCGGCGATATCACCGCCGGCCAGCCCTATTTGCACAAGGACGATCTCGTCGATGCGGTGGCGCGCACCGTCGACCGGCGCGCCGAGCTTCCACCCGAGACGGTGTTTCTGATCGGCGAGGCGGACACACCGTCATACGAGGAGATGCAGAAGCGCATCGGCCGGCTCATCCACGGCGAGGACTGGCGTACCTTGGCGCTGCCGAAAGATCTGACGAAGCTGGGCGCCTGGCTGCAGACGGAGGTGCTCGACCAGGACACCGACATCAAGCCGTGGATGATCGAGAACTCGGACGATCATTACGAGATCGATATTTCGCGGGCCGACGCTCTGCTGGGCTGGAAGCCAAGACATAGGCTGCTGGACACGTTGCCGGAGATGATCCGCCGGCTGAAACAGGACCCCACGGATTGGTACGCGGCCAACAAGCTCAATCCGCCCGTTGTCGCGGCTTCGGATCCCGAGATCGAGCAGGCCGAAAGGCGCCTCAAGGGGCCGCTCGAACGAAGCAAGGAAGACGTCGAAGCCGCCATAAAACGGCATCGGTTCAGAACGCTTTGGGCGCCGATGACCAATGCTGCGCTCGGACTGTGGCTGGTCACGTCGCCGATGACGGTTGGCCTGTTCGATCCCGTCGCAGCCGCAATACCTCCGGCTCTGGGGCATTCTACTGCGGAGCCCGAATTCCGCAATGCCGGTCTCGGTATCAGCGAAATCGTTTCCGGCTTGCTCGTCGCGGTCTTTGCGTTGCTGGGCATGCTCGAACGCTGGCGCTGGGTGCAGTGGATCACGGCATCGCTCGGTCTGTGGGTGATGCTTGCGCCGTTGCTGTTCTGGACGACCAGCGCCGCCGCCTATGCCATGGACACGCTCGCGGGCATGCTGATCGTCGCCTTTGCAGTGATGATCCCACCGACACCCGGCATCAGCCGCCGCGCGCTGGCGGCCGACGACGACCGCCCGCTGGGCTGGACCTATTCGCCCTCCACCTTCACGCAGCGGATACCCATCGTGGCGCTGGCCTTCGTCGGCCTATTCGTTTCGCGCTATCTCGCCGCATACCAGATGGGCCACATAGATGGGCTGTGGGATCCGTTCTTCGGGCCTGGCGGCGCACCAGTGCGCAACGGCAGCGAGGCGGTGGTGACGTCATGGGTCTCGAAAGGTTTCCCGATCGCCGATGCCGGGCTCGGCGCCTTTGCCTATAGCCTCGATATACTCGCCGGCGCGATCGGCGACCGCCGACGCTGGCGCACCATGCCGTGGATGGTGATCCTCTTCGGCTTGCTGATTGTTCCGCTCGGCGTGGTCAGCGTCTCCTTCATCATCATTCAGCCACCGCTGATTGGCGCGCTGTGCACGCTCTGCATCCTCCAGGCCGTCGTGACGGTGGTGCTAATTCCCTACTCCGTCGATGAAGTGCTGGCGACCGTCCAGTATCTCTGGGGTGCTACGAGAGCGGGCGAGCCGTTCTGGCGTACCTTCTGGATGGGCGGACCGGCGCTGTCGGAGAACCAGACACCTGCTACCGACCTCGATCGTCCAGCTTCCGAGCTGCTGAAGGAATTTGTCACCGGCGGCGTGAACTTCCCGTGGACGTTGATAACGAGTACGCTGCTCGGCGCGTTGCTGATGACGACGCCGTTGATCTTTGGCACCGAGCCACCGCTCTACTTCAGCGATCACGTCGTCGGCTGTCTCATCGTCATGGTCGCAATGACAGCCATGGCCGAAATTGTCCGGCCGGTGCGCTTCCTCAATGTAGTGCTTGGTGCATGGATCGCGGTGTCACCCTTCGTATTTGCCGGTGGTGGAATCGCGGCCGTCGTGGCGGACGTTGCGATCGGTCTGGCACTGATCGCGCTCAGCCTGCCGCGCGGCACGCGCAGCGATCAACATTATGGCGGTTGGGATCGGGCCATTATCTGAGCAACTCGACACCTGGCGATCTTGCCCGATGCGGTCACGGGTTCAGTGACCAGGTCCGTCACTACGATGCTTTGACCCCGAGCTTGCGGGCCTTATCTTCGAAGCCATCTTTGATGTCCTCGATTGTCGGCAGATGCAGGCGCCGCAGCTGAGAGTGCACCTTCTTGGCGGCGTCGGAACTCAGGTCGCGTTTGAAATTAACGACGACCTGCTGAGCGGAGTCATAATTACGATAGCGCTCGATCTCGGTCTTGGTCGCCTGCTGCACGTGCTCCAGGGTCTTGCGGTCGGCCTCGGATTTTCATCCGGTTTCGCTCGCATAACCGGATTGAAGGCCTTGCTGATGACGAATTCGGCCAGTTCCTGCCGGGCGTTAGCCATGACCATTTCTCCCTCGAAATTGGCTGTCCGGCCTTAACCCACGCGGAAATTGAAGGTTCCCTCGGCGGCGGTTTTGTCGCGGCCGGGCGCTACATTAATCGCAGGCTTGGAAGTGCTTGGTTCAGCCGATCTGGTGGCGGTTGGTCCGCAGCAGGTTGGATGGAACCAAGCTGCAAATCTGCCGTTTGGCCTCATCAACGAAACACGTGCCAAAGGCGAGATGTACTTCGCAATGTGTCGCGCAGCCAAAATCGGGGAGCCGGAGTATGACCAATATGGCAGACGAAACAATTGACGGAGATCGGATAGGCTCAAACACAGACAATACCGAGCACGCCGATGAGCGCAGTCCCGATGGTCATCAGGGCAGAAAGGACAAGCGACAAGATCAAGCCGCCGAGCCGGACAACAATCGTCCGCAAGAGGATCCGGCAGAAGGTTCGCGCGACACGGTGGAGCACGAACTGGACAGACAGAAACAACCAGAGGCACCTCGCAGCGAGGCGAAACGCGCGCGTGACGATCTGCAGGAGCAGGTCAAGGAAGAGATCGAGCTGCCTCAACGAGGCTCGGCCTGACAGCGCCGATTTAGATTTGTTCGCCGAGCAGGATCCTCGCATCCTTGGCCGCGACGATGAACGCCTGGCGCGCGACCCTTGGCGGCTTTTCGCCGCGGATAACAGCAAGGCAGGCTTCGATTGCAGCGAGTCGCGTCTTGGAGGCTGGCGCCGGCCAGTCCCTCAGCAGCACTTCAGCCGCGTCGGAGACCGACAAAACAACCCGGTCGCGATCGATCCGGCCAGGTTGAACGACAATCGGCTTTCTGAAACGTCTCGTAGGCACGACACTCTCCAAAGCGGCGGTATGTTAGCTGCGTCCGATTTTCTTCGCTACCTCAAATGTTAATTGCAGTCGGGCTTGCCACTGCCCTGTCGATGCGAAGTTTGCGATCTCACCACACCGCGCTGTTTGGCGTACTACGAGGTGGCGTCACGAAGGTGATCTCTCAGCCACATTGTCGGCTGGATTTGGCGATCAGGTGCCAGCTAGGGAGCAGACCGACGCTGCTTCAAGGAGGTCAGGCACCACCATGAAATCACTGATTGCAGGAGCGGGCTGCTTGGCTCAGCTCGTGACGGCATGTACCTCATCCCCCGAACAACAACACAGTGTCTCGAGCGCGGCGTTGAAATTGGCGGAGCCGCGGGTCGTGATCGAGGCCGACCCTGCGCCGCCGTTCACGTATTGGGCGCCGGAGGGCTCCACGATACGCAACCATCCGCGAAATCCCGCGATTTGGGTCGCGCACATCGCTGGCCAGCCGCAGCGATACTATTACGGAGATCAGTGCCAGGCGTCCCGTTATCAGCATCTTCTCGGCCGGCCGCTCACTGAAATGCCGGATGCACCGAAGGACGCTATCTGGCGCATCCACTGCTCGACATGCGCCCGCACCTCCGATCTCGGTTGGGCCCGGATGAACATCAGCTACGATGAGGACACTCGGACAATTGTCGAGATTGCCTGCGGGTGACCGACGATCTCTAGCTTGCATCGTCGCGCCGCGTTGGGGATAGGCTAAGGCCATGGGCTGCTCGATGATCTATTTCACGGCCGACACGCATTTCAACGATCCCCGCATACTGCGCATCGATCGTCGCCCGTTCGGCTCACTGCCAGAACACGATCGAACGCTGATTTCGCTGTGGAACGAAACCGTCGGGCCGGACGACGAGATCTGGCATCTCGGCGATTTTGCCAAGGGATCGGCCGAATTCGTTTCATCGCTCCTGTCGTCACTTCATGGCCAGAAGCATTTGATTATCGGCAACAACGATGGCGCAGCGACCATCGACGCCGCAGGCTGGGCCAGCACACAACACTATAAGGAGCTGACGATAGACGGCAGGCTGCTGATCCTTTGCCACTATCCGTTTCGCACCTGGAATCAGATCGGCAAGAAATCGATCGATCTGCATGGCCATTCGCACGGCAGACTGAGCCCGGCTACACGCCAGTACGACGCAGGCGTCGACAGCTGGGATTTTCGCCCGGTCACCCTTTCCGCCATCCTTGCAAGTCGACCGCGGCGAACGGCCCGCCGGGATATTCAGCGCGAGTGATCGAAAACGCGCGACGGCTGTCGCTCACAGGTTGGCATTCATTCCCGTCGGTTGAGATGCATTTACGGCGAACAGATTTGCCGCGAACTCTGCATGCAGCTCATTCTCGCGTCCGAGATAGCGGGGCGAAAAATGAATCGGCACGGCATGTTCGACGCCCGCAAGCCTGGCGATCGTGCCGGCTTCGGCTGCCGTGAGATGCCGCTTCGCGGCGGCCAGCCGCCGATCCTCGTGCAGGAAGCCCGCTTCGATAAACAGCTGGTTCGCGCCGTGCGCAAGCGCAACGACACGCGCAAGATTTGCCTCGTTGAATGCGAGGTCGGTAGCGTAGACGATCCTCTGTCCGGGACCGGTCATCAGGGCCCCGGCACCGAGGAGTTCGCCGACCGAGATATGCCGATCGGCGGTTGGGGCGAGCGTCGTTTCCGGATCAGCTCCGCGCCGGACCGCACGCTTGGCTTGGTTCAACCAAGGTCCGACAGGCAAACCCAATGCTTCCAGCTGTGGCTTTTGCACATTGACCCGGATCTTTTCCTGAAATGCGAATGCAAGGGATGGAACGCCGTGGTCGAGCATTGCTGCTTCGATACGGAAATCGGGATCATCGAGCAGGATATTGCCCTCGGCTGGATTTGAAGCAGTGTCCTGCCGACCGAACCCCGCTCGTGCTCGAAAGAGGCGGGAATGATGAAATCCGGCCGGCGTCCAGTCGCAGGCTGCTATCATAAAGTCGTGGGACTGTTCGTCGAGAAGATTCCACGTGTATGCGTTGAGCTTGGCTTGCACCGCTTCGGTCAATCCAGGCGGGCCGAAGAAATGCACTGTTCTATTCCTGTATAGAAATAGCCGCAGGAGCCGATCGAAGCCGGCGAAGTGATCCATGTGCATGTGTGATACGAATACGTGGCTGACGCGCAGGATTTCGCGCGGCGAAAGTGGCGACAGATCGCCAATGTCGAAGAGCACGGCCCGGTTGCCGAAGCGGAAATCCAGAAGAAGCCCAGCGTCCGAAAAGCGGTCGTTGACCAGGCGCGGCTGAACCAGCAACGTCACCGGATTCACTCGATACTGTTTTCGAATTTTGCCATTAGGCGCTCACTTCAGAGACATGACGTCTATCCTCTAATCGGGCGCCCTCGGTGGCGGTTCCCATGGATGTCGCCGAGACGGCGCAGAAGGCGGCAAGCCGGCCAAACCGGGATGAACGTTCTGCCACATTCTGCGTTCTCTCCGTTCGGGCGAGTCGCGGGTCGCAACATCGGCACGGCAGCCATACGAGATATCACCGGGGACGGCGAGATGACCGAGCACAGAGACACTCAGCCGAGTGAGGCAAAGGGGACCGTGATCGCGTTCTCTGCGCCGGGCTGCGAACCCCTCTATGCTCACGAGCGAGAAGTCGTGGCTAACGTTGCCCGCACAATCGCGTCGCTCAAGGGATTTGCCTTCCGGCAAGATATGGGCAACAGCAACGGCGGCGGTGTGTATTTCGTGCCCGACGACAGCTTGCTTGCCGCCGATGCGGCACGGCTGGGTATCAACGGACCGCAAGACCTCTTTGGCGGCGTCGTGCCTTGGCGCTTTGCAATGACCAAGGCCATTACCCATGGATTGGTGGACGGCCTGGCCAAGCGACCGAAAGAATGGTCGAGCAGCTTCGGCAGGAATGTCCGCGCAGCAGTATTGCCTGGCTATACCGTGTTTTCGCGGCACGACGCGCTGCGGGCAGGGGAGCGTCTGCTGAAGCTCGGACCGGCCCGAGTGAAGCCACCGCTCTCCTCGCGAGGCCAGGACCAGCACATCGTTCGAACGGTCGTCGACGTCGAGAGACTGCTTGAGCGATACCACTCCTGCGACTTGGACGAGTGTGGTCTGGTGCTCGAAGCGAACCTCAGTGACATCGCCACGCTGAGCGTTGGCAGAACGGAAATCGACGAAATGGTGGTCGCCTACTACGGCACTCAACGGACGGCGATCGATAATGCGGGACAATCCGTTTATGGCGGATCCGATCTCATTGTCGTGCGCGGCGGGTGGGAAGCTCTCGACGACCTTCAGTTTCCCCGAGCATTAGCTTTGGCAACGGTGCAGGCGAGGGCCTATGACGCGGCGATGGCTGACTATCCCGGATTTTTCGCTTCGCGGCGCAATTACGATATCGGCCAGGGTGTCGATTCGTCGGGCATTTGGCGATCCGGTGTGCTCGAAGCCAGCTGGCGCATCGGCGGCAGCAGTACCGCCGAACTTGCGGCAATAAAGATCATGAAGCATGACCCGGACATCCAACTCGTCCGCGCGTCCACAGTTAAGGAGTTCGGCAATACCAGCCGGCTGCCGGTGAACGCGGACGTTCACCTTTCAGGGAGACGACCCCGATGAGGGCCCGATCACACGCTATACCGTCATCGTCCATGCAATCCGGGAGCCCGCCAATCGCACTCGCTTATGAGTGTCGAATTTAGATCGCAAAACGCTTGCCGCCAGGGAACATCTGTGGGCGGCTCGAGTTGTTCGGGAGACCCCTGAAGCCAGCTCGAAGGAGGAAAAAGTGATCGAGGTTATTTCTGCTCCTGAAAACGTCGCCGCATTTCGCGTTGCCGGTACCGTGACTGCACAGGACTACGATAAAGTCATTCCGGCGATCGAAGAGAAACTGAGCGAACATGAAGAGATCGGCGTCCTCGCCGACCTTACCGATTTGGAGGACATGACGGGCGATGCTTTGCGCCGCGACCTGCAATATGGCCTGAGCAAACTTGGCGAATTCCACCGCTTCCAGCGTGCCGCAGTGGTGTCCGAAAAACAGTGGATCAAGGCAGCCACGGAGATGACTGGCGCGCTTTTCCCGCAGTTCGAGGCACGGGTGTTCTCGGAGAACGAAAAGGCTCAGGCTCTGGAATGGGTTGCAGGTGTCCAATAGCGGCATCCAGCTGGTCATCTTCAGACTGTTTAGGGAGCGGCCATGCCAACCACTTACAACAAACGGCGGGATTCGGATGGCCTGTGGGAGGTCTATGACGGCGAGAGCGAGGAAGCGGTCGTAGTTGACGGTATGCCGCTTTCTGGACTGGACGAAATCGAAGCCGACGAAGCGATCAGAAAGCTCAGGCGGGGTGAGTTGACATCCGACAACATTCCCCCGACGGCTCAGTCCGGGTGGCCTCCGACCAAAGACGGCATATAATGGGTTCAGGCTATCTTGAGCCCTCCGTCGTCCTCGAACCGAGAGCGGGACTGGTTCGGTGTTGCAAAACCGCGTAAGCCGTTGTCCAAACCGCACTGGCGGCTATCGCCATTATCTGCGCGCTAGTTCTTGCTGCGTTTTTCATCTGCCTTGAATATTCGGCCCCTGACGGAAGGGCCCTCGTTATCCCCGGATCGCAACAAATCGCCGTGATGCGTCTCTCGCTGACCCGAACTCGACAGACAAGCGCGAGCGAGGTTGCAGGGGCGGCATTTCCAGTGCATTCTCGACATCGTCCATGACCAAGCAGTATCTCAACCATCAGTTGGAGTGCCCTTATTGCCTGACAATAAGGCTGCGGATTCCGGCCGACGCCGGTCCTGACGACCGGATCTTTTGCGACGACTGTGGCGAGTTCCTGGGAATCTGGGACGATCTGCTTACCGATTTTGAGAGGCAGGGCGGGCAGGATGGAGTATTCCGTCTAGATAAAGGTCGTATCAGGCGGATCGAATGAGCCGCAAGCGAGGCAACCATCGCCTCGGCGGCCTCTGCTCACCAGCGTAACGCTTGCCTGAACATGCGACGCGAGGCGCCAGAAAAAATTTTTGGCGATGCTGAAGTGATGTGGAACTTGTTGCTGGCCGGTGGGGTTATCGGACGCCTTCACGTTTTAGGAAGGCTAGCTCCAACCCCAGCGGGAGACGACCATGGCCACTGCGAAGAAATCAACGAAAGCGGCAACCAAGGGTCTTGAGGACCTGTTCCTCGACGGGCTCAAAGATCTTTACTATGCCGAAAAGAAGATACTGAGGGCCCTGCCGAAAATGGCGAAAGGTGCTGAGTCGGAAAAGGTGACTGCTGCCTTCGAAAAACATCGCATGGAAACGGAAGGTCACGTCGACCGCCTTGAGGAAGTGTTCGAGAAATTCGGCAAGGCAGCACGCGGCAAGACCTGTCCGGCGATCGACGGCATCATTGAAGAGGGCTCGGAGATCCTCGAAGACTACGAGGGTGCTCCGGCGCTCGATGCCGGATTGGTCGCAGCGGCGCAAGCCGTCGAGCATTACGAGATCGCCCGGTACGGTACTCTTATCGCCTGGGCAGAACAGATGGGAAAGGCCGATGTTGCCGCCCTTCTCAAGGCGACGCTCAAGGAAGAGCTCGCGACGGACGAAGCGCTGACGGGCCTAGGCGAGGGCGGTGTCAACCAGCGTGCTCTTGAAGCGGCCGCGTAGTCCCGTATGCCACCGATTTGCGGAGTCCGGGCAACGGATCGCCCAGACTCCGCGCCGAAGATGCGGGCACAGTTCAGTTATTTGTTGTCCCGCCGCCGTTCTTTTTGACACTGCTGCAGAATTCAGGGTGACTGTTGGCGGCATTGGCGTTTGCCGCCTCCTCATCGCAGACTTTTGTCATCGCCGTGCGGTCCTCGTCCGTCAGCGCTTTCCATGCCTTCGTGAACTCGTCGTCGGACCGCAGAGTCGTCATGCTGGAGTCTGTGTAGAACGGCTGCATCTTTGCGGGGTCGTCCAAGGCAGACGTACCCGTGTCGGCGCCTGCCGCGAGAGAAACGCCGCTTACCATAGAAAGCGCCATCGCGCCTAAACAGATCATCTTGTAGTTCATGGCAAGACCCTTTCCATTGATTAGAGGTCGCTAATGCAGAGACCTGCTGGCAAACGGCGAGTTTCAGAAAAGGTTCCTGTTCCACTTGCCGGCAGGCCGCCGATCGGCGCTTCTTACGACCTGGTGGTGGCCTGGTTCATTTAGTCGAAACGCTTGCCTCCGGCCTTCCCGGTTCGGTGGTGCGGATCTCGGAAATTTATCGGATGGGGCGGGTGATAGGCGCTGAACAATACGGGAGACGCATCGGTGCCGGATGAATGGAACATCTGCCGACAATTGCCGTTGATAATGCTCACCAGGCGAAAGGGGCGCACATGTCAAAACTTCAGGCGGCAACTCCAGAGGACTTGCAACGGCTTAAGCTTGAGGCGTCGGCTTACTTTGGCCCGAAACTGCTCAAAGAGGCACTGTTGCGCCTTTGCCGGGCTTGCGGAAGCGATAGCCTCGACCGGTTCGAGAAAACAATGGTCGATCAGATAGAGGCAATGCAAGATGATGATAAAGCCAACTTCGAAACACTGAAGGAATTTGGCATCGAACAGCTTTATGCCTGTGTTCGAGAGGTCAAGTCTTCACCCGACATGAAACAGCCGCTGGAGGACACCGAAACCCGAAGGACGCCTGGTCGATCGCAGAAGCCGGAAACCCTGGAAGACCAGTTGCAGGCCGGCCTTGAGGATTCCTTCCCCGCGAGCGACCCGCCTGCCGTGGTGTCCACAGCGATCCCCGGCGGGTCGAAAAAGCTTGTCGGGACTGATGAAGTTCTGAAAAAGCAGCGAGAGGAGGGCGGCTGAGACGAACAGCCGGTCATAGATATCCGAGTGGATGGGATGCTTCCGCCCAGTTAGTTGCCGCGACTCCAAACAGACGGCCAGAATGCACCGGCCTCAGAGCTTGACGGCCGCCTCCCGTGCCCACAGCCGCAACTTCCGGCAGGCCTTTACAAATTCCTCAGCTGCCTCTTTTGATTCCAGCCTTATCAGCCCTTCGTCTGCATCCGCATCGACACCTGCCTTGGCCAGCAGCGCCTCGGCTCCCGACGTGAAACCGATGAACTTGCAATGCGCGAACGCGTCGGAAACGAAGTCCTTTGCGGCGGCTTCCTTGGCCAGCAGTTCGGCGCCCGGCTCCGAGAGCATAAGCACGACCGCGTCAAACAGGACCGATGGTCCGCCGTCGATCATGTGCTTCGCTTCGATTTGCGTCCCGTCGGCCGCATCTACGCCGCCGACCTTTGCGGCGATAACCTCCATAACTGCGCCTTCGGTTTCGATCGCGGATCGGAGTTGCTCGAACAGCGCAGCATCCACCCCGCCGCTGACCAATACGCCAACCTTGCGGCCTCTGAAGCTCTCCGGTCCGTTTTCGATGATGCTAAGTGCCGGCGAGGGCTCCAGGTCGTCCCGCGGCGGCACGGCAGTGTCCGCCGGATCGGGCATCTTTCGCATGCCGAGCTTGTCGGCGACGTTGGCCGCCAGCGCCTCGTCGATGTTGAGCAGATGGGAGACCATTCGCTCACGGATTGCCGGTGTCTGGACCTTGCTCAGCTCGAACGTCAAAGCCATGCCGATGTGGCGTTGTTCCGGAGGCGTTTGGCTGTTGAAGAACAGCCGCGCCTGGCTGTAGTGGTCGGCGAAGCTCTCTGCCCGCAGCCTCACTTTCTGCCCCTGCTCGACATCGGCAAAAGAACGGAAGCCGCGCCGGGGATCTTCGCGCGGACCCATGCCCCACGAATTCGGCTCATAATTGGCGCGGCCTACCGGGTTGCGCATGGCCATGTGCCCGTCCTGCTGAAAATGAGCAAATGGGCACTTCGGGGCATTGATCGGAAGGTGCGTAAAATTCGGGCTGCCGAGCCGCTTCAGCTGGGTATCGAGATATGAAAAATTGCGTCCCTGCAGCAGCGGGTCATTGGAAAAATCAATGCCGGGCGGCACGTTTTGCGTCATGAACGCCACCTGCTCGGTCTCGGCGAAGAAATTGTCGGGCATACGATCCAGGACCAGTCGTCCCACGGGGATCGGCTCGATGATCTCCTCCGGAATGATCTTGGTGGCGTCGAGGACGTCGAAGTCGAATTTGTCTGCAAAATCTTGATCGAAGAGCTGTACGGTAAGTTCCCACTCCGGGAAGTTGCCGGACTGGATCGCCTCCCACAGGTCGCGGCGATGGAAATCCGGATCGGCGCCATTGATCTTGACCGCTTCATTCCAGACCACCGACTGCATGCCCAGCTTTGGTTTCCAGATGAATTTGACGAAAGTGGATTCGTCGTCGGCGTTGACGAAGCGGAAAGTGTGGACGCCAAAACCCTGCATGAACCGGAAGGAGCGAGGGATCGCACGGTCCGACATGATCCACATGACCATGTGCATCGATTCGGGCATCAGGCTGATGAAGTCCCAAAAATTGTCATGCGCGGTTTGAGCCTGCGGGAAGTCGCGGTCCGGCTCCTGCTTGGCGGCATGGATCAGGTCGGGAAACTTGATCGCGTCCTGGATGAAGAAGACCGGGATGTTGTTGCCGACCAGGTCCCAATTGCCTTCCTTGGTGTAGAGCTTTACGGCGAAGCCGCGCACGTCGCGGGCCAGGTCGAACGAGCCCTTGTTGCCGGCGACTGTCGAGAAGCGCACGAAGACCGGCGTCTTTTCGCCGGCACGCTGGAAGATGTCGGCGCGCGTGTATTTGGCGAGCGATTCATAGGTTTCAAAATAACCGTGTGCGCCGTAGCCGCGAGCATGAACGACCCGCTCGGGAATCCGCTCGTGATCGAAATGGAAGATCTTGTCACGAAAGTGGAAATCCTCGATCAGCGACGGGCCACGCTCGCCGATCTTCAGCGTGTTCTGATCGTCGGAGACAGGGGTGCCGAGCGCAGTGGTCAGGACGGGGATTTCGCCTTCAGCGGTTTGGTGAAGCTCACCGCCGCTTCCTCGCCCGACATTTTGGTCGCGACTGCTCGCGGGCCGACTTTCTGAACGTTGCCGGGATTGGGCCATGATTATCGCTCCTCGATGGATGAAGGCCGGAACCACCGGCTCAAGCCGTCGAACTGTCGGTGCGCAGCTTTGTTCCAGCAAAAGAACTGCCGGCTTTGCTGCCGAATAGTAGCGATTCGAAGTCGCAGCCTGCCCACAGGGGCGGCACGTTCCCGTGACGATGCGGATCGGAGAATAGGACCTGACAGGACGACCGGAAGCTCGCGCGATGTCTCAATCGAACCGGCGGGATTCGTCGCAACAGGAGCTCGGCCGCACAGGTGCGCCCGTGCATAGTTCGCCCATCCGAGATTTTCTAGCGACTTATTTCAATGTCCGGAACGATCCAAACCTTCATGCATTTAGCTAGGTCTACGTTCATCAACTCGTTCTTGCTGGGAGTTGGACCATTGTCCTCCAGGGGGTACGCCTTGGCCAACCAGGAAATGGATGAAGTTTCCATCGTTGACCTGATACCTGCCTTGCGAGCCTTCGCCCGCACCTTTTGCCGCGTTCCTGACGATGCCGACGACCTGGTTCAGGAGACGTTGACCAAAGGGCTCGCCAACATCGATAAGTTCGAGCCCGGGACGCGTATGAAGTCATGGCTCTTCACCATCATGCGCAACACTTATTATACGCGCATCAAAGCGGCCGACAGGGAAAGACCCGGCCTGCTTGACTGTGCCTCTCTGATCCCAGTTTCGGAAGCTACGCAGGAGTGGTCCGTTCAGAGCAAGGAAGTCTATGGCGCGGTCCAGAAGCTGCCGGAACATCAACGCGAGGTCCTGATGTTGATCGGCGTTCTTGGCGTCAGCTATGAAGAAACTGCCGAAATATGCGGTTGCGCGGTGGGGACGGTAAAGAGCCGCCTCAACCGAGCGCGCGCCGGCGTTCTGGAATATCTCGGCGAAAGTTCGCCGCAGACATTGGTGGAAAGACGCAATCATCTGTCTGAAGCGGAGGGAAATTTCGCGGTCGACAGGCGTCGATAACTAGTCCTCGTTCTTTGTCTTGCATCGACGCTTCGCGACAAGCGCGTTCTGCAATTGAACTGCAAGGTCGGTCAATCGGTCGGGAACCTTTTCCTGCTCGATCGCAGTCAGCAGAGATGCGATCTTCCGGTCTATTGCCAGCCGGTTTCGCGGGCTGATGGTATCGTCGCTCGAGCGAGACATCGTGTTCTCTTAACGAATTGGTCCCTTCACCAGTGTGGTGTCAGCAATCAGAGTTTGCAAGGATTCACGCGCCGTTCTCACAGTTAGCGCCGAGCCTTGCACAGCATTGTTTCGAAGCCGCTGGTATCGTCGGGAAAGCCTATGCGTTCCCTCCAATCCTCCCCGGGGCAATATCCCCGGGCGCGTTCGACAAATTCGACTCTCGCGACCTCAGCTGGTCGCTGGTCATGATCGCGTCTGCGATTTCAACGTTCGGTCTTAACCGAGCCGATCTGCGGCATGATACTGATCGGAGTTGATCCGATTGCCATCGAGCCTGCGTTGCTCGGTGTTTGCTTCTAGGCTCTGGCGGACGCAACCGCTTTTCCTCAGCCTAATCCTTGAGAAAACCGGTCATCGCGCCGTCGCCGGAGCCTTTTGCTCTGACGGTCGAGGTGACGTCTCTTGCCGCCGTATGCCACCTAGTCCTCCTTCGGATTGTGGGCACTCACAGGTGCCTTTTCTATTTGACGCCCGAACAGTTATTGGGCCGTAATGTTCCGTCGGATGCAGCAAGAAGAAAGGCATTGCCATCCCAAAGCCGGAACGGCTTCTCGCCGTTCACCACCACCTGCATGCCGTGGACTTTGGCGAGGCGGTGAACATCGGCACGATCCAGCGCCGACGATCCGCGATAGGAGTAATTCAGAAGTGCCGCCATGCCTGACGGCCTCAGAACGCGCGCAATTTCCTTGAAATACCGCTCGGCCAGGCCAGCCAACACCAGGTAAGGGAAACTGTCGACAGCCAGCACGCAATCGAAGCTTGCGTTTCCGAAATCGGCAAGATCGAGACCAGAGGTCGGCCGCAGTTCGACATTGCGCAGACTGGCGCATCGATGACGAGCGGTCGAAATCATCTTTGAAGATATGTCGATGCCGACGATCCGATGCGCTGCATCGCAGAGCGCGCTTTCGAAACGTCCGATGCCGCAACCAATGTCCAGAATATCGCGGTCGGTGCCGGTGAAGCCCTGTGCTTCCAGCCACGCTACCACCTCGTTGGTGGCTGCGGTGAGGTTCTCCTCATCTCCCAACGAAGAAAGCTGAACGCTCGCCGCCAGCGAAATCGCCGCCGCGGCATCAAAGCCGGAGGCCAGCCGCCTGACGACGGCGGCATCCGTTTCCTCCTCATGACGTTCGTGGCGAACGGCCGCGCCTGTTTCACGCAGCATGGCAAAGATGTCAGGCCTGTGACGTAGCAGCTCGGAGATCCGCTCCAGTCTGTCGCGTTTTCGAACGTCGGCGGAATACATGCCCAGCGCCACATCGGCCAATTCTGCCGCATCGATCCCCGTCTCGAAGCGAAGCGCCAGCCTGGCAATGATGGCTTCGACGCAGGCGCCGTCGGCCATGCACTCCTCGATTGCTAACCTTGCTGTCGACGCCTGTGGCGATGGTTTTCGTCCAGTCGCGCTCATTGAGCCATGCTCCGCGTCCAGACCCTTCGCATTGTCCATTGGTCGACGGCACCCCAGCCATACTTGTAGGTTTCCTGGCCGCGCAGAAAATCGAACTCCCGCGCCCCTTCACGAGCCGCCTCGGCAATCGCGTGACCGATCAGGATTGCCCCAGGGCTTTCCTCGGCATAGGCCGGATCAAAACCGCCGAGATAGGCATACGCCCGGTGCCGATGGTGAAATCCGTAATAGGCGCCGACGACCGCGTCGTCGATAGCAACAAGCCAGCATCGGACAAGACCCTGTGCGGCAAGCAGGGCAAGCGCCTGCCGATGGAATTCTTCTGCAGCCGGATCGGCCAGCACGCCGTCGCCGTGCCCGGCCCAACGCGCGCCGTGAAGGCGGATCAGGTGATCGAAGAATGCTTTGGGATCGGTATGCGCCGGCATGATGGAGACGCAGCCGCGCCTACGTGCGGCTTTATGCGCGCGGCGTAACTGGCGTCTTCTCCGCGCCGGAATGCAGACCGCAGGCGCATCGTCACCAGCGATCGAGAGCACGGGACAGGCGGCGTGATCGACGAGTTGACCTGCCTCCAGCGCAGGGTGCGTTATGGCGAAACCCGCAGCACCCGCCGGCAAATCCGGCAAAATCCATTGCGACCACTCGATCGCAAGAACTTGGTCGGCGATGGCGACGGCGACCGCCGCTTCGATGCCGGGGAAACACAGGACATCCAGATAGTCGCTCAACGAAATCCCGACCGGAAGCAGTCGCAGACCGGAAGACTTATCCTCCAGGTAAAACGGCGCCAATCCCACTAGATCGTCGCCACGCCAGACGGCGATCGCCGCCAGCTCTCCCGGCGCGAATGCGCGCCACCACGGTATTAGCCAGGCGGGACATTGGAACGGCGTCGCCGTCCGGCTGTGCGCCCAGAGTTCCCACCAACGCGGCGCCAGGGCCTCAAGGGCGGCAGGATCGTCGATGATCTCCGAGCGGAGCATGGAAGCCTCACTGCACCGCCGTGAGGCGCCTACTGCCGCTACCAAGCCCTGCCAGCGCATGATAGGCATCCAGATAAGACGAAATCATGCGATCGAGCGAAAAGCGCCGGCGCGCCTCGGCCCGGCATGTCTCGGCGTCCAGGCTGGTTGCTGCGACGATGGCTTCTGCCATCTCGTCGACGTCGTTTACCAGAAATCCCGTCTTGCCGTGTTCGACCACATCCGGCAGCGCGCCATTTGGAAAGGCGACGACTGGCGTACCGCAGGCCAGCGCCTCCATCGCGACGAGCGAGCTGGTTTCCGCGGCTAGGCTGGGAACGACCAGGCAGCGGGCGGCATTGAGAAAGCGCCGTTTGGCGGCGAAGCCGAGCGGACCGAGGAGGCGGCGGTTCTTGTCTAGGCGAGGCTGGACTTCGTCACGAAAGTACAGCGTGTGCGTTTCATAAGGGTAGACCTTGCCGCCGATGACCAGCGGCACGTCTGCCTGTTTGGCTGCGTCCAGCGCCAGATGGATGCCCTTTTCCGGGCAGATGCGGCTGAGCACCAGCGCGAAGTTGCGCTTGGACTGCCGACCGCTCAGCGCGTCGATGTCGACCCCGTTTGGAATGGGGGCGACCAGCCTGGCGCCTGGTGGTGCGGTTCTCTGCTGGGCCTCTGAGACGGCATGAAGCCATAGATCATCGCGTAGCGGGCGCAAAGCATCGGCCGGATACCAGTCGAGCGGCAGATGCAGGCTTACCAGTGTCGGACCCTGGTCAGGCAGGTAGGCATCAAAATCGATGCCGTGCAGATGGATCACGTCGATCGGCCAGCGGGCGCGTGCGACTTCTATCGCGGCGCGGTGGGAGCGCTGCGCCCGTATTTTCGCCGCATCGTCGAGCACGCCTGGTTCAGCGGGCGTCTCGATGAGGACCCCCGCCGCCTTGGACCCCTGGCAACCAATCACGATGGAACCGTGTCCCGCCCGCACCAGCGCCTGATCGAGCATCGATAGCACCTGCTCGGCGCCGCCAACCGCGTCCGGGCCGACTGGCGCGAGAGTGTAGGCGACGTTCAGGACGGTGAGGGTCATGGCCGGTCGAGCCGAAGCTCGTCATACGCAGCCGCCGCGGCGTGGAGCCAAACCGCCGGCTCGAAGCCAAGCGGCAGCGCCTCGTAATAAAGCCTGCCGTTGTTCGGCAGCGCCAGGAAATCATAGGCAGGCGCCACCCGGAAGCGTTCGACGCGCGCTGCAAACGGCGCCAGCGTCCGTTGCTGTGTCCGGTGGCAGGCCAGCATGCACTGCTTGCGTTCGAAAGCCGTTTCCGTGAGGTGCAGTTCGATGCACTCACCGCCGGGTTCGCCGTTGAAGTCCTGAAGCACTGCGCCCTCGGGCCCGGCGCAATAGAACGCCATTTCGACAATGGCCGGCGCCTGGCGTCCGTCGCGGCGCAGCAAATGGCAGGCGGCATGTACGGCAAAGGCGGTCGCGTCATGATCAGGGTGACCGCCTTCATAAGGATGCGTGCAGACGAAGCTGATGTCGCAATCGGCCAGCAGGCAGGTCAGTTCCCGTGCGAGCGAGCTAAGGTTTCCGGCGGCTTGCTTGTCCGGATAACCGAGGCTGATCAGTCCCTTCGACGGAAAACCCGCTGCCGACAGCGCCGTCTCCAACTCCCTGTGGCGGGCCGCGGCGTAGTCCTGCCACGTCTCGAAGCCGTGCGCCCGGGCGTCGTCAAGATCTCGCGGCGCGCCGTCGGTGACATGAACGATGCGAGATCCGCGCAATCCGGCAAGATGCCCGCCGATGCCGATGGTCTCGTCGTCAGGATGCGCGACAACGATCATGATTTCAGCACCGTCCGACGAGTGCTGTGCGGTACCTAGCAACAGGGCCGCGAATTCGGCGAGCTTCCCGGACCTGTCAGGTTGGTGTTGCATGACACACTCATGCTGCCGAAGCTCGCACAGATCTGACCGGCGAGACAGCGATGCCGGGAGCATAGCGACGGATCATCGTCGCACAGAATTCCGCGAACTCTTCCGGCACCAGCGGCGGACTGGTGTGATGCGGCATCATTCCGCGATGCTCGGGCGTGAAGCAGAAGGTGACGGTCACGTCGAAATCGGCCAGCGCTTCCATTTGCCGGTCGTACCAGTCCAGCGCATTCGGCCTGAAACTATCGGCCCAGGAAAGCCCGGTACGCAGACTGGTGACGCCCAAACGCTTCAGCCAGGCGACGGCGTCGTCCAGCCGGGGATCTTCAAAATGAAACCACTGCGCCAGTCCCATGGCCGGGGTGTAACGCAGGAATTCCTCGAGCGCGGGCTTGGGTGTGCCGTCTTCGCGCAGCAGGCCCATGTAGAAGTGGCGATAGTAGGAGGAGCCTTCCGCTTCGCGGTGACGCGTCGTTGCCCCCCATTCGCGCGGAAGGTCGTAGAGGCTGTACCATTGTATGCGCGGCGCATTGCCGAGCAGCAGTTCGGCAGTCCGGCGCAAGCCCCAGAGCTGGACCTCCTCGGCACCGAAGCTCGACACGCCAACTTCGCTGACCCATACGGGAAGATCGGTGACGGTCGAAATCTCGCCGATCTTCTGCGGCCATTCCTGAATCTGCCAAAGGTTCCAGTCGAGCGGGAAGCCATGCACGCCGACGGCATCGACGTGATCCAGCACACCATACTGCTTCATGAGCGCCATGAAATCTGCATCGATCGGCGAAATGCCGCCCAGGACCTTGGTCATGGCGGGATTTTCCGCTGCGATCGCATCAGCGGCCAGTATTGCCATATTGGCGAAGCGGCTCCAGTCGGGGTCGAGTTCGGGGTCCCAATGGGACTTGTTGTTTGGCTCGTTCCAGATCATCGCGGCTTCAATCATGAAGTTGTCCTTTCCAAGGGTAGACGGCGCCACCGCCGGCCGGCTCATCGGCGGCGCGGCAGAAATAGACCTCTTGCTCCGGGTGCAGCACGATCTCGAAGCCGGCGCTGCGCAGCATCGCTTCGGTGCAGGCGCGATTGGGAACCCACCAGTTGGTCGGGTCGTCGGCATAGCGATGCTCGATGAAATGCAGCTTCGGAAACTCCGGCCGGTCGAACAGATCGTGTGTCCAGAAAGGATAATTCTCATCGAGTGCAGGCAGGTCGGTGCTACCGCGCTGCATGGACTGGAAGATCATCAGGTCGCCGGCGACGTGCTCGCGGATCAGGTCGAGAGCGAGCAGCGGGTGGCGCAGGTGATACAGCACACCCATGAACAGGACGATGTCGAATTTCTCCCGTAGGGCGCCGACGTCGTAGACCGACAGCTGCTGGAATTCGATGTCGCAGTCCGCGATCTCGGCGGCGAAGCGCGCCTGCGCCAGATAGGCTTCATCGAAATCGATGCCGAGGACACGGCCGGCGCCGCGTCGCTTCATCTCGATCGAGTAGAAGCCGGCGTTGCAGCCTATGTCGAGCACGGCCTTGCCGGACAGATCGGCCGGAATCGCGTCGGCGAACTTGCGCCATTTGATCAGCGGGTAATTGCCGAGGAAATGGTCGGGGGCGGTTTCAACACCCGCCAACTCCATGTTATGGAACCACGGGCCAAGGGCATCGATGCGGCGGCGGATTTCGGCATTGGAATGCAGCATCGCTAGCCTCCTTCGCCTGGATGGCTTGGTATCTGCGACTGCCCTTGCAGCACGAACATGAGATTTTTCGGATCCTCCAACGCAGTGTCGTTGTTTTCAAGCAGCCGAAGTGCGGTGCGGTAACCGTTGAAAGTGCCGACGTCGACATAGGCTGTGCCTGCCTTGACGCCGTAAGCTTCGCCGCCGGCCGCCAGATAGGCGTTGATTAGGGTGCCGACGTATTCGTCATGGCGATCCCGCTCGCGCCACAGCATCTCAAGCTGATGAAAGATGCGGCCAGGCATCTTGAATGCACCCCAAATCCAGTTTGATCCGGCGTCTTGTTGCTTGACGTGGATTTCCTTCACCCGGTCGTTCTTGTCGAGAATGACGGCATCGAAAAATTCCGGACGGTCGACGGGGAACAGCAAGAAAGACAGGCAATCGTTCCGCAGGGCGCAGAAACCGTCTTCGGGAAGCCAGATCGTATCAGGCAGGCCGATCAGGACCGTCTCGTCAGGCGCAACGAGCGGCGCAGCGCGGAAGATCGCATCGCAAAGACCGACAGGGGTGGGCTGCACGACAAATAGCGCCGCGGCATCGCCATAGCCGGCGGCATAGTATTCGAGGATGTCCGACTTTCCCGATCCGATGACGAAGCAGATTTTGTCGACGCCGTTGCGCACCATGCGACGCACCAGATATTCGCTCACCGCGCAGGGACGCTCGGTCTGGCCGTCGATGCGGCTGCCGACCGGCAGC
Source organism: Mesorhizobium sp. M0938 (assembly GCF_040319125.1). Lineage (NCBI taxonomy): Bacteria > Pseudomonadati > Pseudomonadota > Alphaproteobacteria > Hyphomicrobiales > Phyllobacteriaceae > Mesorhizobium > Mesorhizobium sp. M0938. The sequence continues at coordinate 293,827 of NZ_JAMYNS010000003.1, read as the reverse complement.
AGTTCCTTCGAGAAGCCGAGTGGCTGAATGCGGCTGCCACGCCCGGCAGCAGGCACGATGCCCAACATCAGATTGCTTCCTTCAACGGCTCGCCCGCCGCCTGCAATGAATCTGACAGGAGGCGGTCCAGTTCCATGGCGCGCTGCGCAGAGGTGTGCTCGTCCAGCACCCGCTCGCGGGCACGGCGCCGGATTGCGTCAACTTCGCTGTCGGACAAGCAGACTGCCGCGACCACGTCGTCGGTGGTGTCCGCCACGATGATCTCGCTGCCAGGTTGGAAAAAACTGCTCAGCCCGGGCCAGGTGTCGCTCACGATCGCCGCGCCGCAGGCTGCTGCCTCGAACAGCCTGCCCGAAGGGCACCAGCCCCTCTTGGCCATCGCCTCGCGGGTCACGTTCAGCGTCAGACGCGATGAGCAGAAGAAGGCCGGATGGTCCGCAGGCGGAAGGTGCCTGACAAAGAAGATGTTGTCGCTCCACGGGAATTCGTGCGGATATTGGGCGCCGCCGATGACGAAGCGGTGGTCCGGCAGGCGCGCTGCCGTGCGCACCAGCAGCTTTTCGACGCCGGCCTGGCGATCTGCGGCATAGGTTCCGAGATAGGACAGATCCCCGGCAAATTCGGCCCGGGGCTGCGCCGGGCGGTGCCGCTCGGGATCGACATGGCCGTAGAGAGGCAGGACATGGCGCGCGCCCAAAAGTGTCTTGAGCGCGTCGATTGCGGTTCCCCCGGTGTAGCTCAGGACAAGATCAAAATCGCGAAGGCCTTCGGGCCCGTAATATGCCGGCCGTTGACCTTGTTCGATCCGGGCGAGTGTCACCGGGGTGTCAAGATCATAGAAGACCTTCAGGCCGTGACAGGTCTGCTGCGCCAGGCGTGATGCTTCGATGGCGTCGGGGCAATAGGACGTGACGATGACGACGTCCGATTGCCCGATCGCCTGTTCTGCGATATGGCGGATGTCTTCCCAATCCGGATAGAGAACGACATCGCCGCCATCGAGATGATCAAGATCGCGCGCGCCGGCATAATAGGGAGTGTTGCGTTCGAAGAAGGTGACGGACCAGCCCAGCCCGCCGAGCGCCCGGATCAGCCCGCGCCACAGCGTTGCGTGTCCGTTTCCCCACGAGGAGGTGACGGTGAGACCGAAAATGACCATTCGCATCCGGCAGTCCTCGTCAGGCGGCTTCGTTTAATCGGATCAGCTTGGAGCCCCAGTCACCGGATACGATCGTGGTGATCGAAGCGGGGTCGATGTCGAAGCGAAAACAGTCTCCCAGCGGCAAGCCGAGCACCTTGCAGACGGCAGCCTTGATCACATCGGCATGGCTGACCAGCGCCACGGATTGGTTCTGATAGCGAGTGCGAAGCTTCTGCATCAGCGACATGATACGTTGCTGAACGTCCAGCATGGTCTCGCCGCCGGGCGTCCTCGCCTGCTGACGTTGACTGTTCCACGTCAGCCAGTCGGCGTCCCGGTTCAACTCTTCGAAGGACTTTCCCGACCACGCGCCGAAGTCGATCTCGTCGAGCTCTTGGCAAATTGTGACCTTGTCGGGGCTGCAGGCGATTGCGATCGGTTTTGCGGTTTCCAATGTTCGTTCGCGCGGGCTGCAGCAGATGGCTGCAAGCGGCTCCGACACCATGTGGCTGGCCAGGCGCAAGGCTTGTGACCTGCCGGTTTCGCCAAGGCAAACGCCGGCCATACGTCCGGCAAGATAGTCGCCGACATTGTCGTGTGCCGCATGGCGGATCAAGAAGAACGTCGTCATTCCGCGGCATCGAGCATAGGCTCGTCCCTCCCGGCGATGAAAGAGAGCGTACGCAGGCGTGCCTCGGCGTCGGTGAACTGCTTAGGCGGCGACTTCATGAAATAGCTGCAGGGGCCGGTCAGCGCCCCTGCGATGCCGCGGTCAAGCGCCAGCTTCGCGCAGCGGACAGCGTCGATCACGACGCCCGCCGAGTTGGGCGAATCCCACACCTCCAGCTTCAGCTCTGCATTCAGCGGCACGCCGCCGAACGTCGTGCCTTCGACACGGATGTAGGCCCATTTTCGATCGGTGAGCCAAGGCACGTGGTCGCTGGGGCCGACATGGATGTTGCCGGCCTCCAGGGGAACGTCGAGTTGGCTGGTCACCGATTGCGTCTTCGAGATTTTCTTCGATTCCAGCCGCTCGCGTTCCAGCATGTTGAGGAAATCGGTGTTGCCGCCGAAATTCAGTTGGTAGGTGCGGTCGATTCGGACGCCGCGCTCGCGGAACAGGTTGGCGAGCAACCGGTGCACGATCGTCGCGCCGACCTGGCTTTTGATATCGTCGCCGATCAGCGGCAGGCCGCGCTGTTCGAAGAGTTGGCGCCATTCCGGACGCGACGCGATGAAAACCGGTATGCAGTTGACGAATGCGCAGCCGGCTTCGAGCGCGCATTCGGCATAAAAACGCGTCGCCTCTTCCGAGCCGACCGGCAGATAGGAGACCAGCACGTCTGCGCCGCTTTCCCGCAGCACCGAGCTGATATTCGCGACCGGCTCGTCTGCCTCCTCGATCTCATCGCGCAGATATTTGCCGATGCCGTCCAGCGTCGGTCCGCGCTCGACGCGAACGCCGGTAGCCGAGACGTCGGCAAAGCGGAACGTGTTGTTGGGTGCCTCGTATATGGCTTCCGCCACATCGCGTCCGACTTTGCCCTTGGCGACGTCGAAGGCGCAGACCACCTCGATGTCGTCGACATGATAGCCGCCGAGATCGGCATGCATCAGGCCCGGTATCGGCTCATTACCTCTGGCGTCCCGATAATATGAGAGGCCCTGGACAAGGGAAGACGCGCAATTGCCGACGCCGGCTATTCCAATCCGTACCTTTTTCGATCCCACGAAACTGCCGCCATCGCTGTTGAAAGGTAAGTTCCTCGCGCCGAACTGCCAGTTGCCAGGAATGTTCCTTGCGACCCGGAAAAATCACGAACTCCGTGGCGGGGATCCAAGCTGCGCGCCGCATTTGAGGCTGTCTGAGCGATCGACGCCCGGGGCGTGCAGCCTCAGTCGAGCTTTCGCAGCATATCCGCTTCTTTTTCCAGGATGGTGGCCACTTCCTCGCGCTCAAGATGCGTCATCATCAGGCTCACACAGCATTCAAGGTAGGTGATCGAGGCACGGCGCAGAAAGGCAGCCGTTTCCCTTGCGGCCATTTGCTCGATGTCCTTGGCGGATCGTTTTCGATGCACCTGTCCGTTCTCCATGCCGGTATCCTCGCCCAACCGCGAGCTCGACTGGATGTTCCCAAAATGAGAAAAAGTGAGAGCGCGCGTCGCACGTCATGGTCTCGCATGACCATGCACGACTACGCAGCTCTCCTTGACTTTAGGCCGGCAGGTTTTGCAGTCGGCCTGGAGCGGACCTCACGCTTGTTGCAATCGGAGGAATTCGATCCTCGTTACGGCTGGCCTCGAGCTCCGTAAAATAGCCGATCGTTTGCAGCAGACCTTGCTTGAGCGGCACCTTTGGCGACCAGTTGAGAAGGGTCTTTGCACGGGAAATGTCCGGCTGCCGCCGGCGAGGGTCGTCTTGCGGCAGTGGCAGGAATTTGAACACCGACTTGCTGCGGGTCATATCTCTCACCAATCCGGCTAGCTGAAGAACGGTGAATTCCCCGGGATTGCCCAGATTGACCGGTTGGCGCGGATTGGGGTCGATATCCATGAGGCGGATCAAACCGTCGACCAGATCCGAGACGTAGCAGAACGATCTGGTCTGCAGCCCGTCGCCGAATATCGTCAGAGGTCTCCTCTCGAGAGCCTGCATCACCAGGTTCGAGACGATCCGGCCGTCGGCAGGATCCATCCTCGGACCGTAGGTGTTGAAGATGCGCGCGACCCGGATGTCGGCCATTTCGGTTCTCAAATAATCGAAGCACAAGGTTTCTGCAGTTCGCTTGCCTTCATCATAACAGGCGCGGGGACCGGTGCAGTTCACGTGGCCGACATAGTCCTCCCTTTGCGGGTGCTGTTCCGGATCGCCGTACACTTCGCTTGTCGATGCCTGCAGGAAGCGCGCATTGTTTCGGGCGGCTAACTCAAGCAGATTGAGGGTTCCGACCACGCAGGTTCGCGTGGTGTGAACCGGATCGGCTTGGTAGCGCGGCGGCGATGCCGCGCATGCCAGGTTGAAAATGCGGTCCACCGGCTCGGTAACGTCCAGCGGTCGGCAGATATCCTGCTCGATCAACCGAAAACGCCGATCGTCCATGATCGATATGATGTTTTCCATCCGGCCGGTAAGGAAGTTATCGACACAGATCACGCGGTAGCCGGCCTGAAGCAGTGTTTCGCAAAGATGCGAACCGAGGAAACCCGCGCCGCCGGCGACAAGCGCCGTTTTGGTCCGTTGCGTCCTTCTTGATTGCCGCATCTCTATTTTCTCCTGTCTGCCAGTCATGCTGCACTTTCGACGTCCAGATCGAGGGCCGAACGTGCCGATCTTGATCGCGCCAGCAGCAAAACGAATTCGCGAGCTCTCGCGGCGCCGGTATGTGCTGCCAGGATCGTTTCGCGTGCCCGCTTGGCCATGGCCAGCCTAGCGCGGTCGGATTGCCTGGACAGGATACCGATCACGTCTTCGGCTTGGCCGGCGGTGTTGATCGTGGCTGCCGGAAAGAAGCTATCCAGACCTGGCCAGCGATCGCTGATGATCGCCGTGCCACAGGCAGCCGCCTCGAAGAGGCGTACGCTGGGAGACCATCCAGCCGCTATCATGGAGCTGCGTGTGACGTTCAACGTATAGCGCTGACGGCTATAGAAGGCGGCGTGGTCCGCGGGCGGCAAATGCTCGATCCGATCGACATTGCTCGGCCAGACGGTCTCGGACGGGAACTGGGAGCCGGCTACGACGAAGCGACGGTCCGGCATGCGTCTTGCCGGTTCAAGCAGGAGAGTATCCAGCGTCGGCTGCCGGTCCGCGCTGTAGGTGCCAAGGTAGCCAAGATCCCAGCAGATCGGATCGGCCGTTCGGCGATGCCGTTCCGGATCGACGGAGCAGTAGAGCGGCTCGGCGCGCCGTGCACCGAAGTCCGCCGCCAAACGGGCGAGCGTCGGCCCGCCGGTGAATGAGAAATAGACGTCGAAATACGGAATCTGCCGCCGGCAGATGTAGTCGCAATCGTCCGCGGCGAGTTTTGCCAGCGTGACCGGCGTGTCGATGTCGTAGAAGCAGAACTGCCCCGTGCACAAGGACGCGGCGATGTCGACGACTGCTCGCCCCTCCGGAACGAAGGAGCCAACCACCACGACATCGGCCTGCTTCAGGCAGCGGGCGTGTTTCCCACGAAGATCGTTCGTCGTCTCGTAGTAGCGCAACGTGCAGAAATCCGGGTCGCGCAGATCACGATGGTTTGCGTACCAAGGCACGTCGCGCTCGAGGAAGGTGACGCGATGGCCGAGCTCGTGCAAGCCCGTCAGCAACCCCCGAAAGGTCGTGGCGTGGCCGTTTCCCCACGAAGAGGACAAGGACAGGCCAAGGAAGACGATATCGAGCCGCTTGGTCATTCCGCTGCCTCCACGGTGGGGCGCTCGAAATGACGCCTGAAGACAGCGTCGGCCACATCTGCCCTTAACGCATAAGTATGCTCGGCAAGAACACGCCGAAGCGCAGCTGCGCCGATCGCCTTTGCCCGCTGGGGTGTGAGGGTCCGCATGATTTCGGCGACATCGTTGCCGTCGCGCGCCACCAGGATCTCTTCGCCAGGGACCAGGAACAATTCGACGCCGAGCCAGGCGTCGGTGATGAGGCATGCGCCGGCACCCGCAGCCTCGAAGACGCGTGTGGCAGGTGAAAAACCATTGGCGGCCATGCTGTCGCGGCTGATGTTCAGCACCGCCTTGGGTGTGACGTTGAACGCATTGTGGTCGCGCGTGCCGACGTGGCCGAGCCAGGCGACATTTGCCGGAAGCTGCTTGTCGCCCCAACCCGATCCGCCGAGCAGGAAACGCTGCTCGCCCGAACGGCTGGCCGGGTCGAGGAAGAACGCCTCGACGCGCGCTTCGCGGTCCGGCAGGCGGTTGCCGAGGAAGGCGAGGTCGCAAGCGAAGCGCTTATCCTTCGCCACCGGATGATGCGTTTCGGGATCGAGCGCATTGTAGATCGGCACGCACTCGGCCGCCCCCAGCGCACGATAGGCCCAGACGACGGGGTCGCCGCCGCCATAGGTGAGGACAAGGTCGATCTCCCGCAACGCGCGGTGCAGGGGGTGGTCCGGTTCGTCGCGCAACTGGCCCAGAGTGGCCGGTGCGTCGACATCCCAGAACACTGTCAGCGCATCGGAGCGGGCATGGTCGAGCACCGCGCGCAGCAACGCCTCGTCCTCGAAGCCTACCCCGCTCGCCTTGACGACGATGTCGGCTTCGCCGGCGCTTGCTGCCACCTGCATCAGCGCATGCGGGGTCGCCTCGTAGATGACGACATTGCACCAGTCCGGCGCCTCGATGTCGCGGTTCTTCTGCCTGTCGTAGACGTCCGGTTCGTAGAATGTGATCTCGTAGCCGAGCTGGGAAAGAGCCTTGAGCAATCCGCGGTAATAGGTCGCCGCGCCGTTCCAATAGGAAGACAGCAGGCTCGATCCGTAAAAGGCAATCTTCATGCAACTGTCTCCTCTATGGCAATGGGATTGGCGGCTTGGCGATTGCCGCATTCGGCGAGCACGTCGAACAACTCGTCCGCCCGATGCCGGCATGTGTGTCGCGCCCGGATGGTTTCGAGCCCGGATTTCACGAGAGAGGCGGCCAGGTCGGCATCGTCCAGCACATTGCGCAGATGACGGTTCATCTCGGCTCCGTCGCGGGCGAAAAGGAAGTCGATGCCTGGCCTGAAGAGTTGTTCGACGTCGGCCCAAGGCGCCGAAACGAGCGGGATGCCGCAGGCGAGCGCCTCGAACATGCGGATCGTTGGGATTCCGGGCAGGCTCTCCCGATACGGACGCCGCGGGATATGGACGGTAACGCGATGCGCCGCGAATGCCTTAGGCACGTCGGCATTGGCAATCCAGCCTTCGTAACCCAGCCCGGCGGCGGCAAGATCGGCGAGCGCTTCGCGTGGATAGCGCACGCCATGAACAGTGCCGCTCAGGCCAAGTTCTTCCACCGGACCGATCAGGAATTCCTTGATTTCGGCACTGCGCTCGTCATCGCCCCAGTTGCCGATCCAGATGACGTCGGATGTGGGGTCGATCTCGGGGTGCGGCTTGAACAGGCGCGCATCCGCCGCCTCGTGCCAGGTGAAGGCACGTTTACCCCAGCCGGCGCGAAGATAGCTTTGCCGCAAAGCTTCGCCGAAGGTGAGCACGCCATCATAATGTTCCAGCCGCAGAGCCGAGATCGCCTGCGTCGCCGAGACGGCGCGATGATGGGTGTCGTGGAACAGAAGCGTGAAACCGCCTCCGTTGGCCTTGGCCCTGCCGATGCGCGCGACAAGGGCCGGGTCCGTCCATTCGTGGACGATCACCACATCGGCGTCGGCAACCCAGCCTTCATGGTCGAAGGAGGCGTCGTATGTCACCGGCATCAGCTCCGGAAAATCCTTCCTGAAGCGCTCGATCGCGTAGGGGCCTTTCTCTGCCAGCAGGTTCGAACGGCTCCAGCCGTCCGCGGGCTCCAGGGCGATCGCCTGGTGGCCGCGCGTAACGAGCTCCCGCATGATGCCGCGCAGGAAATGTGCGTTGCCGTGGTTCCAGTCGGAAACGACGGAATGGGTATAGAATACAAACCGCATCGTCAGCGTTCCGCAACGGCCAGGGCGGCCCGATCATAGATGTCGTGCATGGCGGCCGCTTGTCTTGCCGGTGAAAACTTGCGCGCCCGGCGTGCGGCGGCTTCGCCGAGCCGGCGCCTATGCTGGGCGTCGCAAGAGAGACAATCGATAGATCTGGCGAGATCGCGTGGATCATGGGCGTCGTAGAACATGGCGGCGCCGTCCCACAGTTCGCGATAGGTTGGCATGTCGGCAAGCACCAGAGGTGTTGCCGATGTGGCTGCCTCCAGAACGGCAAGGCCGAAGGGTTCGTAGACTGACGGCGATACGAAGATACCGGCCCGCCCCATCAACAGACGCACCTCATCGTAGTAGACAGAGCCAAGAGGGATGACGTTGCTGAACCTGGAGCGTTGCCCATCGGCGCCCTGCAGCGGCCCGGCAGCAAAGACCGGCCATTTGGTCAGCGATGCCGCCTGATCCAGCGTAGCTGCGTTCTTGCCTTCATCCCACCAGCGCGCGGCGGCGAGAACCACTGCTTCCCGCCTCTGTGCCTTTGGACCCGGCCGCGTACCGTTGCTGACGACGCTCAGGCGGGCGATCGGTCCGTAGCAGGCTTCGAGCATGTCGGCATGGCTGCGGCTGGGGGCGATAACCGCATTTGCCCAATCGAAACCGCGTCTGTTGCGATCCTTCTGCCAGCCCCATTCGCCGTCCGCGGCCAGTCCCTTGACAGCGCGGAGCCACGTCACGACGCAGGAATGCGAGACCGCCACGACAGGGCACGGCACATCAAGTCCCACGGCCTGCGTTGGCGCATTGAGATGGACGAGGTCGATCGCATAATCACGAACAAGTGGCCCTAGTTCCTGCGGCAAGCTGTCCAGATCGGCCTCATTCTTGGTCGTCCAGTCCGGCGGTGTCTTGAGCCACACCAGGGCTGCGAAAGCCTGCGCCTCCTTCGCCTGCTCCTCGGACGGCTCCGGTCCCAATCCGGCAAGCACGATGCTGTCGCCGCCCTGAGCAAGCTCCCGCGCCAGATCAAGCGCGTAGCGCCAGACGCCGCCGACGGCATCGACGGTCATCAGGATTCGCCGCGGACGCCGGATCAGTGACTGCAACATGTGGCCTCCAACTCGGCCAGCGCACGAGGACGCTTCTCCTGGATGTCGCTGAATGTCCGGAACGAGGCCAGATAGTGCTCATGGGCGCGCTCCCAGGCGAGATCGTCCGGCTCGCCCCAGATCTCGCGGTAGCTGGGCGAACTGGGGTAGGGATAGAGCGGCACCGGTTCGTTGGCCCACACACCACGGTCGATGAGGTGCTTGCGCCAATGATCGACCAACGCGGGATCGTCCTCGACCACGCCGATCAGATTGGCCTGGACGAACGGAACGTGACGTCGTGCATTGACCAGCAGCGCAGCCAGTTCCTCGGTGCCTAGCCGGCAACGCTTTGCCAGCATGGCCCGGCCTTCCACGGTCAGGCTTTCGAGACCGGCCTCGATCGAAACGCAGCCGGCGGCGCCCAGCAATTCGAGAAGTTCCGGCTTCCAGAGATCGATGCGGGTCTGCACGCCGAACTTGACGTCGCGATCGACCAATGCTTCCAGCAGCGCTTTCTGCGGCAGGAAGATCTCGTCGATAAAATAGATGTAGCCGACGCCTTGTCCGATCAGGCGGTCGATTTCCGCCATGACCGCATCGTGGTTCCGGCGGCGGTAGGCGTCGCGGAAATCGATCTTGGCGCAGAAGCTGCAATTGTAGGGGCAGCCGCGGGACGCCTCGACCTCCGCTCCGAAACCCACCTGATCGTCATCGAACCTGTGGTGATGGTGCGGATGGGCGGCAATCCAATCGGACGGCCATTCGAGGGGCGGATGACCGACAAAGGAACTGGCGTGGACGCCGCCATTGCCGACCAGTTTTCCCCCATGGAGATGGGCGGTATGGGGCACCGCGCTCCAGTCGTCACGGCTGGCGAGTTCCGCGACGATCTCTTCGCATTCGCCGCGCACGACGACGTCGACGCCAAGCTTGCGCAGCGTCGGCGTCGGCGTCGCCGAGCCGTGCGGTCCGACAGCGACCGTGCGGCCGCCGCGGCCGGCGAGGCGGTTGAGGAAATCGGCGGGCACGCGCAACTCGGGCGGCGCGCAGCGCCAGAACAGATAGGTCGGCGCCGTGCTGACGACGGTCATAGTCGGCGCGAAGGCGGCGACGCGATCGGCAAGCATCGCGTTGTCCAGTTTCTGGATTTGCCCGTCCAGCATCAGCACCTCATGACCGTCAGCCTCCAGCAAAGCCTTCGAGTAGCCCAGCTCCAGCGGCAGATGCGGCTGGCGGCAGCCGAAATAGATGCTGTCTTCGTAGGTCCAGAACGGATTGACCAGGGCGACTTTCATGCCACGTACCTCGCTGCTTCGGCTTGCGGCTCAAGGCGATGACGCTGCAGCCAGTCGGTGAGATCGCGGATGCCGTCGCGCCAGGAGACCTGCGCTTTCCAGCCGAGCCTCGCTTCTATCTTGCGGGTATCGGCAACAAAGAACGGCTGGTCGCCGGTGCGTTCCCGGTCGTAGCGGATCGAAAGGCTCCGCCCGGTCAGCTCGCCGATCTCCTTGAGCAGCATGCGCAGGCTGACGGCGTTGTCCGGTCCGCCGCCGAGATTGAATGCTTGGCCCCCGATGTCCTCAATCCCCGCAAGGACCGCGCGATAGGCGGCAACGGCATCGGAGACATGAAGTATGTCGCGCACCTGCTTGCCGTTGCCGTAGATTGTGATCGGCCGGCCGGAAAGCGCGCTGAGCAGAAAATGGGCGACCCAGCCCTGGTCCTCCGTGCCGAACTGGCGCGGTCCATAGATGCAGCTCATGCGCAGGACCGCGGTTGGCAGGCCGTACGACTTGGCATAGTCGAGCACATATTGATCCGCCGCGCCTTTGGAGCAGCCATAGGGCGTGCAGAAATCCAGGCCGCAGGTCTCGTCTATGCCGTTGGCGCGGATGCCGGCGTCGCAGGGCACGCACCGGTCGTGCTCTTCGCGCACCGTGACATCGGGCAGGCCGCCATAGACCTTGTTGGTGCTGGCGAAGATCACAGGGATGCGCTTGCCGCTCCGGCGGGCGGCTTCCAGGATGTTGAATGTCCCGCGAAGATTGATGTCGAAATCTTCGCTTGGCTGGACGAGGCTCGTGGTGACGGCGGTCTGCGCGGCAAGATGGAATATCGCCCTGGAGTGCGCCACAAGCGGCGCCAGAACGTCCGCATTCCGGACATCGACGGTCTCAACGGCAAGGCGATCGCCGTGCTTCTGCGCCAGCCATGCGAGGTTCTGCTCCACGCCCGGACGGCTGAGATTGTCGATGACCAGCACCGGCACGCCGTCAGACAACAGGCTGTCCGCGAGGTTCGAGCCGATGAAGCCGCTGCCGCCGACGATGGTGACCGGCGCTTCGCGAAAACCATCGGGCCTCATGACACCAGTCCCCGCTCTTCGAGCTCCCGTTTCATGTCGGCGCCGCGGTCGATGGCAACCGTGTTGCGAACCCAAGCGACGAACTCGTCGAGGGAGTGCTCCAGCCGGTGCCGCGGTTCGAAGCCGAGCAATTCACGCGCCTTCGCGATGTCGGCGAAGCAGTTGCGGATATCGCCGGAGCGCGCCTTGCCGAGGATTTCAGGCTGACTCCCCGGCAAGCCCATCGCATCGGCGAGCAGCCGGGCGACCTCGCTGATCGCATAGGCCTTTCCGCTGCCGATGTTGATGACATGGCCGCGCGCCTGGCGCTGTTCCAAGGCCAGGCGAAACGCGCGGGCGACGTCGCGCACGTGGACGAAATCGCGTTTCTGCTCGCCATCTTCGAAGATCATCGGCCGCTGGCCGTTGGCGAGCCGTGAGGCGAAGTTTGCTAAGACGCCGGTATACGGGTTTGAGAGCGCCTGTCCGGCGCCGAAGACGTTGAACAGGCGCAGCGCCACCGCATCGACGCCATAGGCGTCCCCGAAGATCAGCACCGCGCGCTCCTGGGCATATTTCGTCAACGCATAGATCGAGGCGAGATCGACCGGCTTTTCCTCGTCCGTCGGCAGCGGCGACAGGCTTTCATTCGCCGCCGACAGCGGGTTCCATTGGCCGCTCTTGATGTCGCTCGGCTGCCGCCGTGCATTGTCGACGCGCCGACCGTCCGGCGTCGCATAGAGGCCCTCGCCGTAGACGCTCATCGACGAAGCGACGACGATCCGCTCGACCGGATGCTTGATCAGCGCTTCAAGCAGGTTGGCGGTGCCGAGGTCGTTTGCGCCGACATAGCGGGCGATCTCATACATGGATTGGCCGACGCCGACCTCGGCCGCCAGATGGATGACGGCGTCGACGCCCTGAAGCGCCTCGGCGACAGCGTCGCGGTCGCGAACGTCGCCCTTGATCAGTTCGGCTCCCGCCGGCAGGCTGATCGCCTCGCCCCCGTGCACTTGTTCCAGCAGCGCATCGAGAATGCAGGCGGCATAACCATGTTCGACGAGTTCCTGAACGACGTGGCGGCCGATGAAACCGCAGCCCCCGGTAACCAATATGCGTTTCACGACAACTCCTTGCGCAGATGGCCTTGGCGCCCCGAACTGTTTGGCAAAAGGTTTGTTCCCTATCCTTCAACAAAGATGGTTTTGGGGTCTCTCAAACCGAGGTGAACGCATCGCGAACAGGCCTTGGACCTTCGGAACATTGCAGCTTGTTTGGGGTTAGGGCGCTGACCCGGCCGTGGTCGGAAGCAGCGGACAGACAGGTAGCTGTCATCGAGCAGTGGCGCGCCAGACCCGGCCGTGAAGCTCGTAAAGCCCGGATCGAAAGGAGATTTCAATGTCTGACTCGAAGACGACCACCAATCACGACGAGATCCGCCAGTGGGCCGAAGATCGGGGCGGCCGACCTGCCGTGATACGCACTAGGGGCGAGGGCGGCATCCTGCGGATCGATTTTGGCGAACCCGAGGAGGAGTTCGAAGCCGTCGAATGGGACGAGTTCTTCCGGATTTTCGACGAGAACGATCTGGCCTTCCTCTACCAGGACGAAACCGGTGGCGGAAAAACCAGCCGGTTCAACAAGTTCGTCGAGCGAAACCAGGGCGGCTGATAGGCCGCCGCGTCCATGGTCCCCCGGTAGTTCTTAGGCACCTTGCATTCCGATAGAGAGTTTCACCCCAGTCCGCTGCATTAGCGTGCTTTTTCGGAGTCGTGTATCGGATATCGAGTGGTCCGGCCCGATGGAGCAAATAAAAGAATCAATAAAGGAGACCAGGACCCCGGGTCGTCCGCGATCGGTCGCGCTTCAGTGCAACAGGCTCGTTCCGCTCGATCTGGCAACACTTCGCATGATACCGTTTAGCCAATCTTCGGTCGACACGCCGGCCCGCCTCCTGTCGATCTCGCCGATGGCTCGCTCCAGCGTTCGCTCGACCAGCCGGTCCGAAGCGCTCACGTCGCCCAGAAGCAGGCGCGCTGCGAGCCTGAGCTTCGGAAGAAGTGAAAAGACGTTGTCTGACAGATTCACGGGCGGGCTGCCCGTCACGGCCGATATTTCCGGAGGAAACAAGGCATCGAAGATTGCGTAGCTATCCGATGATTTTCGAAGATTGCTGGCGTGGCGCAGGCGTTCCGGGATGACGATATCCTCGTCGCCGCTGAAGAAGACGAAAGGCACGCCGCGGCGCATCAGTTCGTCCGCGATCGGAAACACCCGCCGGCCGTTGAGGTTGACGTCGAGGATCGCCGCCTCGGCCGTCTCGGTATGCGCAGACGCCTGCTCGACCGTCGCCGCAGGGCCAAGGACGACCGCGCCCATATTGCCGAAATACCTGGCTAGATCGCCGGCCAATACCCAGTCGTCTTCCACGATCAGGATGTGCACCCCTCGCAGATCGCGCACCTCATCGTCCCTTCTTGGAGCGAGATTTCCGATCCGCACGGGCTGGTTCAGAATGTTCCTGCAAGGCTGCCTGCAATCGTTTCGCCAAAACGAGCATGCGGGGAGGAATGGGTTCGTTTGCCGGCAAGCCCAGTAAATCCGAAGAGCGCAACAACGCTCGTTTTGTTAGCTTTAGGTCAAGTGTGCGTTTTGACATTGAAGTTCCACAATTGGTCCCGACCTTAACGCCGTCTGCACGGACTTGTTCCGGCCCTCTTGCGCGTTATATGATGGCGTCGGGTTCAGCCCGGTCGTGGGTTTTGGGTCGATTGGCGGCCTTGTGGTCTAGGCTGTTCAACCGAGGGCTTGCGGTGACATCCCGGATAAAGAGATTTCCCATTGTGGGCGTCGGCGCTTCCGCAGGCGGCATTCCCGCTATGGAAGGTCTGTTCAAGGGCATCAGCGGCCGGCCCGGCATGGCCTTCGTCATCGTCACCCATCTCAGTCCCGAGCGCGAAAGCCTGCTTCACGAGGTCGTTAGGCGTTACACGCAGATGTCGGTCGCCGTCGCCGAGGACGGCATGGCAGTCCTATCTGACCAGGTCTATGTGATGCCGCAAAACGTCGTTCTCACGATTGAGAAGGGAGTGCTGCACCTGCGGCAATCCAACGTACTCAGCCGCGAGCGCAAGCCGATCGACATCTTCTTCAGCGCGCTTGCCGAGGATCAGGGCGAATATGCGGTCGGTGTCATTTTGTCGGGCGGCGATTCTGACGGCACGCTTGGCGCGAAGGCGATCAAGGAGCGTGGCGGACTGACTGTCGCCCAGGCACCCGACGGCTACGGCCCGCGCAATCCGGACATGCCGAGAAGTGCGATCTCCAGCGGGCTGATCGATATTGCGGCGCCCGCGGAGGACATCGGTGCGAAGCTCGAAGGGTTCGCCCGCAGCTTCGATATGTTGAACGGTGTTGGCGGAGACGGCGACCACGAGACGGCAGACATGGGTCGGCTCCGCGACGAGATCTACGGCATTCTGCAGGGCCAGTCCGGCCATGATTTCTCCGGCTACAAGGCCAAGACATTCCTGCGTCGCATAAAGCGGCGCATGCAGATCGCACAGCTGGATTCGATTGAAGACTATGTTGAATGGCTGAAAAAGGACCCTCGCGAGGTGACGAACCTTTTTCGTGATCTTTTGATCAACGTCACCGATTTTTTCCGTGATCCCGATGCCTTCAGGCTGCTCGAGGAAAAGGTTATCCCGCAGCTTTTCGAGGGCAAGACTGCCAGCGATGCCGTCAGGATCTGGGTGCCTGGCTGCGCCACCGGCGAGGAGGTGTTTTCCCTCGGCATGCTGGTGCGTGAACATCTGGAAACGCTTCCGGTCACGCCGCGCGTCCAGATATTTGCGACTGATATCGATGAGCCGGCACTCGCGGTGGCGCGCGCGGCACGTTACCCGGCGGCATTGCTGAGGGGGCTTTCGCCCGAACGCAAGCAGCGTTTTTTCAGCAGCGACGGCGACAGCTACGTGCTTGTCAACGGGGTACGGGAGCTGTGCGTGTTTTCCCCTCACAGCGTCGTCCGCGACCCGCCGTTTTCACGCATGGACATGGTTTCATGCCGCAACCTGCTGATCTATTTCGGCTCGGACATCCAGAACCGGGTCATTCCGATCTTTCACTACGCGTTGAAGCCGGGCGGTTATCTTTTTCTCGGCACCTCCGAAAGCGTCGGCCAGCACGACAACCTCTTCGCCACCGTTGACAAGAAGCAGCGCATTTTTCAGGCGCGGGAACATGCCTCGCCCCATATAAGGCTGCCGATGCTGATCGGCGATGGCCGTTCGGGCGCCTTCATGCCCGAAGGCACGGGGTCGAAGAAAGGAACTTCCAGCTATCCGCTTCGGCAGGCTGTCGAGGCGCAGGTGCTGGAGCGTTTCGCGCCTCCGCATGTCGTGGTGAATGGCGATGGTGACGTCGTCTACTATTCGGCCCGGACCGGCAGATATCTCGAAGCGCCGCAAGGCATTCCGAGCCGGCAAGTGCTGACTTTGGCCCGCGCCGGGCTAAGGCTCGACCTTCGCGCGGCGTTACGGGAAGCCGCCACGACGCGCCGCACTGTGGTGCGGGAAAATGTCGTCGTCGACGAGGACGACGAACAGGCCCAGCCGATAAAACTCACTGTCGAGCCCCTGGCCGAACGCGGCAAGGGCGAACGGCTGTATCTTGTCCTGTTCGAACCCTCGGGCCCGGTGCAGGCGCGGTCGGACGTGGGGCGCGAAGAGCACGATAGCGAAGGCACTGCGGATCTCGAGCGGGAGCTGCGCGACGCGCGCGAGCGACTGCAATCGACGATCGAGGAGTACGAGACCGCGCTGGAAGAGGTGAAATCGTCGAACGAGGAACTCGTCTCCGTCAATGAGGAGGCGCAGTCGACCAACGAGGAGCTTGAGGCGTCGAAGGAGGAGATGCAGTCGCTCAACGAGGAACTCAACACCATCAATTCGGAACTGACCAGCAAGATCGAGGAGCTCGATCACGCCAACAGCGACTTGCGGAATCTGTTCGAAAGCACGCAGATCGCAACCATTTTTCTCGACCGCAATCTGGTGGTGCGCACCTTTACTCCGGCGGCCTCGTCTTTCTTCAACCTGCGTCCATCCGACGTCGGCCGGCCGCTGACCGAGCTTTCGAGTCAACTCGACTATCCCGAGCTGAAACAGCACATCAATGCGGTGTTCGAAACCGGAGAGACCCTGAACCATCATCCGGCGCGCGACGCCCAGGGCCGGTTTCACATGGTTCGCATCAATCCCTATCGCGACAAGGACGATAGAATTCAGGGCGTCGTGGTCACTTTGGTCGACGTCACCTCCTTGGCCGAGGCGGAAAAGCAAAACCAGGTGCTCATTTCGGAGCTGAACCATCGCGTCAAGAACATGCTGGCGGTCGTCGCCAGCATCGCCAACCGCACCCGCGAGAATTCGGAAACGAAGGAGGAGTTCGCCGAGGCGTTGATCGGTCGCTTGCATGCCATGTCGCGGGCTTACGGGCTGTTGTCGAAGGAGCGCTGGAAAGAAGCGGCTATCAACGAACTCTTGCGACAGGAACTCGAACCGTTCGGCATCGATCGCTTCGAGCTAGACGGGGCTGAAGTGAAGCTCAGTCCGCAACAGGGCCTTTCCCTCAGCATGGCCATCCATGAACTGGCGACCAACGCCGCCAAATATGGTGCACTGTCGAAGCCCCAGGGCAAGGTCGTTGTGAAATGGTCAGGCGAGGGCGATGTCTTCACGCTCGTTTGGCGCGAGAGAGACGGGCCGCCGGTGAAAAAGCCTGAAGTAAACGGTTTCGGGCTTTCGCTGTTGCAGGGCGAGATCGGCTACAGGCTGGGCGGAGACGTCGAGACCGCCTTCAACCGTGATGGCCTTGAGGTCCAGATCACATTTCCGATGACGCGCAAGGAGACGCCATGAGCGACCGGCTGCGCGTTCTGGTGGTCGAGGATGAATGGCTCATCGCCGAGGACATCGCTGCTTGTTTGCGCGCTTCGGGACATCAGGTCGTCGGCCCCGCCCCCTCGGTGGCGGCGGCGCTTGGCCTTGTCGGCGAAGATCATGTCGACGTGGCGTTGCTGGATATTCAGCTGAACGGCGAGACAAGCCTGGCAATTGCAGAAGAATTGCAAACCCGCGACATTCCGTTCGCGTGTCTGAGCGGATTTGGCCCGCACGATGTTCCATCCGCCTTCGCCACCTTCAAATTTGTTCGCAAGCCGGCAGATCAGGCTGCCATTTTGAGTGCCTTGGCTGAATTGGCCCGCACTTCCTAACTTCTTTCAGCCGCTCGTCATGGATCGGAAGGCGGAAAGCGATCACCGGCAAATTGCTCCGCCCAGGGTAATGCCATGAGCCAGTTTTCACGGCGCGGTACCCACAGTTCATAATCCGGAATGAGGTCGCTGGGAGCCATGTCGAGCGAGCCGAGCATGATCTCGGCCTCGTTGTCCCGCAGCCAGGCGATATGCGAACCGCATTGCGGGCAGAAACTGCGTCTGGCGAATATCTTCATTTCTCCGCTGCCTTCATAGGCCGAAATGGGCCAGACGCCGAACGGCGTGAAGAAGCTGCCGCTGGCGCGTCGGCAATCCTGACAGTGGCAGATTCCGACGCGCAGCGGAGCGCCGCTCACTTTGAAGCGAACGGCGCCACACAGGCAGCCGCCGTCCCGTTCGACCCCGGCCATCGACCTCAGTCCAGCGGCTTTTCGGACGGCCGTGGTGTGGTGCCTGACTGGCGCGGCCGGCCCGCATTGCGGTTCGCCACCGGATTGTCCAGCGGAGCAGTCGAGGGCTTTGAGGTCCCGGCGGTCTTCGGCGTCGGCGGCTTCGCGCCCGCATCCGTATTGTCGGCGTCCCGCCTTGGATGGGGCAAGCCGCCGGCATCCGCCTGCCGGATTACCGGCTTCGATGTCGTATTCTCTTTGCCCATGGTGTCTCCTTCCTGCTGCGAGAGTGTCGGTGAACAGCTCATTTCGCTCGCTGCTCGTCACTCGTGCATGTCAACCGCCGGCAAGGTGCGAAGTTCCACGGCCTGAAACTTCAGGCATCTTCCTGGGTGCGCAACGTATGCTGCACGCGCATTCCTGTAGATGGGAACCATTTTCGCCACCGGCTGTTCGGCTCGCAGGAAGGAGCCGGATATGCAGCGACGCAACGCTATACTTTCGCTGGCCATAGCCGCGATTATTATCGTCGGCTTTCTCATAGGCTTTCTGTACGGCGACATGGGCTGGCAAACCTCGCCGGTTAAAAGAGCGCCTGAGCAGAACCAAGGCGGCAACGCCCCGGCCGACACCTCGCCTGCGGCGGGTGTCAAGAAGAATCCCCGGGAGAATACCGAGATGCCGGACCAGCAATAATCGCGATCCTGCGGGCCAATGCCGGCACGCTTCGGTCGGGCAAGCAGCT
Organism: Mesorhizobium sp. M0938; assembly: GCF_040319125.1. Classification (NCBI taxonomy): domain Bacteria; kingdom Pseudomonadati; phylum Pseudomonadota; class Alphaproteobacteria; order Hyphomicrobiales; family Phyllobacteriaceae; genus Mesorhizobium; species Mesorhizobium sp. M0938. The sequence goes on along the minus strand of NZ_JAMYNS010000003.1, from coordinate 275,225 downwards.
CTTTAGTTAGCGACCGCCCCGGCGGAACAATTCGTCAGCCTCCCAATTAAAGCAGAGAAGCTGGCTTGGAGCAGATGGATGGGTATTTTTTCCGACCTCGACAAGAAGCTGACGGACAATCTCTACGCGCACGGTAACGATCTCATCGATCCTGCCGCGGATCTTCCCGAGAAGATCGAGGAGAGGGTCGAACTCCTGATGCCGTTCGTTCAGCCCGAGGCTCGCGAGTTGGTTCGATCGCAAATCCTTGGCCTTATTCAGGAGTACAGGAATGAGGATGCCGCGCCCTCGACCTAGGCCAGGATCGCGTCAACTGCGAGCCTTGCAGGCCCTGTTCGGAATAGAATTTGGCGGGCGTCATCCATCCTGGTCTATTGCATGGGGCGCGGGCTGGGTCTCGACGCTGGTCTGGCCGGTCTGGTCGGCCCACAGCCAAACGATGAAGAGTACCGCCACTACGATCACTCCCAAGGAGATAAGACGAGGCATGGGCATTTTCCTTTCCGTGCCGGACAGCCGGTCAAGATTTCGGCTTGCGGTTAGCTCCGCGCGTCGCCTGTGCGGGATCGGAGCCGGCTCCAACGGTCGGGTCGGGAACAACCGGACCTCGTTCTGCTTCGGAACCCTCTGCCTCGATCTCTTGGACAGCCCGATCCCAATGCTCCCGCTCCCGCCCTTCCGGACGGCCTTCACGCTCCCATATTTCATGGGCTCGCCGCCTGATACGCTCTTCCCTGTCCATGATGGATCTCCTGCTGCTGTCCTAAATCCCGCGGTCGATGGTTTTGTTCCGCGCTGCCCGGACAGTTCTCGCGCGAGAGAGCACGTCGAATATTCGCGGGCCGGAGAGTAAAGTGAACAATATGCCTCCAGCGGCCGAGATCGAAATCCCATGAGAGTCCTCGTTGTCGGCGCCACCGGCCTGATCGGCGCTTCGGTCTGCGCCCGCCTCGTTTCCGAAGGCCATGAGGTGGTCGGCATCGTCCGCAGCCCTCGGGACAATGGAGCTCGCGGCTACCAATCATTGGTGCTGGACATGGCGACCGCGCTACGCCCTGAAGATTGGCTGCCGCATCTCACCGGCATCGATGCCGTCGTGAATTGTGCCGGCGTTCTGCAGGATAGTCCCCGCGAAGACACCGGGCAGGTTCATCGCGATGCGGCGGCGGCTCTTTTTCTCGCCTGCGCGCGGGCCGGCGTTGCCAAGGTGATCCACTTCTCTGCAATGGGTGTGGATCGCGCACAGCCTTCGTCGTTCTCGGCGACGAAACATGCCGGCGATCAGGCTCTGATGGCGCTTGATCTGGACTGGATTATCCTTCGCCCTTCCGTGGTGCTCGGCCGGCCTGTGTTTGGGGCCAGCGCGTTGTTTCGCGGTCTGGCCTCGCTGCCGGTCCTGCCGTCGATGCCCGATACCGGCCGGCTGCAGGTTGTGCAGCTCGAGGATGTGGTCTCGACGGTGCTCTTCTTTCTCGATCCCGGCAGTCGGTCCCGTATTGCGCTGGAACTTGCCGGCCCCGAACAGCTGACCATGGACGAGATCGTCGGCACTTTCCGCGGTTGGCTCGGCTGGGCTCCAGCATCGAGACTTGTCTTGCCGGGATGGGTTGCGCGGCTTCTTTACCGCCTCGGCGATCTTGCCGCGATGCTCGGCTGGCGGCCTCCAATGCGCAGCAACGCCGCCAGGGAGATCACACGAGGGGCGATCGGAGATCCCTCGGACTGGATTTCCTTGACCGGCATACAGCCACAAAGCCTGGCGCAGTTCCTCGCGCTCAATCCCGCAACCGTGCAGGAAAAATGGTTTGCCGGGCTTTATTTCGCCAAACCTGCGATCTTCGTCGTCCTGCCCTTCTTCTGGATCATGACGGGGATTGTGTCGCTGACCACTGGCTTCGGCAACGGCATCGGCCTCATGCAAAGCACCGGGGCCGGAATGTTGTCGGCGCCGACCGTAGTCGCCGGCGCTCTCGCCGACATCGTTGTCGGCGCGCTCATAGCCTGGCGGCCAACGGCGCGAAAAGGCCTCTACGCTGGTATTGCGCTCTCGCTGTTTTATCTGATCCTGGGCACCTTCCTGCGCCCGGACCTTTGGAACGAACCGCTTGGGCCATTCTTGAAGGTCTTGCCGATCATCGTCCTGCACTTTGTTGCCTTGGCAATACTGGAGGAGCGCTGATGCTTTATTTCGTGCTGAAGTACCTGCATGTCATCGGTGCCAGTGTGCTGCTTGGCACCGGCGCCGGCATCGCCTTCTTCATGCTTCTCGCCCACAGGACCGGCAATGCGGCAACGATTGCGGCCGTGGCGCGCATCGTGGTAATCGCCGATTTCCTCTTCACGGCAACCGCGGTTGTGGCGCAGCCGATAACCGGCGTCGCGCTTGCCTGGCAGGTCGGTTACCCGCTCTCCGAAGGCTGGATCGCGCTCTCGATCGCACTCTACATCGTCACCGGCGTTTTCTGGCTGCCGGTGGTATGGATGCAGATGGAGATGCGCAATCTGGCATCCGCAGCCGCTAAAGCGGGCACCCCGCTGCCGGCCCGGTATATCAGGCTTTTCTGGCTGTGGTTCGCCTTTGGCTTTCCCGCCTTTGCTGCCGTCCTCGGGATCTTCTGGCTGATGATCGCGCGGCCGGCGATCGAGTGGTAGCGCTTGCCGCGACAGCCCCGTGCGGCTTCGATTTTCGGCGCCGGAACATCTTTCCCACGAGTGCGTTCGACGCGGATGGATCAAGCCGTACGCAAACGCCGACATTCAGCCTCATCCTGGACTGACGCGGATGTCCTCATCGTTGGTGGCGGGCCTGCCGGATTGGCGGCCGCGATCTATCTCGGCAGGTTCCGCCATCGGGTCGTCGTGGTGGACGCGAATGAGGCGCGCGCCATGCTGATTGCGGAAAGCCGCAACTGTCCGGGATTTCCGGAAGGGATCAGCGGCGCCGATCTTCTGCACCGGCTTCGTGCGCAGGCCGACAAATACGGAGCGACACTGGTGGAGGGTCAGGTGTCATCGATCGAGCCGACCGTAGGCGGGTTTGGCGCCGAGACAAACGCAGGGCGGATCGGCGCCCGCAAGATTTTCCTGGCGACGGGTATTGTCGACCTTGTACCTGCTATTCCGGACCTGCGCGAGGCCATTGCCAGAGGCAGCGTACGCCTATGCCCGGTTTGCGACGGCTACGAAGTCATTGATCATCGGGTCGCCGTCATCGGGGAGGAGGCGAAGGCACTGCGGGAGGCCATGTTCCTCAAGCAGTATACGCAGCACGTCACAATGCTGGCTCGCTATCTTCCGGATTTTTCGGCCAGAACACGGCGCGTGGCGATGGAAGGAAATATTGCCATTTGCGATGCCTTCGAAAGGTTTGTTCCTGCCGGCAGCGGCTACGATGCCCTCCTCGGGGATGGCGCGGTGCGCCATTTTGACGTCATCTATCCGGCGATGGGTTGTCGGGTGCGTTCCGAGCTCGCGCTGGCAATGGGTGTCAAATGCTGCGACGACGGCTACGTCGTCGTCGACAAGCATCAGCGAACCTCGGTCGATGGGGTGTATGCGATCGGCGACCTCGTCAAGGCCTTGAACCAGATCGCTGTCGCTTTCGGCCAGGCTGCGATAGCCGCAACAGATGCTCACAACGACTTGGCCCTCGGGTACGAATAAGCTCCGGAAGCATGTCTTGCTAGCGCAGCATGGCTGCCATCACGAAGATCGTGGCCGCCACGAGAACGACCGCGGCAATCACCAACACCGGCCAGTTCTTGCCAGGCTGAAGATCAGGCTCGCCTTCCAGCGGCCGCATAGCATCGGCGAAACTCGCTTCGTTCGTGAACTCTGGCCGTCCCCGTGGACGAGCCTCAATGACAGGGTTTGGCGCATCTGCCGCTTCTGCATCGGTCTCTTCAGGTGCGGCCGCGGGGTCGAATCCCGGGTTTTTGTCCTGCGTCGCCTGAATATCGCCTCTCGCTTTGGCGGGCGTCTGATCTCGTTGTGCGGCCATCATCGTCTCCCTGGCAACCAAACTTCAATCTGCCTCAGCGGTTCCAGTCTGCGCCCGAATTGCTGAACACCGACATGATCCGGCCACTCCGGAACAGACGCAGCCTTTCGCAGTTGTGTTGGATCACTGCCTGGTGAGTTGGCTATGCCGCCTGCACTCGAGCAACTGGCTCAATCCGTGAAACAGCGACGAGCGATCTTGTTCGTCGGAGCGGGGGTGTCGATGAGCGTCGGCCTGCCATCCTGGGAGAAGCTCATCGAGCATATGGAGGATGAACTCGGCCTCGACCGCGCTGCGGCCGATATGCCTGAACCCAGCTATCAGGCTCTTGCCGAATACTACCGGCTAAAGCATGGCAGTATCGGCTCCTTGCGCAGCTGGATGGATCGCGAATGGAGCGTCTCGCGGAAAAAAGTGAAAGGATCCGCGATCCACGAGCTGATCGTGTCACTCGATTTCCCGATCATCTACACCACCAACTATGATCGAAATCTTGAGGTTGCGTTCGAAGTCCACGACCGGCCGTTCGTAAAAGTGGCCAACGCCAAGGACATCGCCAAAGTGAACGGCGAGGCTACCCAGATCATCAAATACCACGGGGATTTCGATGACGATGCATCGCTGGTTCTGGCCGAGTCCGACTATTTCGAGCGGCTATCGTTCGATTCGCCGCTGGATGTGAAGTTTCGCGCCGACGCGCTGGGGCGCACCATCCTGTTCATCGGCTACAGCATGTCCGATATGAACATCCGGCTGTTGCTGTATCGGCTTTGGGAAACCTGGCGCCGGTCCGGCTACGAAAAGAACCGTCCGAAATCTTTCGTCTTCATGCCGCAACCGAGCGTCGTCCAGGAAGCCGTCCTCGGACGCTGGGGCATCGACATGCTGACCGAGGAGGCCGACCGGCCGGAGGAGGCTCTGGTGACATTCCTGAGCAAGCTCAAGGACAGGATAGACCACGCCTAGAGCATGCACCGAGCTTGAAGCCGAATGGTCGGTGGCAAGTTCGGAACATTGTCGACCGCTGCGGCGTTCATAGCCGGAAGGGACGCTGTTTGCGGAGGCCTATGATGGGCCACTTCGATATGATCGATCTCGTTTCCGTCATCGATGCCTGCACCACCGGCCGCGCCGCAGGGCGATTGGTGTCGATGGCCAAAGCCGTGGAAGAGTTGCGGGTGCTGACCGGTGATTTCATTTCGCCGGACGAAACCGTGGCCAATGCTTTGTCGCCGGTGGCGCTGGAGCGCGGCTGCGCGGTCCTGTTCGACGAGCAGCCGGGCGCCGACATCCTGCACACGCCATGGCAAGAGGCCTGACTGGCGGAAGACGCCTGAGTGTTGCCGTGCCGGCGGGCGCGGCATCCGTTTGACGGCACGGTGCCGCGCGCGTTGCATATGGCGTCCGTCCGGAGCGCCAGCGGCGGTTGGAACCCGGACCGTCACAGGAATGTTTAACCGCCGCAGGAGACAATTGGAGAGACGCTATGACTGAAGACGAGACCCGTTATGAACATGGCGCGACCAAGTACCCGGCCAAGAAAGATGCGGACGCGTCTGATCAATTCTCCCAAGAGGCGGCCGGCAACAAGAAGCCTGCCGGCGGGATGGGCCTGACACGGTCAAGAAACGAGGTGGAGGACAAAACCCATCAGTCCGAAGGGCAGAACCGGCCCGGGCAGTCCACCCCCAGTGCCGCGACAGAAATGACGTCCGGCGCCGGTCCGTCGATCGCCGAGCGTTCCAAGGATGCCAAGGCCCCGAAGAGCGGCCGCCAGCTAGGCGCCTACGTCAAGGAGTGACCGGCCAGGGGACTTGCAGGTCAAACGGCCTGGTCGGCGGGCAGGCCGACCCTATTAGCCCATCATCGTCTTCAGCGGCTCCCGAGCGAGGTTTGCTTCGATCTCCTTGCGGCCCGGCGTTTCCCGCAGCGCTGTGCGCATGTTCTTGCGATATTCATCCGGCATGCGCGGCGGCAGCATGGGTTCATACGCGTCGACGACCGCCTCTATGATCACCGGACCTTCCGCGGCAAAGGCGGCGTCGAGGACCCCATCGACGTCCTCCGGCCTGGTGACGCTGTAGCCGATGCCTCCCATGGCCTCTGCGGCCAGGGCGAAATCGATCGGCTGGAGTTCGCAGGCAAATTGCGGATTGCCGAGGAACATCATTTGCTCCCAGGCGATCTGGTTGAGCATGTTGTTCTTGATCACCAGAAGCTTGAGCGGAATCTTGTAACGCACGGCGGTGGAAAATTCGCCAAGCTGCATAGCCAGCCCGCCGTCGCCGACCACCGCGAAAACCGGCCGGCCCGGGAAGGCGATCCCACCGGCAATCGCATAGGGCAGCCCGCAGGCCATCGATGCCAGCGAGCCGGAGACGGCGAAATCCTGTCCTGCCTTGATATCGATATGACGGGCGGCAAGTTCTGTATTCTGACCAGAATCGGTAGCGAGGATGGCGTTCGCAGGCATTCGATCGCCGAATGCCTTGACGATGCGTTGCGGCTTGAGCGGCACATCGTCCCTGCTTTCCGCCTCCGCCATCATCTTGCGCCAACGTTGCTCGCTCTGCTGCGCGTTCTCGAGAAAGGATCTGTCCTGCTTTGGCTTCAGCCTTTCGTTGAGCAATTGCAAGGTGATGGCCGCATCGCCGACCAGACCGGCCTCGACGGGATGGCGAAGGCCAATGCGCTGCGCATTGCAGTCGATCTGCACTCCGCGCGCCTTGCCCGGCTTGGGATAGTATTCGATGTAGGGAAAGGTCGAGCCTACGATCAGCAGCGCCTCGCATTCCTCCATGATCTCCTGCGAAGCCAGCGTGCCCAATATTCCTATTCCGCCCATGACGTGCGGGTGATCGTCCGGCAGGACGGCTTTGCCGAGCAAGGCCTTGGCAACGGGTGCGGCGAGGAGTTCCGCCGTCCTCTCGAGCTCGGCCTTCGCATTAAGCGCACCGCGCCCGGCGAGGATTGCTACTTTCGAGGCGGTGTTGAGGATGTCCGCTGCAAGAGCGAGCTGGGCGTCGTCGGGTCGCTTGTCCCCTTCGAACCACCGCTCAGGCGTATGTTTTGGAAGATTGCGCAGCGAGCGCTTTGCCGCCGTCTGTTCCTGCACGTCGCTGGCTATCGAAAGATGCGAAACGCCGCGTCCCGCAAGCGCCGAACGACAGGCCAGGCCGGCGACGTTTTCCATATGGGCTGCGTCGCTCACTTGCGTGTTGAAGACGGTGACGTCGTTGAAGACGCGGGTGAGATCGACATCCTGCTGGGTGAACGTCTCGATCAGGTCGTGAAACTGCATGCCGGTTATGGCAAGGACCGGCGCCTGGTCGAGCTTTGCGTCATAGAGGCCGGTGAGCAGGTGCGTGCCTCCTGGCCCTGAGGTGGCGAGACAGACACCGAGCTTGCCGGTCCATTTGGCATAGGCTGTCGCCATGAAAGCCGCGGATTCCTCGTGCCGCACCTGTACGAAGCGGATCTTGTCCTGCCTTGTGCGCAGCGCCTCCATGATGCCGTTTATGCCGTCCCCCGGCAGGCCGAAGATCACGCGTACGTCCCAGGCGATCAGTGTGTCGACAAGGATCTCGGCAGTGTTGGGCATGGTTGCCTCCTGTGCGTCTGGTGGATTTATCCCCTGCAGCTTTGCGCGCTCGCTGCGGCGTCGGGCGTCAGTGGTGGAAATCAGCGATCGGTTGCCGAACGACTGAGATAGCCTGATGTTCCATCGGAACGGCGGCGTTGCGAACCGCGCAGCGGAAGCCGATCGGAAATGGCCCGTCAATGGCTACTCGCAGTCTTGTAGGGTAGCGCCGAAACAAAAAACCCGCCTTGGCGGCGGGTCGGCGCAAATCAGCACCATGAATAAATTCCTAGCATAACTGCCGTCACCTGTCAAGTTGAAACCACGGATCGCGAACTCGCAACGGAATGACAAAGTCGCCAGCGATTTGGCCAATCGCAAACATTGGCGATTGGCGGCAGAACCCAGGAACGGTTTCGGCGCCTTCTCGGTTGTGAGGAAAAGGAGATGGTCCATGTTTGAGAACAGCATGTGGTTGCTCGTCGTTGCAGGCGGTCCGCTGATACTGGCAATCCTGATCGCCTACGCACTCGTTACGCGACGCCGCCGCGGTCCCGCAGAACGCAGGGAGAGTGAACGGGCGACTGAGCGCTTGTATCGCGAAGAGAAAGACTGAGATGAGCGAAGGACGGCTTATTCGACCGCCATTTCGGAACGATCCCGCCGCCCTGCCATTATCGCCATAGGACAGGCCCAGCTCGTGGAGAGCACGATGGCTTCGGCACGGCCTGCAATCACCGGGAATCCGACGATTGCCGCCAGCGATCTGGGCATCAATCGAAGCGAGGCATCTTGGAGGAACCAATGGCTGGACGCAGGACTCATGAACAGCAAATGCGCATCATTGAAAAGCGAGAGAACACGAAGGGCGCCGATAAGGATTTCGACGCAGAGGCGGACCTGAAGCGATCGGCAGCGGAACGTGAAGCGTTGCGCAAGGGATCGGAAATCAGGTCCGACACACCCGACCTTGTCGATCCTGACGACCGCAACATCCTTCGCGGAAAAAATCAGGAGAGCGTTCATCACAAGAACCGCCCCGACGACTGACCCCGAGGACCGTCCGGACGGTTAGTCACTGCGTCGTCCCACACGAATTGGAGAAAGCCCATGGCAAAAGGTAGCAAAAAGCACATCGGAGCGGGTTCACAGGGGAAGGGTTCTGGTACAGGCGCCATGACCACGACCCCAAAGGATAAGATCGGGGAAAACCAAGTCCTGTCCAACCGCGACAAGGCGCAACATACCAAGGAACGCGGTCTGGATTCCAAGCAGGTCGCGACCGACCAACGCCAGGACCACGCCGCCAATCGTTTGCGGGACTGACAGCCACTCGCCGTATGGCGCGGTCGCCTGCCCTCCAGGGGAGGCTCATCCGGCATTGCCGATGCGGCTTTACCCGGCAACACCGCGACCGACGAAAACCTATTCGCGATGACAGAAACAAGTGACAGCGAGAGCGGGCAGCAACTCCTGCAGATGATGACGACAGAGCATTTCGTGCTGCAAACCGCCCGGGCAGCCACGATTCAGGAGGCGAACCAGCGCGCCAATCTGTTCCTGACCTCCGTATCGAGCGCGACGATTGCTCTCGCCTTCGTCGCTCAGGTGACGAAAATGGGCCAGCCATTCGTGCTGTTCAGCCTGATCCTGCTGCCATGCCTCTACTTCGTCGGACTGGTCACCTTTGTCAGGGCCGTGCAGGTGGCAATTGAGGATATGGTCCACGCACGCGGCATGGCGCGGATCAGGCACTACTATACCGAGCTGGCGCCATCCATGGCGCGATATCTTGTCCATTCGACGCATGACAACCAGCTTGCCTTGCTTGCTGATGTCGGTCTCAAGCCTACCTCTTGGCAGTCGTTCACCAGCACCGCCGGCATGGTCAATGTCGTCAACGGTGCGATCGCCGGCGTCTTTGCCGGTGTGATGACCAATGCGGTCCTTGGGTCGACGATCAGCCTCGCCGTGGTCGTCGGAATGCTGGCCTTTGCGGTGAGCAATGGTTGCCTTTGGCAATATCACATGCGCAACTGGGCCGCCGCGGAGCACAAATTGCGCGTGTTATTTCCGAGTGCGCCGCCGCCGTCGTGAGGCGTATCTATCCGATACCTTGCATCTGCGGGATTTCGGCAATCTGTCGAAATCGGCCATTTTCCACCACGTTGAGCGCCGTGACGGCGGCCAGGTTGTCGCCTTTTTCGTCCCACTGCACCGGATCGCTATAAGCAATGCCCTGGAAATGGAGCTTCCGCATCGCAATCAGAACGTCGCGGCGGCTCGGATTTCCCTTGGATTCGGTGATCGCGTCCTTGATTGCGGTGATCAGCACACGGGCTGAATCGTAGGAATTCACGGCATAGTTGCCGATCGGTCCAAACAGCGCCGCGTAGCGGGCGGCGAAATCGCTCGAACCCGCGACCTTGCCCAGTTCGGGCGTAGCGGATAGCACAAGAACGCCTTCACCCAATGTCGCGGTTTCTCCTGCAGGCTCAAGGAAATTCACCGCGTCCCAGCAGCCGTCACCGCTGGCAAAGAGCTGGTCGAGACCTGCACGGCGCATTGCTCGCAGGATGAACGCACCCTCGAAACTGCCGCCGTAGAACAAGAGGTCGAAATCGGCCCGCAGGGACGCGACTACGGGCTCAAAATCGCGGCTCCCTTCGCGAACCGTTCGCCGCTCCGCGATGCGTCCTCCAAGCGACAGGAATGCCCGCGAGAACGCGCTGCCCATGCTGTGGCCATACATGGTTTCGGTTTCGACCAGGACGGCGCGGCGCTTGCCCATGACGTCGTAGAGATGACGGGCAATGGCTGCTCCGGTCTGGTCGTCGCGGTTGGTAAAGCGGAAGACGTTCGGCAGCGCGCGCTCGGTGAGCGCCGTGTCGGAAGCGATCGGCGTGATCATCGCGAGGTCGTGGGCGGCATAGGTCTCCGCCGCAGCGATGGTGACATTGCTGTTGTAGTGGCCAACGACGCCAAGCAGATCCGGCTGGCTGCAAAACTCGTCCGCGACTTGCCGTCCGGTCTCGACCTTGCCCTGATCGTCCGCGGCCTCAAGCAAGATGGGAAGCCCCGCAATGTCCGCGATCTGCTCCTCGACCGCGAGTTCGATCGCCTGCTTCATTTCGGCGCCAAGCGCTGCCGCACTTCCCGACAATGGAGCGCCGATCGCGATCCGGATCGCTTCCGACATCGAAATGGTCCTTGCTGCCGCCGAGCTGTTTGTCTGCACCGAACTGCGCTCGCGCCCATCGGTTCCTTCCCGAACCGGAAAAGTGATGAATTCGACGGCATCAGGCTTTCTTGAGGGTCGAAGACAAGCGATCTTGCTCGCGAGCCTTGGGCGCGCGACGAAACGCAGCTGGAACAATCGATACCCTGATGCGTTCGGCTGTTTTACATCTGCCGGGGTTCCCTGATGGCACCACGTCCCTTCTGGAAGGGCTATCTGAAGCTTTCGCTGGTGACCTGTCCGGTCGCGATGACGCCCGCTACCACCGAGAGCGAAAAGGTCCGGTTTCATACGCTCAATCGCAAGAGCGGGCATCGGGTCGTCAGCCAATACGTCGATGCCGTCAGCAGCAAGCCCGTTGCTGAAGACGACGAGGTGAAGGGGTACCAGCGCGGCGAGGACGAATACGTGCTGCTCGAGGACGACGAGCTCGACGCGGTTGCGCTTGAGAGCACCCGTACGATCGACATCGACATGTTCGTCGATGCGGACAGCATCGGCTGGATCTGGTACGACAAGCCCCATTACCTCACCCCTGACGACCCGGTCGGGGAGGAGGCATTCTCCGTCATTCGCGACGCCATGCAGTCGACAGGGACGGTCGGAATATCGCGACTGGTCATGTATCGCCGCGAGCGCGCCGTCATGCTCGAACCCCGAGGCAAGGGCATTGTGTTGTGGACACTGCGCTATGGTGACGAGGTTCGCGATCCCGAGGATTATTTCGGCAAGATCGACGACGCCAAACCCGACCCGAAAATGATGGACATGGTCTCGACGCTGATTGATGAGCGAACCAGGCAGTGGGATCCCGCCATGACCGGAGATCCCGTCCAGGCGCGGCTGCTGGAGATCATTGCCTCGAAGAAGAAGGGCAAGAAACGGCCGGCCAAGGCGAAGGCCAAGCCCGAGCAACCGCCCAGCAACGTGATCAACATCATGGATGCGCTGCGCAAGAGCATCGGCTCGGAGGCCGGAAAGCGAAAATAGGCGCACGGAGTTGCTCGGGAGGACAAAGGCAGCACAATGAAGGTCATCCCTCGCGACGGCGGCTTCCCTCTGCCGCTCGATACGCCTCCGATGGAAGCCAAGGCGGCCGATACGATTCCCGAAGGAGATGGATGGCAATACGAGCGCAAATGGGATGGCTTTCGCTGCCTGGCATTCCGGCACGGTGACGCGGTGGAGTTGCGCGCAAAGTCAGGCAAGCCGCTCGGACGCTATTTTCCCGAACTCGTCGCGACATTGAAGGAACTGCCGTCGCGCCGTTTTGTCGTCGACGGTGAAATCGTCATCTCGGTCGACGGCAAGTTTTCGTTCGACGCGCTCCAGATGCGGCTTCATCCCGCCGAGAGCAGGATCCGCAAGCTGTCCGCCGAAACCCCGGCTCGCATCGTCCTGTTCGACATGCTCTGCGATGAGCACGGAACCGTTTGGTTGGCGCGGACGCTGAAAAAACGGCGAGCGATCCTTGAGGCTTTCGTCGCTTCGGCTAACCGCAGGAGCATCGTGCTTTCGCACTGTACGCGCGATGTGAAGGAAGCCCGCTCCTGGTTAGGGGATGCCGGACATGGCGCGACAGACGGCGTGGTCGCCAAGCGGCTGGACGGTCCGTACCAACCGGGGGTGCGCGCGATGGTGAAGGTAAAGCGGTTGCGGTCGGCCGATTGCGTGGTCGGCGGCTTTCGCTATCTCAGCAACAGCCCGCAGGTCGGCTCTCTGTTGCTGGGTCTGTACAACCAGGCCGGCAAGCTCGACCACGTCGGCTTCACCTCGACCATTGCCAAGGACGACAGGGCCGAACTTACCCGCAAACTCGAAGCGATGCGCGAGCCACCCGGCTTCACCGGAAAGGCGCCGGGCGGGCCGAGCCGCTGGAGCACCGAGCGCAGCGGCGAATGGGAACCGGTCCGTCCCGAATTGGTGGTCGAAGTGCGCTTCGATCACGTTACCGGCGACCGTTTCCGGCATGGCACCAAACTCCTGCGCTGGCGGCCCGACAAGGCGCCGGAACAATGCACGTTTGAGCAGATCGCCTGATTGCCCTGATGCATGCCCTTCGTAAGGCAGGCCTCAAGCCGCTTTCTTGCGCCGGCTTCCCGGTTCTTCGATCGGCGCTGCGGCCGCGCGGAAATCCTGCCAGGGATCCGACGACGAGGCAAGCCGGGTCGGTGTGTTCTCGACGGTAAAATAGGCCGGTCCGATGCCGGGACCGAGCTCGTCCCAGGAAAGCGGCATCGACACCGCCGCGCCCGGTCGTGCTCTTGTCGAATAGGGTGCGACTGCGGTCGCACCGCGCTGGTTGCGCAGATAGTCGACGAGGATTTTCCCGCGTCGTTTTGACTTGGTGATGGTCGAGACGTAGCGGCTGGGGCTGTCCGAGGCCATGGCGTCGGCAATCGCCTTGGTGAAGGCCTTTACGACAGGCCATTCCGCTTTCGGCTTCAATGGCGCCACGACGTGCAGACCCTTGCCGCCCGAGGTCTTGATGAACGGGACAAGCCCTACATCCTTCAGCCGGTCGCGGGTCTCGACGGCGGCTTCGATCACCGCCTCCCAGGTAACGCCCTCGCCGGGATCGAGGTCCATGATGATCGTGTCCGGACGCTCCCAATCGCTCACCGTCGAACCCCAGGGGTGGATCTCCAGCGCCGCCGACTGGACAAGACCGATCAGCCCATCGAGGTCGTTGATGCTAATCAGCCGCTCGTCGGGCGGGTCCTTGGGATCGTGGACCAGTACGATGTTTGGGTTGAGACCCTTCCAGGCATGCTTCTGGAAAAACTGCTCGCCCGAAATGCCGTTTGGGCATCGCACCAACGCCAGTGCCCGGCCGACGATGTAGGGCGATGCATAGCGCCAGACTTCGGCATAATAGTCGGCGAGACCCTCCTTGGTCACGCCCTGGTCCGGCCAATAGAGCCGGTCGGGGTGGGTGAGCTTGACAGTCCGGCGCTGAGGTTTGGGTGCTGCCTTGATCGCCTTGGGCGTCTCGCGGACGATCTCTTTCGCCGGCTTGTCCTCGCGCAATCCGCGGAACGACGCGTGGCGCAGATTGCCGTCGGCGGTCCAGGCCCGAAACTCGATTTCGGCGACCAGTTCCGGCTTGACATAGCGGGCCTGCCGCGCCTCGTCAGCCGTCAGCCGCTCGTCGAACGGACTTGACGGAATGCGTATCCGCTCGAGCTTCTTGAACAGGTCCTGGGCGACGGCTGCCGTGTAGCCGGTGCCGACGCGTCCGACGTGATGAAGCTTGCCGTCGTCATAGACACCCAGGACGAGCGAACCGATCGCATTGCGCGAGGTTGTCGAGGGGACATAGCCGGCCACGACGAATTCCTGCCGCGCCGAGCATTTCGATTTCACCCAGTTCTTGCTGCGGCCCGCGCGGTAAGGCGCATCGCGAAGCTTGGAGACGATACCTTCCAGGCTTAGCCGGCAGGCGTGTTGCAGGACCAGAGCGCCGTTCTCCTCAAAATGTCCGCTGTAGCTGATAATGCCATTATCGCTGCCGATGATTTTTTCCAGCAACTCCTTGCGCTTGACCAACGCCACGTCGCGCAGGTCGTACCCGTCGAGATGAAGCAGGTCGAAAACGTAAAACCGAAAGCGATCGCTGCGGCCCTCGCTGAGATCGGCTTGCAGGGCGGAAAAATCTGATGCGCCGGAGGAGGTCTCGACCACGAGTTCACCATCGATCAGCGCCGTTCCGACAGGGATATCGGCCAGCGCCGAAATGACCGCTTTGCCGAATTTTTTCGTCCAATCGAGACCGCTCCGCGTCAACAGTTTGACGCGGCCGGCTTCGATCCTGGCCTGCAGCCGGTAGCCGTCGAATTTGATCTCGTGCAGCCAGCGTTCTCCGGACGGCGCTGACGGGACCAGGGTCGCCAGCGTCGGCTCGACGAAATCGGCAAGCGCTGCCTTCTTGGCACCCTTGATCTTTGATGGTTCCGGAACGCCAACGGTGGCGGGCTGCTCTTCCGGGGGAGCGGCCCTCGTGCGGCCGCCGCGGCGTTTGCCGATGCGCCCCGTCTTCGACGACCAGCCGGGCGCTTCGCCGGCGACATCCTCGATCTTGCGGCCGGTGGCGACGGACTCCGGCCGTTCGTCCAGAATGTCAGGATCGCCTTCGGTGCGTGCGGCGTCATCGTCGCCCTTGATCAGCAGCCAGTTCTCGCGCTTCTCCCGCGGCTTTCCGGCCATCCGCACAAGATGCCAGCGGCCGCCAAGCTTCTCGCCGTGAAGTTCGAAATCGAGATGGCCTTTCGCATAGCCGCGATGCGCGTCGCCGATCGGCGCCCAGGTGCCTCTGTCCCACAGGATAACGGTGCCGCCGCCATATTCGCCCTTCGGGATGGTGCCTTCGAAACCGCCATATTCCAAGGGATGATCCTCGACATGAACGGCAAGGCGCTTCTCGCCGGGGATCAGGCTCGGCCCTTTGGTGACGGCCCAGCTCTTCAGGACGCCGTCCATTTCCAAACGAAAATCATAGTGGAGCCGCGTCGCATCATGCTTCTGTATGACGAAGCTGTTCCCCGTCCTCGGCGCCCTGCGGCCCTGCGGCTCCGGGGTGACCGAAAAATCGCGCTTCTTGCGGTAGGTTTCGAGCGCCATCGGTCAGCCGGCCTTCCGACGCGGCGCCGTCTGCTTCGCCTTCGCGTGGCGCGCCGGCTTTGACTTTGCCGCTGGTTTTCTTGTCGAGGGCTGCTTGCCGCCAACGCCGGCGCTTTGGCGCAGCGCATCCATAAGATCGACGACCTTCTCCCGCTTGGGCTGCTTCGGAATCGCGATCTTCTTGCCTTCGAGCTTCGCCTTCACAAGTTCGGCCAGGGCCGCCTCATATCGGTCGTCGAATTTGGTCGGATCGAATTTGCCCTTCTTGGTCTTGATGATGTGTTCGGCCAGTTCGAGCATCTCGCCCTTGATCTTCATGTCGGGCACGTTGTCGAAGGCCTCTTCCGCCGAGCGCACCTCGTAGTCGAAATTCAGCGTCGTTGCGACCAGCCCTTCATCATAGGCCCGGATGAGCAGGGTCCGGACGCGCCGGAATAGGACGGTCTGGGCGATCGCAGCGACTTTCTTCCTGCGCATGCCTTCGCGGATCAGCCCAAATGCTTCTTCCGCGTGTTTGTCCGGCGGGGCCAGGTAATACGGCTTGTCGAAATACACGTCGTCGACATCGGAACAGCCGATGAAGGCCGAGACCGACAGCGTCTTGTCGCTCTCGGGGACCGCGGCTGCGACCTCATCGGGTTCGAGCACGACGTAGTCGCCCGAGCTGATCTCATAGCCTTTGACCTGATCGTCCTTCTCGACGGGTTTGCCGCTATCGCTGTCGACGAACGCGCGATGCACCCTATGGCCGGTGGCGCGGTTTATCGTGTGGAAGGCGATCCGCTCTGAAGTCGAGGCAGCCGTATAGAGTGCCACCGGGCAGCTGAGTTCTCCAATTTTCAGGAAGCCCTTCCAGTTTGCTCTCGGCGCCAAGACAACAGCCTCACTGTCACAAGCGTTTGCACTGGAAATGCAACGTGGCGGCGCGCAGATTTGTTCCTTGGCTCCTTCACGGCGATGAGAAGGTCCTCGGCCAACCCAGATAACCATTCCGCTGCAACCAAATTCACGACCCGCCGTTGTCGAGCAGGAAGGAGCGGTTGGCATGACGAAATTGCGGTTGACGAGATTGTCGTTTTTGTCGGTTCTGCTGGCGGCTTTTGCTTTAGCGGGCTGCAGCAACGAGGCGGAACCGATACAGGGCAGCACCAGCAGCTCTGAACCGACACAGAGCAACACAAATACCGTCGAGCAAAGTCCCGAGGTTGACAAGGATCCTACGCCCAAGTCGTCGACGGGCGGCGATCAACCCGGTACGCCGCCGGAGCAATGAAGGAGCGGTCGACCGACCGGTTCTAACGCAAGCCATCGCTTTTCGGATGCACTGCCTACGACGGGGCACTCACCCCGACTGGCTCTGCTCGACTAGGCGGTATTGATACCGATCTCGGATGAACGCGTTGAAGAACCGGCCTTTTGATGTGGCTTTGCGGAATGCGGCATAGGTCTGCGGCGGCACGTCATAGTACTCGTAGCGATATCCGCTTGGGACAAACCATACGGAGAGGGTTCTCGTCGCCGGATCGTAATTCATGCTTTGGATAGCGGTTGAAGGCATTCGCGACACTCGACCCCAATGCTCGACGCGTTTGTACAAATAACCCGCTCTGGCAAGCCGGGTTCCATCTAGCCGGTTCCATCTAGCGCAAGATAAGAGGCGAGGGTCCGGCCGGCTCCGCGCCTCCAAGGCCTTGCCGTCGCCGGCCAGCTTCACCAATTAGGGTTGATGCCATCGCTCAAAACCAAGCAGCCGGAAGCCGCCGGCCAAGGCGACCTGTTTGGCGCGCCCGATTTTCGTGCGCCAGATTTTCATGCCCTAGATGGTCTGCCGGAGGGATTTCACTATCTGCCAGAGCTGATCACCGTCGAGGAAGAAGCTGAGCTGGTCCGGCAGCTCGACAATCTCGCCTTCCAGCCCTTTGATTTTCACGGCCATCTCGCAAACCGGCGCGTCGCCGGTTTTGGCCTGCGCTACGATTTCGACCAGCGCAAAGTCGTCGAGGCGCCGGCGATCCCAGCTTTTCTGATGCCGCTCAGGAAGAAGGTGGCGGCATTTGCGCGGCTTCCCGTCGACGCTTTCGTGCAGGTTTTGATCAACGAGTACCGACCTGGCGCCGGTATCGGCTGGCATCGCGACAAGCCGCATTTCGATGCCGTAGCCGGCGTTTCCCTGCTTGACCCATGCAGCTTTCGGCTCCGCCGGAAGAACGGCACGAAATGGGACCGCGAGACCATCATCGTCGAGCCAAGGTCGGCTTATCTGATGACGGGTCCGGCGCGTACCGAATGGGAGCACAGCATCCCTCCGGTTGCCGCGCACCGCTATTCGATCACCCTGCGCACCCTGCGGCCGAACGGCCGCCTCGATCAGAAGCGATAGTTCAATGACCAGAATCGAGACCGGCTCCTGTTTTTGCGGTTCCATAACGGCTAAGATGCATGGCGACCCGTTCTGGATTTGCTCCGATCACGACGACGATTGCCGCAAGGCCATAGGAAGCCCGCTGACGGTCTGGGTCGGATATCGACCGGCCCAGTTCAGATTGCTGACCGGCACGCCGAAGACGTTCTCAAGAACCCCAGGCGTGTTGCGCACCTTCTGCGCCGATTGCGGGACATCCATAGCCTATCTCGACCAGGGGCTTCCCGAAGAACTTTATGTGACGATCGGCTTCTTCGACCACCCCGAACGATTTGCGCCGCAGGCTCACGCCTATTGGGACATGAAGCTGCCGTGGGTGGAATTTCGTGACGATCTGCCGCGTGTGGAGAGATATTCGAGGCGGCGCGATCCGGCGGTCGGAAATCCAGCCGAGCGGTAACCGGCAAACGCCGCCGATGGAACCCGAATGGCCCTAATCTCGTCAGCGAATCTACCTGATAACCGCTACACTGATTGCCAAGCGGGCCTGGCACCAGCATCGGCAGCTCGAAACGGACATCATCGCTTCTTCACCCCGCTTTCGATACCTATCTGTTGAGCGCAAGGCATAGATCGGCAACAGGCGGCAAGATTTGGCACAACGATCGGGAAGCGCAGACCTCCCACTTCACGGTGGACGCGTGCCGAAATGGCTCGGCGATCGCATGACGCGCCTTGGCGCGGTCATGTGCGAGGCGATCATCCACCACTACGGTCGCGAGGAGCTGCTGCGCCGGTTGGCGCATCCGTTCTGGTTCCAGTCGTTTGGCGCCGTCATGGGAATGGACTGGCATTCCTCCGGCATCACCACCAGCGTCATCGGCGCCCTGAAACGCGGTTTGGCTCCGCTCTCCGGGGAGCTCGGCATTCACGTGTGCGGCGGCCGCGGGGTGCATTCACGCAAGACCCCGCACGAACTTGCCGTCATCGGCGAGCGCGTCGGCTTCGACGGAACAGGCCTGGCGACGGCCAGCCGGCTCGTCGCCAAGGTTGACAGCGCCGCCGTTCAGGACGGCTTCGATCTCTATCTGCATGGCTTCATCGTGACCGATGACGGCGACTGGGTCGTGGTGCAGCAGGGCATGAACGGCGACAGCAAAGTGGCGCGCCGCTATCACTGGCTGTCGGAAGGCCTGAAGAGCTTTGTCGACCAGCCGCATGCCGCCATCGAGGGCGCCAACCAGGGCGAGATCGTCAACCTGACCGACCGCCGCGCCGACGCGTCGCACAAGGGACAGCTGGAGCTGCTGCAAGACCTCGGACCGGATCGCATCCTGAGGGAATTCGCCGCGCTGGAACCCGGCCCGGCTCCGGAGCAGGCGCCGCAACAGCAGATGCTGCCGCACCTGATCATGCCGGCGCACCACGACGTTCGCGAAAGCGATGTCGTCATGCGCCGTCTTCATGGGAACATGGCGGCGGCTGCCGAACGTGGCCCGGCCGATTTTTCCGAACTTCTTCTGGTCCCCGGCGTCGGTGCGCGCACGGTGCGGGCGCTGGCGCTGGTGGCCGAGGTTTTGCATGGCGCGCCGTGCCGTTTTTCCGATCCCGGTCGTTTCTCGCTGGCGCATGGCGGCAAGGACAGGCATCCATTTCCTGTGCCGCTGAAGGTCTATGACGAGACGATCGGCGTGCTGAAATCCGCCGTCCATAAGGCCAGGCTCGGCCGCGACGAAGAAATCGGTGCCTTGAAGCGGCTGGACGACCAATCACGGCAGGTCGAACGCTACGTCACCGGCCCCAGCCTGAAGGAAATCGTTGCCGGGGAGTTCGATCAGTCGCATCTGCTCGGCGGTCGCAGCGTATTCGGCTGGGAAGCCGCACCCGAGACCGCGCCCGAGAAATCAAACAACAAAGGACGGACCTGAGTTTCAGCGCTGGTCCGCATTTGGATCTCAAGCGTCCAGGTCGATCAAGGCGATGCCGAGTTCCGGACGCTTCCTGCGGCGCATATGCCCAGGCGCTTCCACCAATGTGACTTCGAGTGTCGGCCGAACGATGCCGTCGAGCAGATGTCCGCCCCGCGTGGTGCCATCGCGCAAGCCGAGCACCGCGTGGACGTGAAGGCTGGGCTTGCCGTCGTCGCCGATCGCGACATCGCCGATCGCGCTGAGCACCTCGCACTGTTCCTGGACGGGGATTTTCCGATAGGTTTTTTGGTTGAAGTCGAACCAACCGACGGTCGCCCTTTCGAAGGCGCCGAGCGCGGTCAGCGAGGCGCCGCCAATGTCCTGATCGACCGCGAAAGAGGTAAGCGCCGCGAATGCTTCTTCGCCGGGATCAAGCACCACCACGAACGTCCTTTGTCCGGCGCTTTCGGCGACAAGCTGCGATTTCATGATTTCACTCCAGACGCCATATCGGCTTTTGGTTGTCGTCTTTTCGTCGATCGAGTGTGAACGAAAAGACGGCTGGAGAGTTCCGAATGCCAATTCGAGGCGGGCGATGGGATTGCGCGTCTGGAGGAGAAACGATCACAGGCGCGTGAGAGACAGGGAACCTTGCCTCCAGCGGATGGTTTGGCCCGCTTGAGACGCAGCCAGCCTGGAGCCAGCCATGTCCGATGCCAAATCCCCCAGCAAACCCACACTGCCCGTCCTCAGCCGACGCGGCTTCATGACCGGATCCGTTTCGGCGGCCGCAGCTGCGCCGTTGCTGGCGAAGTCGGTGAAAGCGGCCGAACAATCAACCGCAAGTTCGGCCGGGCCGCGCGATCTATCGATGATTTCGATGCGCATCAACAGGCAAGCCTACAATCTCGCCCTCGACAATCGCACGAGCCTGCTTGACGCGCTGCGCGATCAGGTCGGCCTGACGGGCACAAAGAAGGGTTGTGACCACGGCCAGTGCGGGGCTTGCACGGTGCTTGTCGAGGGCAAGCGTGTGCTTTCCTGCATGAGTTTCGCCGTCATGAACCAGGACCGGGAAGTCACCACCGTGGAAGGGATCGCTTCCATGGATGGGAGTCTGCACCCGATGCAGCAGGCTTTCATCGACAACGATGCTTTCCAGTGCGGCTACTGCACGCCAGGCCAGATCATGTCAGCCATCGGCTGCGTCAACGAGGGCCACGCCGGTTCGGAAGACGACATCCGCGAATATATGAGCGGCAATCTGTGCCGGTGCGCCGCCTATCCGAACATTGTCGCGGCCATCGTCCAGGCGCGAGACGAGACCAGGAGGGCTTGAGATGCGCCCCTTCGCTTACGAAAGACCGACCAATGTTTCCGCGGCCGTCGCCGCCGCCTCGCATTCTACTGATGCGCGCGTTCCCCCGACGCAGGCCAACGCGCAATTCATCGCCGGCGGCACCAATATGGCCGACTACATGAAGCTTGGCGTTGCGCAGCCCGAGCGTCTGCTCGACCTCAACGGTCTGGCCGAACCGGCCTTGCGGCAGATCAGGATCAGCGACGACACCATCCGTTTCGGCGCGCTGGTTCGCATGGGCGAGGCGGCAGACAGGGCCGAGATCAAGCACCGTTGCCCGCTGCTTGCCGAAAGCCTGAAATTGGCGGCCAGCGGCCAGATCCGCAACATGGCCAGCCTGGCGGGCAATGTGCTGCAGCGGACGCGGTGTGAGTATTTTCGCGAGACATCCTGGCCGTGCAACAAGCGCGAGCCGGGATCCGGTTGCGCAGCCCTGGAAGGCTTGAACCGGCAGCATGCGGTCCTCGGCACCAGTGACGCCTGTATCGCTACCTATCACGGCGATTTCGCCCAGGCCTTGATCGCGCTCGATGCCGTTGTCGAAGCCGAGGGGAGGGAGGGCTTGCGCAGGATACCCTTCGCCAAGCTGCACCACCTGCCCGGCGATACGCCCAACATAGAGACGGATCTGGCGGCCGACGAAGTCATCGTAGCCATCAATGTGCCTTTCCGCGATTGGAGCCGCCGCTCCCGCTTCCTGAAGATACGCGATCGCGAATCCTATGCGTTTGCGCTGGCCTCAGCGGCCGTCGCTCTCGATATGGACGGCGACACGGTCAGACAGGCCCGCATAGCGCTTGGTGGCGTGGCGACCATACCCTGGCGTGCAAGAGCGGCTGAAGAGGCATTGCAAGACAAGGCGCTCGATCGCAATGCCGCCGAGGCTGCTGCCGAAGCCGCATTCGCCGAAGCGAAGCCAAGGGAACACAACGCATTCAAGATCCCGCTCGGCAAACGCACCCTGGTGCGAGCCTTGCTCGAAACACGCGACATGAAGGTTTCATCATGAACCAAGCTGCCCCCGCGCCGAAAGAGAATATGGGAAATCCCGTTCCCCGGATCGATGCCCGCCTGAAGGTTACCGGCCAGGCTGGTTACCCAGCCGACCTTGCGACCGCGAATGTCGCCTACGGCGTGCTTGCCACCAGCACCATCGCCAAGGGCAGCATTTCCGGTCTCCGGCTTAAGGAAGCTCGAGCGGTGCCCGGCGTCCTCGATATCGTCAGCGCCGGTGACATGGACGAGGTCGACAAGCCGAAATTCGGCAATACCGGCGCAAGCTCGATCGCTCCGCTGCACGACAAGACCATCTTCCATGACGGCCAGATCATCGCTCTGGTGGTTGCCGAGACATTCGAGGCGGCGGCGGAGGCGGCTATGCTGATCCGCGCCGACTATGCGCAAGAAACACCCAGCGCCAGCTTCGATTCCCGGGGAACCACGCTCGAGCCTGCCGCCGGCAAAAGTCCGATGTACAAGGAGGACCTTAAAGCCGGCGATTTCGACGCCGCTTATGCTGCGGCTGCGGTGAAGATCGATCAGAAATACTCGACGCCGACCCAGCACCACAATCCGATCGAGCTATTTTCCACGACGGCGTGGTGGCAGGGCGATCAGCTCACCGTGCACGAGCCAAGCCAGAACGTCACCGGCTGGAAGACCGAACTGGCACGGCAATTGAAGATCGACCCGGCCAATGTACGGATCGTCAGTCCGTATATCGGCGGTGCTTTCGGCTCCAAGGGGCCGATGACCGCCCGCACGGCGATCGTAGCGGTCGCGGCCCGCCGCGTCGGCCGGCCGGTGCGCTGCGTAGTCAGCCGCATGCAAGCTTACGACACACAAACCTACAGGGCGGAGACCCGGCACCGCATCCGTATCGGCGCGAACAAGGACGGCCGCATCACCGCCTTCGGTCACGAAGGCTGGGAAGTGACCTCGCGACCCGATCCCTATGTCGTCGGCGGCACCTCGGCAACCAGCCGCATGTATAATTACGGCTCGGTGCTGACGCATGTGTCGCTGGTGCATGCCGACCGCAACACACCCGGCTACATGCGTTCGCCGCCCGAGACGCCCTACGTCTATGCGCTCGAGAACGCCATGGACGAAATGGCAGTGGAACTCGGCATGGATCCGGTCGAATTCCGCCGCATCAACGAGCCGGAAAAGGAGCCGATCGGCGGTAAGCCATTTTCCAGCAGGTCGCTGATCAAATGTTATGACCAGGCCGCAGAGGCCTTCGGCTGGTCAAAGCGCGAAGCGGCCGTCGGTTCGATGCGAGACGGCGACTGGCTTGTCGGCATGGGCTGTGCGACCGCCATCTATCCCACCGCCGCAGCGCCCTGCGCGGCCCGTGTCCGCCTGACCGACGACGGCCATGTTCGTGTCCAGTCCGGCTCGCACGAGATCGGCACCGGCGTGCGCACCGTGGCGGGGCAGATGGCGGCCGAACGGCTTGGCGTCGATATCGACAAGGTGAGCGTCGAGATGGGCGACAGCACCTTGCCGCCGGCGCCGGTCTCTGGCGGCTCGATTTCGACCGCAAGTGTCTGCTCGGCGGTTCTGAAGGCCTGCGACGCGATTCGCGAAAAACTCTTCGCCGCGGCTGTCGGGGAGGGCGGACCGCTGGCGGGCTCCGGCAACGCAAAGCTGGAAATGGAAAAGGAGGCCGTCGTCACCGATGGCGGCAAGTCGGCCAGACTGTCCGACGTCTTCAACGCGATGCAGATCGGCGCGCTCGAGGAATATGCCGAGTTTGCACCGAAAGGCTCGTCGCCTGAGGCGCTGAAGAAACTTTACGCGGGGCAGCCGGAATTCCACGGCGGCGATCAGGACGAGGATTCGGTGAAATACGCCTATGGCGCAGAATTCGTTGAAGTGCGCATCAACAGCTACACGAGGGAAATCCGGGTTCCCCGCATCGTTGGCGCCTTTGCCGCCGGCCGCATCATGAACACGCGCACCGCGCGCAGCCAGTTGATGGGCGGCATGATCTGGGGCATTGGCCAGGCCCTGCACGAGGCGACCGAAATCGACCGGCGCCACGCCCGCTACGTCAACCGCGACCTGCAGGACTATCTGGTGCCGGTCAACGCCGACATAAAGCAGCTTGAGGTAATCCTCGTCCCGGAAGTCGATCACGCGGTCAACCCGGCCGGCGTCAAGGGCTTGGGCGAACTCGGCAATGTCGGAACAGCAGCCGCAGTCGCAAGCGCGGTGTATCACGCCACCGGCAGGCGTATCCGCGATCTGCCGATCAGAATAGAGGATTTAATAGTGTAGTTTGTTCCGGTAACGGATTGAGACTACAGAGGTATTCGCCGTTTCTTTGCGGCGCTAATTTCGTCGGGCCACCAGATCGGAAATGTAGCGTTGCAGGGAAACCGTGCCACGCTCGGGATTTGTGGGCAATTCTAGCTCGTCCAGAGTAACGGCGGTCATGCGCGCATACGATTCGGCAGCGGCTTTGGAAAAGCCCATGCCCTCAAAAGTTTCTTGCCATTTTTCGCGCGGAGCCGTCACCACCTGAATGTCTTTTTGCAATTCGTCGCTCAGACAAGCTGCGACATCGGACGCAGTGTAGCGCGCCGGGCCTTCGACATAGTGCATACCTGTCTGTTCGATTGGCTCTTTCAGCAGACGGGCGGCGGTGCGCCCGAGGTCGTCCGGTGCCACCATCGGCAATCTGAAGTCCGCCGGGAAAAATGTGTTCACCACACCATCCTGCTCCGCAGTTCCAAGAGCAAAATCCCAGTTGCTCATATAATATGCCGCCCGGATGATGCTGGCAGGGATCGGCTGGGCATGCAGTTTCTGCTCCAACTCGTGGAGGACGTTCAGGTCGCCGCATCGGTCGCCGGGCCGGGCGCCGTAGGTTGATTGGGCGACGATCTTTCGCAATCCAGATCCTTCAAGCGCCGCAGTGATGGCGGCGACGGTTTTACGCTCTTCAACGTCCGTGTCGGTCGATGGGTCGGCCGGCGGATTGAGCAGAAACAGCCGCTCGCCTTGACGAAAAACCTGGCGAAGGACCTCGCTGTCGTGGGCATCCGCCACCGCGATTTCGGCGCCACGCCGGGTCCAGTCGGCGCCTTTGGCTTGGTCGCGAGTTACGATGGTGACCGCTTCGCCCTGCTGTAGAAGCGACATAGCTGCAGCAGAACCAACATGGCCGGTGCCTCCGAGAATGATATGCATGGATCATCCCTTTCTCTCTATTCCTCCGGGGCGGTGGCAGGAGCCGTATAGCGGCGACGTACTGCATCCAGAACATGCTTGCGGCTTTCCTGCGCCGAGAGCTTTTCGTCCTTTTCTGCTTCGGCGGTTTCGCGCGCCAGCTCCTTGTCCCTGATCTGGTGGCGAAACCATTCGGAATAGTCGCCGGCGCGCAGGTGATGCTCCCAGGTCCCGTCATCGATGCCTTCGGCGATCTGCGCGAAAATCATCAAATTGTGGGCGCGCAGGTTCATCGCGTTGTCGGGACCTCTGAAATAGAAGCTGCCGGCCTCGTCGAGTTGACCTTCTGCATATTTGCGGCTGTGACGCTTGAGCGACTGGCGCGGCTCGATCGCTTTGACCATGGCAATTTTCTTGCGGGTTTGCGGTCGCCAGAACAACACGCGCTCGCCTTTTGGCGATGGGATATCCTTTGGCGGCTTGGTGTCCGTCTCACGACAAAACGCCTTGATGACATTCTTGGCCTTGGGGCCAAGCGCAATGGCGGCAGTGACCAGACGCAGGGCATCGGTCGAGATCGCTTCCGGATGAACGGTGATCAGGACAGTGCCCGGTAATTCCAACGATAGAACGGCGCGCGTGTCGTCGCGCTTCTTGGGCAGAAGATGATGCGCTTCGTCGATGACCAGCCAATGCGGCCTCGCTGTGCGGAAGCGGAAACTGCCGAGGCCGGGCAGCAGATCGGCAAAGAAGTCCGGCCGCTCATTGACCCGCAGTGCCAGCCCATTGACGACCACATTGGTGTCCGGCTTGTCGATCAGGTCGAGCACTTGTGCCTTTGTCGGTGCGCTTGAGCCGTCGCCTATCCGGACGGCGCCTTCGAGGCCGTCGTAATCGCCTTCCGGGTCGAAAATGCAGAACTGAAAGCCGCTCTCGACGAAGCGTTCCGTCAGCGCGGTGGCCAAGGTGGATTTGCCGATGCCGGAGCTTCCGGCGATCAGAACCGTGTCGGTCGGCGTCAGATAGACTTCGTCGCCGCCGACCGAGCCGAGGAGGATGCCGTCGCGGCGTTTTCGGACAAGTTCCCGATCACGCTTCACCAGTTTCTCGATCAGTTCCTCGACGCCTTTTCCACGGGCGCCGCGCGTCACCAGGTCGGCTGTGTCCTTGACCGCCGCAAGTGCATTGTCGACAGCGACGCTGCAGCCGCATGCCTGCAGGAAGGCATGATCATTTTCAGCATCGCCAATGCCAACCACATTGTGTGGCGACAGCTTCAGGTCCTCAAGCGCGGCGGCCAGCCCGGTTGCCTTGTTGATGCCGCTCGGCAGCACCATCACCGCGCCCTTGTTGAAGATGATTTCCAGCTCCAGCCCTAAGTTCTTGATGACCTCAAGAACTGTTGCCTGGTGTGGTTCCCAGGTGGCAACGATCGACCGTCCGACTGAAAGCGGCTTGACGCCGTGTTTCTTCAGCTTGGCGACGAATTTGGGCGCCGGTGCCGGTGAAATCGTGCGTTCTTCCTCGCTGGCAGGCGTGTAGATCAACGCCCCATTTTCGGCGACGACCTTGTCGAACAGGCCGAGCTCGGGAAAAACGCGCTTGAGGTCGGGCAGTTCTCGTCCCGTGACCAGAATGAGTTTGCGGCCGCTTTTCTTGAAGCGTTCGAGGGCGGCAATTGTCTTTTCAGCGACGATCCCCTCGTGAGCCAGCGTGCCGTCATAGTCTGTTGCCAAGGCAATGAAATACATCTATCGACCATTTCATGTCTGAGATCGCCGCCACCGTCACACGCTAGGTCGCACGACGAGGCATACCGTTCCGCAGTGTGATCGAGCCGAGCGGACGATCGTGGCGGCGCAGGGCACCCACTCAGTAGCCGCCGATAATCGGCAGTATCTCGCCGGTGATGTAGCTCGAGCAGTGCGGCGAGGCGAGAAACACATAGGCCGGCGCGATCTCCTCCGGTTGCGCCGGCCGTTTCATTGGCGTGTCTGCGCCAAACTTCGAAACGTCACCGGCTTCCTTGTCCGACGGGTTGAGCGGCGTCCATACCGGACCTGGCGCCACGGCGTTCACCCGAATCCCCTTTTCGATAAGGTTGCCCGAAAGCGCACGCGTAAAGGCATGAATGCCACCCTTGGTCATCGAATAGTCGACCAGTTGCTTCGAGCCCTCGATGCCGGTTATGGAGCCGCTGTTGATGATCGCCGAACCGGGCTTCATGTGCGGCACAGCCTCCTGCGCCATGTGGAAATAGCCGTAGAGGTTGGTCTTCAGCGCCGTGTCGAAATGCTCTTCGGTCAGCTCGGTGAATTCGGTGGAATGGATCTGGAAGGCGGCGTTGTTGACCAGCACGTCTATCCGGCCAAATTCCTTCACCACCTCAGCCACCGCATTGTGGCAGTGGTCGCGTTCGCTGACGTCCGCCTTGACCAGCATGCAGCGCCGGCCTTCGGCTTCCACTGCCGCCTTGGTCTTTTCGGCATCCTTGTCCTCGGACAGATAGACGATCGCCACGTCGGCGCCTTCACGCGCATAGAGCACGGCCACTGCGCGGCCGATGCCGGAATCGCCGCCGGTAATGACAGCCACTTTGCCGTCGAGCTTTTTCGATCCGATATAAAATGGCGCATCGTAAAGCGGCGCCGGCTCGATCGCCCATTCGTGCCCCGGCTTCGGCTGGTGCTGCTCTGGAAAGGGCGGCTCGGGATATTTGCGTGCTCCGGCCTGCATGGCGCCTTGCTGCTTGCCGTTGCCCTTCGATTTGTCCTTGGCATCGATGCCGCGCTGGATGTGGCGCTGCTTGGCGGCCTCGCCGGCGATTTCCGATTTCATCTGCATGGCTGTCTCCTTGGCTTGGAGAAGGAACAACGCATGTCGGGCGAAAAAGTTTACGCGATGGCGTCGATTAAGCGGGGCTCATTGCCACCATTCGGGGAAGGCCGTGCCTGCGGCTTTGGCCAGCGTCGCGATCTCCTCGTCGGGAACCGAGCTGTAAGGCCAGAGCAGTCGCGGGCCAAGCGACGCCCAGCCACCGGCCGCCGCCATCGCCTTGTCGAGCGCCGCATCGCTGACATCGTAGCGAGCGCGAAAAGGCAGAACGTGGGCGGCGAGAAAGGCCTGGATACGCGTCTCGATTTCAGCAGCGGCTGCCGCGTCGGTGCGGATCATATGCCACCACGTCACAGCGCCCTTCGGGCTCAGGCAGGCGACGTTGGAATAGCTGCCATGGGCGCCCTGGGCAAAGCCCGTCGCCAGCGTATGGCCGGGCACGAAAACCGAAAATCCCGGCAGTTCGCGGCGCATGTCGGCGTACCAGCTGGCGTCGCCGCCCGGCAGCTTGGCGCCGACCAGCGACGGCACGGCGCGCAGCCTGGCGATGCCTTCGAGCGTCAGGCGGCGCTTGGCGTGCGATGGATTGTAGAGCACCAGCGGCATGTCAGGTGCGGTCTCGCACAGGCCGCCGACGAAGCGCATGACCTCGTCGTCGCTGGGCGGCCACCAGTCGGGCAAGGTGAATTGCACCGCCGCCGGGCGAAGCGCCGAAACCCGCATCAGCCGCTCGCGCGCAACGCGCGGATTGGACTGGCTGATGCCGATCTGGAAGGGCAGGCGTGCGCGGCCGGCTATCGCGGCCACCAGGTCGCAAAGCCGGTCGAACTCGGGTTCGGTCTGGCAGTGGAATTCGCAGGCCGTGCCGTTGGAATAGATGCCGTCGACACCGGTCGCGCAGAGCCGCGCGATCGTCTCTTCCGTCGCGTCCCAGTCGATTGCTCCGCGATTGTCGATGGCCAGCATCACCGCGCCCCAGACGCCGCGCGGCGCATGTGCAGGTAAGTGGGCCAGATGGCCCGGTTCAGCGCGCACCGGCGATCTCGTGCTCGCGCCGGGTTTCGTTCGACGCAAAAGCGGCCTCGATGATGCCAATGATCTTGCGTCCATAGGCACCGTCGACCGGCACCGGCTTGTCGTCGGCAATGGCATCGCGCATCGCCGTCCATTCGCGCACCAGCGCGTTGTGCATCCAGTTCGGCTCGAACGAGCCTGGCAGGTCGGTCCAGGCCGTATCGCGGCCAAGCATCGTGCCGCGGTCCATGTCGATGCGCAGCGTTCCCTGCTCGCAGACCAGGTCCATGGCGTAGGTGGTCGCGCCATTGCGATAGCCGATGCTCTGCACCTGGCCGAGCCCGCCGCCGGCGAAGCGCAGACCGAGCAGGGCGGTATCGTCGGCTTCCTGGTCATGGAACTTGGCCCCGAGCATGGCGCTCACCGACACGACATCGTCATCCATCAGCCAGACCAGGCGGTCGAGCGCATGAATGCCGGCCGTCAACAGCATGCCGCCGCCGGTTGCCTTGCGCAGATGCCAGTCGCGGCGATTGTGCTCCATCCACAGCTTGATGATCCAGCTCGATCCGATGAGCGGCCGGCCGAGCGCCCCTTCCTGCAGCGCCTGCCTGGCCGCCATGCAGGGCAGGGCGAAATGCATGAGATGGGCAACCATCAGCTTGACGCCACTGGCGGCCACGGCGGCATTGATTGCATCGCAGGCAGCCGCCGTCGGCGCCATCGGCTTTTCGAGCATGATGTGCTTGCCGGCCTTTACCGCCCCGATCGCCATTTCGGCATGGAGATGGTGAGGGCTGGCGATGAGGACGGCGTCGACATCCTTGTCGTCCAGCAGCTTGCGCCAGTCGGTGTAGCCGCGACCACCGTGCTCGCTGGTGAAGCCGGCCAGGGCATCGTTATTGCCGCGGCTCGACGCGACGAGATGCAGGCCGTGCACTTCCTTGATTGCCCTTGCGTGGGCCCCGCCGAAATCGCCCGCTCCGATAATGCCTATTCCAATCATCGTCCTGCCTTTTCATACGCGGCGTCGATCAGCGACATCGCCGCAACATAGTCATCGATCGAAATCGCCGGCGGCGCTTTTCGAGCCAGCCGGTCGAGCGTGTCGCTCATGCATAGCCGGTAGCGCGTCGCCGGCAATTCGATCGGCAAGTCGACGATAGCGCCATCGTCGAGCGTCGCACAGATGGCGCGCTCGCCATAGTCGATGAGGGTCGCATTCTCACTGGCGATGCGCCATTCGAAGTCACCGCCGGGGCGCATCGACGCGAAAGTGTATCCGGCCTCGACGACGAACAACGCTCCGGCATCATCTTCCAGCACAAGCAGCGCATGGTCCTCGACCGCGGCGCGGTGAATGCGGTTCTCGATCGAAACGGCTGTCAGCCCAAGCCTGCCGGTTGCCAGGCTGAGCGCGGCGTCGACGCCGTGGATGCCGAGATTCCTCAGCGCGCCGCCGCCACCGATCGCCGGATCCACGACCCAGGCGACGCCGTCGGCCGCATAGCGCTGCGGCGGACCATTGACCAGACGAAACTGGCAATGCGCAACCGCACCGGCGCGGCCCTGCTGGCGCAGCCGTTCAAAGGCAGTGACGGCCGGTCCAAAGCGGTTGGGCAGGGGAACACTGACAAAGGCCCGATGCTGCCTCGCCAGGTCGCGCAGCGCGGCCAACGCCCCGGTGCTGCTCGCCGCCGGCTTTTCCAGGATCAGCGGTATGCCGGCTGCGATAATGGCGCGCGCCCGCGCAGGCACCGTCGAAGGATGTCCCATCAGCAGGATCACTTCAGGCGGGCTGGAGAGGATTTTCGCGAAATCCGCAATGAACGGCAAATGATGACGCGTCGCGAAGGCGCGCGCGTGGTCCGCGTCCTCATCCCAAATGCCGGCAATCTCGGCACCACAAGCGTGTGCGGCGTCGAGATGCATTTCGGCGTGCCAATGGCTTGAGCCGGCCAGGACAATCTTCATTTCAGTGACCAATCCTCTTACTTGCAGGATATCCTACAAGTCGCTATGCTACAAGCATCGACCGCTTTACAACGCGCCATCGGGCGCAATTGCAGCGGCGCTGGGAGCAAAATGTCGGAACCCAAGTCCATCGAGCCGCTGACCCGACCGCCGCTGCTTCACGTCAGCGTGCAGGAGAGCCTCAGGAAATATATCCAGAGCAACAAGCTCAAGGCGGGGGATCCCTTGCCTCCGGAGACCTTCCTGGCGCAGCGGCTCGGCGTCGGCCGCAACTCGGTGCGCGAAGCGATCAAGGCGCTGGAGTCGATCGGCATCCTGGAGACGCGTCGCGGCATCGGCGTGTTCGTCAAGGAATTCTCGTTCAAGCCCTTGCTGGATAATCTGGCATATGGCCTGCAGGATTCGTTGCGCGACGTGGAAGAGCTGCGCGAGATCCGCCGCGTCCTTGAAACCGGCCTCATCGCCAAGACCATCGAGATGATCAGCGCCGACGACATCGCCGCGCTGCGCCAGCTGACCGAAAGCATGCGGCGGCGCGCCGAGCGCCAGGAGAGCTTTGCCGAAGAGGACCAGCAATTCCATCAGCTGCTGTTCCGCTGTCAGAACAATCACATGCTGAGCGCGCTGATCGACATCTTCTGGGTGGCGTTCAACAAGGCCTCGAACTTCACCAGCCTCGACAATCCGACACCGCTGGCGACGTGGCGCGACCATCACGAGATCGTCGAGGCCGTCGCCGCCAAGGATGTCGACCGGGCGCGTCAGCGCCTCGACGATCACTACAGGGGGATTCAGCAAGTCATCGCCAAAAACCGAGCGACCTGACCCAACACCAAACTACCTGACAATGCCAAGGGAGGAAACCATGCGCATCAAGACTATAGCTCGTCATCTGGCCGTCACCGGGCTGCTGCTCGGCGGCATCAGCCTGGCCACCAGCGTCCAGGCACAGGACGCCAAGACCATAACCGGCGGCTTCGACGTCGGCCCCGGCGGCTTTCCCAAGAACTTCAATCCGCTGGCTGCGACCGGCGGCTTTACCTGGCTCAGCACCTATTTCGAACCGCTGGTCATCTTCAACGCCGAACTGACCGAACTCGAAGGCGATCTGGCCAAGGACTACAAGGTCAGCGACGATCAGCTGACCTACACGTTCAATCTTGTCCAAGAGAGCTGGCACGACGGCAAGCCGTTCACATCCAAGGACGTCAAGTTCACGCTTGAGCTCGCCAGGAACAAAGCGTCCGGCAGTCTGTTTGCCGCGCGTCTCGGCGACATCGCGTCGGTCGACGCGCCGGACGATCGCACCGTCGTCGTCAAATTGTCGAAGCCCAACGGCTCCTTCCTGTCCATTCTCTCGCAGGTGATGATCCTGCCGGAGCATGCGCTGGCCGCGATGCCACCGGAAACGCTGGCCACAAGTACTTGGTGGTCCACCACTCCGATCGGCACCGGCCCCTTCAAATTCAATCGCTATGTCAGCGATCAATATGTCGAGCTGGCCGCGGATGACGACTATCGCGGCGGCAAGCCGAAGGCCGACGTGCTCATCAACCGGTATTTCGAGAGCCCGGCGGCGGCCGTTGCCGCGCTGCGCGCCGGCGAGATCCAGTTCACCTATGTCGAGCCCGACGACGCGGTGTCCTTCAAAAGCGACAGCAATTTCAAGGTGATCGAGGGCGCTTCTTATGTAGTCAACTACATCGGGCTCAACCAGAAGGTCGAGCTCTTCAGAGATGTCCGCGTCCGCCAGGCGATCATGTACGCGATCGATCGCAATGCCATCATCGAGAGCCTCTATGGCGGCGCGGCCAAACCGGCCAATTGCGGCTACGTCGCGCCGCATCTGCTTCCCGAAGGCCTCGAACCCTACGCTTACGATCCGGCAAAGGCCAAGGCTCTGCTTGCTGAGGCGGGTTGGGACAAGATCAACGGCGACAAGCCCATCACCTTGCTGACTTATTATGGCTCGCCGCAAGCGGCCAATGTGATGGCCGCCATCCAGTCGATGCTGGCCGAGGTCGGGATCAATGTTGTGCCGCGTGTCGTCGATACGCCGACCTACAACGGCATCGTCTACAAGGAAGGTACGCCGGACTGGAACGCATTCGCGATGGTCTATGCCGGCCTGCAGAACGGTCCGAATCCGGCCGGCATCAGCCCTGGTCTCAACAAGTCCCAGATTCCGCCGGCAGGCTTCAACACCATGCGCATCGAGTTCGACGATCTGAGCGCTGCATTGGACGCCGCGCTCGGCCAGACCGACCCGGCCAAGATCGATCAATCCTGGCAGGAAGTCTGCAAGGTGATGAACAAGGATGTGCCCTGGGCGACATTATGGGTGGCCAACCGCTATGGCGTCGCCTCCAACAAGCTGCGTGACTTTGTCTGGACGCCGGCGCCGGCCGGCGGTCCTTATGCGGCTCATCCGGAACGCTGGGACATCCAGTAAAAACGCCTGGCGGGCCGCTGCCGGCCCCGCCGTGAAAGGGGCCGGCACCATGCCGGCTCCGCTCTCCATCACTACGGACCGCCAATGCTGAGTTTCATTGCCCGCCGCAGCGCTACAGGACTGTTGATGCTGGTCGCCTTGAGCGTCCTCATCTTCGTCCTTCTGCGACTGGCGCCCGGCGATCCGATCGACGCCTATATCAACCCGTCCAGCCCGATGTCTGCGTCCGACCTCGAAGTCCTGCGTGACCGGCTTGGGCTCGACCAGCCGCTTCCCGTGCAATATCTCGCCTGGCTTCGCGCAGCACTCAGCGGCGACTTCGGCTATTCGATCCAGCGCAGCGGCGTTGCCGTGCTGCCGCTGGTCATGGAGCGCATCGGCCCAACCGCGCTCCTGATGGGCACCGGCCTGGCCATCGCCATCGTGCTTGGCATTTCCGCCGGCATCTTCAGCGCCGTCCGCCGCAACGCGCTGCCCGACATCGCGCTGTCGGTGGTTTCTTTCATAGGCATCTCCAGCCCGGCTTTTCTGACGGCACTTCTCGGATTGTATTTTTTCTCGGTGTTGCTGCGCTGGGCGCCATCTGGCGGCATGCAGACCGCCGGCGCACCTTTTTCCGTATCGGACGTGCTCGCGCACCTCGTGCTGCCCGCCTGCCTATTGTCCATCGGACACGCCGCGCTGATCATGCGCTACATGCGCGCGTCGCTGCTGGAAGTGCTCAACCAGGACTATGTGCGGACCGCGCGTGCCAAGGGGGTGCGCGAATTCTGGGTGATCATCAAGCACGCGACTCGCAATGCGCTTTTGCCTGTCATCACCCTGATCGGATCAACAGTCGGCATCGCGATCGGCGGCGCCATCTTCCTCGAAAGCGTGTTCAACTGGCCGGGCATGGGCCTGCTGCTGGTCAACGCCGTAGGCACACGGGATTACCCGGTGATCATGGGCGCCACTCTGGTAATCGGCATTTGCGTCATTCTGGTCAATCTCCTGACCGACATTGTCTATGCCGTCGTCGACCCGCGCATTCAGGTGTCGTGATGACGATCACCGCGCCAGACCCGACAGTCGAACCGACAGCCGTGCCGCAAACCAAAGGACCGCTCCGCCGCGCGCTCGACCGCTTCTTCGAGAATCGTGCGGCGCGCGCCGGTCTGCTTATCGTCGTCCCCATCCTGCTGGCGGTTTCGACCTATCCTTTATGGTGGCCGTTCAGCCCCAACGCCATCGATCTCAGGGCGATCAACAAGGGACCGTCCGCCATTCATTGGCTGGGCAGCGATGGCGTCGGCCGCGACGTCATGGCCCGGTTGCTGCAAGGCGGGCGGGTCTCGCTACTGGTCGCCGTCTGCTCCGTCGCCATCTCGATCGTCATCGGCTTTCTGGTCGGCGCCGTCGCCAGCTTTGGCGGGCGTGTTGTCGACGGCACGGTGATGCGCTTCGTCGACCTCGCAATGACGCTGCCGCCGGTGATCTTTTTGCTCGTGCTCGCTTCGATTGCCGGCACCGGCATTGCACCGACCATTCTGGTGATCTCGCTGCTCTCCTGGCCGGTGCTGTCGCGCATGGTGCGCGCCCGGCTGCTCGAATTGCGCGAGCGCGACTTCGTCGTCGCCGCCCGCGGCATGGGGGCGGGACTGCCGCATCTCCTGTTCCGTCACGGCCTGCCGAACTGCATCGACATTCTTGTCGTCTACGCCACGCTGCAGATCGCCAACGCCATCCTGCTCGAAGCCGGCCTCTCCTTCCTCGGCCTCGGCATCGCGCCACCCGAAGCCAGCTGGGGCAACATGCTCAATCTCGCCCGCTCCACCGTGGTGCTCGAACAATATCCCTGGCAATGGATGTTTCCCGGCGCCGTACTCGTGCTCACCGTCCTGGCCATCAACTTCATCGGCGATGGCCTGCGCGATGCATTCGACCCCCGTTCCGATCTCAACTGACCTGAAGGTTTTCAAAATGCCCCTGTTTACCGGCGTCGTGCCACCTGTCGTCACCCCGCTTCATGCCGATTTCAGTGTCGACTTCCCGTCGTTCACGCGAACGATCGAGAACCTGCTCGACGGCGGCGTTCATGGGCTCTTCGTGCTCGGCTCGACCAGCGAGGTCGTCTTCCATGACGAGGCTGGCCGCAGAGCGATTATCGAGCACGCGGTCGAGGTCAACAATGGCCGCGTGCCGATCTTTGCCGGGGTCATCGACCCGACAACCGATCGTGTCATCAACCATGCCCGGATAGCCAGATCGGCCGGCGCCGACGCCGTTGTAGTCACAGCGCCCTTCTATACCCGCACCAGCCAGCCCGAGATCGGCGATCACTTCCGCTATATCAAGGATGCGGTCGACATTCCCATCATCGCCTACGACATCCCGGTCTGCGTCCACGTCAAGCTGGAGCGTAAGACCACCGTCGCCCTTGCCCATGAGGGCGTTATCGCCGGCATCAAGGATTCCAGCGGCGATGACGGCAATCTGCGTTATGTGCTCAAGGACATGGCCAACGACTCTGATTTTTTCGGCATGACCGGGTCCGAGATCCTGGTCGACAGCGTGCTTGCCATGGGCGCGCATGGTGTCGTGCCGGGCCTCGCCAATGTCGATCCGCACGGCTACGTCAAGCTGTGGAACCTGATGCAGGCGGGTCAGTACGCCGAAGCCCGCCTGGAGCAGGAGCGGCTGTTGAAGCTGTTCGAGATCGTCTGGATCTCGCTCGGCAGGACAAGCGCCGGCTCGGCCGGCGTCGGCGCCTTCAAGACCGCAATGAAGAGCCTCGGCATCATCGCCTCCAACACCATGGCGCGGCCGCAACGCAGCTTGAACGACGAGGAGACCGCAAAGGTCGAAATCATCCTTCGCGACGTCGGCTTGTTGCGCTGACCGTGGACGCTCCGATCCTCTCGATTTCCGGTCTGCGGGCGGTATTCCGTATCGCCGGACGCGACATCGCCGCCGTGCAGGACGTCGATCTGACGATCGGATCGGGTGAAACGGTCGCGCTCGTCGGCGAGTCCGGATCGGGCAAGTCCGTCACCAGCCTGTCGATCATCGGCCTGCTGCCGAAGAAGATCGGACGCATCGCCGAGGGATCGATCGCGCTGCGCCGCAGGGACGGCACAGTCACCGAGCTGACCGGCCTCGATCCTGAATCGCTGCGCAAGGTGCGCGGCAACGACATCGGCATGGTGTTCCAGGAGCCGATGACCAGCCTCAATCCGGTCTACACGATCGGCGAACAGATCGCCGAGCCGATCCGCATCCATCTCGGCAAGTCGCACCGCGATGCCGCCGCCGACGCGGTGCGGCTGCTGGCTCAGGTTGGTATCCCCGATCCCGATCGGCGGGCGCGGCAATACCCGCATGAGCTGTCGGGAGGGATGCGCCAGCGCGCCACCATCGCCATGGCCTTGTCCTGCAATCCGACCTTGCTGATCGCCGACGAGCCGACCACCGCTCTGGATGTCACCATCCAGGCCCAGATTCTCGACCTGCTGGCCGAGCTGCAAGCGCAGCGCGGCATGGGCATCCTGTTCGTCACACATAATCTCGGCGTGGTTGCCGAGATCGCCGACCGGGTCGCGGTGATGTATGCCGGGCGCATCGTGGAATCTGGTCCGGTGAGCGAGGTGTTCACCCGTCCGCGTCACCCCTACACCGCCGGGCTGATGCGTTCGGTGCCACGGCTTGGCCAGGCCACCACGCTGAAGGCAGCAGGAACGCCGCTTCCGACTATCGCCGGCAATGTTCCGTCGCTGGCCTTGCTGCCCAAGGGCTGCTCTTTCGCGCCGCGTTGTGCCCTGGCTGTCGATGCCTGCCGCGCTGCGGTACCGCCATTGTTCGCGGCGACACCGACCCAGCAAAGTCGTTGTTTGCGCTGGGAGGATCTCTGACAGTGGACGCCCCCTTCCTTTCGGTCAGGAACCTGACCAAGCATTTTGCGCCGACGGCATTCTCGCGCGGTCCCGTCGTCAGGGCGCTGGAAGATATTTCCTTCGATATCGCGCGTGGCCAGGTGGTCGGACTCGTTGGCGAATCCGGGTCGGGAAAGACCACGATCGGCCGCTCGGTGCTGCGTCTCATCGAGCCGACGTCGGGCGAAATCAGCTTTGACGGCGTCGATATCACCAAGCTGAGCGCCGGCCCGCTGGCTCGCCAGCGCCGCAAGATGCAGTATATTTTCCAGGATCCGTTCGCCAGCCTCTCGCCGCGCATGACCATCGGGCAGATCCTGACCGAAGGCCTGGATATTCAGGGCATCGGCAACAGGCCCGAGCGGCGGGCGAGGGCCGAGAAGGCACTTGCCGCGGTCGAGTTGCCTACCGATGCCTATGACCGCTACGCCCACGAATTTTCGGGCGGGCAGCGTCAGCGCATCGGCATCGCCCGGGCGCTTACGCTCGAACCCGAATTCATCGTCGCCGACGAGCCGGTCTCTGCCCTCGACGTCTCCATCCAGGCGCAAATCATAAATCTTTTGCGCGACCTGCAGGTCCGGCTCGGCCTGACCATGCTGTTCATTTCGCATGACCTGGCCGTCGTCGAATATATCTGCGACACGGTGATCGTTCTCTATCTTGGGCGCATCATGGAAGTTGCGCCGGCGGCCGCGCTCTATGCCCGGCCGCAGCATCCCTATACGCGGGCATTGCTTTCGGCCATTCCGTCGCTCGACCCAATGGCCAAGCAGAGCCGGCAGGTGCTGAAGGGCGACATTCCAAGCCCCGCAAATCCGCCGACCGGCTGTGTTTTCCGAACCCGTTGCCCGGTTGCCCTGGACGCTTGTGCCGGCATCGTCCCGCCGCTGCGGGCAACGTCCGATGGCCATCTGAAGGCCTGCATTCGCGACGACATCGACTAAAGCCGATTGTCGGTCACGACAGGCAGCCGAAGCCATCTACTACCATGGGGAAAGCCGGTTGCCGGGGCCAGTTCGAGCCGTGCGATCAGCGAATCCACGGTGTGGCGAGCTTGAACGCCGCGTTGATCGCGACAGTGAAATCGATGTTCTCACCATAGCCGAAACTGGCTCTGAAGCAGAACCTCGATATCAGCGTCCATTGACGCTGCGTTCTGCCGGGCTCAGGTAAATGGCGAATTTCGGGAAACGCTAAATATTTGTTTTTTCTGGTCGGAGTGGCAGGATTTGAACCTGCGACCCCATCGTCCCGAACGATGTGCGCTACCAGGCTGCGCTACACTCCGTGACCAGACCGCGGGCTTATAGCCGCCGCACTTCGTTCCTGCAAGCGCCAATGGCAGCGCTTCTGTCGCATTTCTTCCGCTTTCGCCTTAACGTCATACAGGTTTCAGTTTGCTGGGGGTAAACACCGTTTAAGGGCTCGTGTTATAGGCACCGGCCACCTCAGTTGAAACCACTCTGAATCCAGCCGCTTGGAGTTGCTGTCTTGCCCCTGAAGATCGTTAGTGAAGCCCGTCCCAACACCTTCGAGTTTGAAACCTCGGCGCTGATCAAGGCGTCCGGCTTTCGTGAATATGATGCGCGCTGGTGGTTCGGCCACCCGGCCTCGGCTGAGCCGCCGGAGCTCAACCTGATCGGTGTCCAGGCGCTCGGCATGGGGCTCGGCACGCTGATCCGGCGCTTGGGCGCGGGACCGGATATCGTCACCGGGCATGATTTCCGTTCCTATTCGCTGGCGATCAAGCTGGCGCTGGTTTCCGGACTGATGGCCGCCGGCGCGCGGGTTAGGGATATCGGACTGGCGCTGTCGCCGATGGCCTATTTCGCTCAGTTCGCGCTCGACACGCCGTCCGTCGCCATGGTCACCGCTTCGCACAACGAGAATGGCTGGAGCGGCGTCAAGATGGGGGCCGCGCGTCCCCTGACGTTCGGTCCGGAGGAAATGAGCGCTTTGAAGACGATCGTGCTTGCGGGCGACTTCGACCTGATCGGCGGCGGCTCCTATGACTTCGTTGCGGATTTCCGCAAAACCTATCTGGACGACCTGACACGCGACAAGCGCATATCGAGAAAGCTCAAAGTGGTTGCCGCCTGCGGCAACGGCACTGCCGGCGCCTTCGCGCCCGAGGCGCTGGAGCGGATCGGCTGCGAAGTGATCCCGCTCGATGTCGAGCTCGATCATACGTTTCCGAACTACAACCCCAATCCCGAAGACATGAAGATGCTGCACGCGATCCGCGACAAGGTGCTGGAGACAGGAGCCGATGTCGGACTTGGCTTCGACGGCGATGGCGACCGCTGCGGCGTGGTCGACAATGAAGGCAACGAGATCTTCGCCGACAAGGTCGGCGTCATGCTCGCCCGCGATATCGCGCGACTGCATCCGGGCTCGACCTTCGTCGTCGACGTCAAGTCGACCGGGCTGTTCAACACCGACGCCGTCTTGCGCGCCGATGGCGCCGTCACCGATTATTGGAAGACCGGTCACTCCTACATCAAGCGGCGCGTGGCCGAGCTCGGCGCCATCGCCGGTTTCGAGAAATCCGGTCATTTCTTCTTCAACCCGCCGATCGGGCGCGGTTATGACGACGGTCTGATCACAGCCATCGCCATCTGCCAGATGCTGGATCGCAGCCCGGGCAGCAGCATGGCCGATCTCTATCGCGCCCTGCCGCTGACCTTCGGCACGCCGACCATGTCGCCGCACTGCGCCGACGAACTGAAATACGGCGTGGTCAAGCGCGTCGTTTCCGATTTTCAGGCCATGAAGCAGGATGGCGCTATCTTCGCTGGCCAGAAGATCGCCGACCTGATCACCGTCAACGGCGTTCGCGTCGTTGCAGAGGACGGCACCTGGGGCCTGGTGCGGGCGTCGTCGAACAAGCCGGAGCTCGTCGTCGTGGTCGAGAGCCCGGTGTCGTCGGAGCGGCGCCGGCAGATGTTCGAGGCCGTCGACGCCGTATTGCGCCGCAGCCCGGAGGTCGGCGCCTACAACCAGACTTTCTAGATTAGCCTAGAGCGCCGGACGTTCACAGCGGCGGCGGTGGCGCCTTTGAAACGCCAGGGCGCAAACAGGACTGTGAAATCCGACCTTCCGGCGGCGTTAGTTCTGAGACTATTTGGCGGCCTGGTCGGGCTTGACGGCTTCGTAAAGAGCGATGACCGCGTCGCTGATCTTGTCCGTACCGTCCGCGGGTTGCGAATTGGTCTGGACCGTTATCATGATGTCGTCTTCGGCAAACCAGACATAGAGCGTTCGATACCCCAGCGTTTCGCCTTCATAGAACCAGTGCGCGCCATAAGGTCCAAGAATCGCTCGGATCAGGCCCAATGAAAAGCCGCGCGGGTCATCGGCGGAAACTTCCGCAATTGGCTCGCCGGTTTTCGTAGAGACCATCTTCAGCCATTCGGCCTGCTGCTCTGGCGGTACGAAGCGGCCCGAGAAGATGGTTCGGATCCACCTATCCACATCGCGCGAACTTGAGATCGCCCCGCCAGCCGCTTGCGCCCAGGATTGGCTCGTTGCGCGAATGTCGCGCCCGACCATCGGCAGGTTCCAGGATTCCTTGCAGTCTTTTGGCTGATAGTCTGCGCACGCAGGATTCTCGAAATAGCCATGAGCCAAGCGCTCCATGACGGGCTCCGGATAGGTGCCGCTCTCGTAGAAGGTGGAATGGAGTCCGACTGGGTTGATCACGAACTCATGCACCAAATCCCGGTAGGGCTTGCCAGTTGCCTTCGCGGCTATCATGCCGGCGAGAATGTAATTCGTGTTGGAGTAGTGGTAGCCGTCGGTCACCGGGAGATCATCGGTTCCTGTCGGATAGACAGCCTTGACCAGCTCCTCGGCGCTCAAATCACGGTTGGGTTCGTTCACCCACACACGCGAAAGCATTTCAGTTTCTGAATAGTTGGGAATGCCGCTCGTCATGTTGAGAAGCCGCCGGATGTTGACGTCCTTCCAGGCCGGGTACTCCGGGAGCCATTTGCCGACGGTGTCGTCGAGTGAGAGTTTCCCTTGTGCTTCGAGCTTGAGGATTACGGCCGCGGCAAACGACTTCGACGTGCTCCCCATGTGAAACAGCGTATCCTGATTGATGGGTGGATCAGACGGAGCGCGCCCGGTCTTGCCGGCGAAGGCTTCGATGGCCGGCCCCGGATCGCCAAAGCTGATATAAGCCGCGACGCCCGTTGTCTTTTCTATAGGGGTCCGCTCCGCAAGCCAGGTTTCCAGCGCCGCCTGGACCTTTTCGGAGCGGCTCGGCTCAGCGTTCACCCCGAATGTGGTCAACAGCACAACACTCGCGCCGATCCACAACCCGGCAGTTCCCACTTTGAACATTTGCTAACTCCCCTCGGCTGACTTCGTGCTGCAGGTCATTCCGCCCGATCGGCGATTTCCTACATCGGCAAGGCGGTCTGTCTAGTCACAGGCGTTGGCGCGGCGTGGGCGTGCGTTTACGGAGGAGACGTTGGTTCGACCGTGAAGGCGACGAAACGAATGATGGACCAAGTCCCGCTCGGCTGCCTTTCGAAGATGTCCATCCCAGCTTCTTTGCTGACTTCGCGGTGATCCCCTCGCTTAGTGGTGAGGGTCCAGAACAACCGGACCACTGCAATGTCACCGGACACGATGATTTCACGGATGTCGGGCTGGTAATGAAATTGAAGATCGGGTTTGGCCAGCAGGGCGGCCAAACGACCGCAAACCGCGTCGCGACCGCTGTCCAGGGCGCCCGGAACTGTCGAGATCAGTTTGTCTGCGAACAGGTCACAGATGCCGCCGGCATCCCGAGCATTGAAAGCCGCTGCCCACCGCTGCAGCCGCTCCGTTATTGTCGCCTTGTCCGCCTCCGCTTCGGCGGATGCAGGCAAAGCCGCGCCCACTATCAAGAGGCAGGCGAGCAATAGAGGGCGGCAGTAAGACATTGATCTCTCATCGAAGCTGTAGCACCTCGCGCTCGACGCCTGTCGACCACGAGTTGCGAAATAGTATGCCGGGAACGCAGATGCGCTTGGTGAGATAGCCGTGGACCCTCTCCCGCACCGATCAGGATAGGCGATAGAACGTTTCAAGTTGATGCCGCGTGCGCCGGGCGACGTGTCGCAGCGGTTACATGATGGGCAGAGAAGGATCGGGATGGCGCGGATCGTAGACCGGCAAGACGGATCGCCATCTCGCCGCGGCTACGGAGCCGCCGTATTGCGCCGCAGCCCGGAAGTCGGCGCCTATAACCAGACTTTTTAGGTTCAGGGCTTATAACATCGTGGCGAGAAGGCCCGGCAAGGAAGCGGAGCCCAGCTTGCCGCTGATCCGCTCTCGCCGGACTTCACAACGGCAACTCAGGCGGGCTTACGAAGCCTGCCCAAGAACGCTCCAGTCGAATCTCCGCGCCCAGTCGGCAAAACTGTGCCAGCGGACCTCCGGGAAATCTCGGTGCAAGGCCGCGATATCGACATCGTAGCCGATGCGGTCGAACCACTCGAACATCAGCGCCGCGTCCTCGCTTTGCTGGCGGGCCACCGCGATCGGAATTTCCTGATAGTTGATCGGGCGGCCGATGGCCTGCGACAGGATCTTCGCCTGGTCTTCGCCGGACAGTTCGTCTCCTGCAATATCGAAACGCTTGCCGAACACGCGCTCGCGTCGCTCGGCCAGTGCGGCGACAAAGGCCCCGATGTCCGCCAGGGCGACCAGTTGGAGGAGGCGTTTGGCAGGCATCGCGAAAGCGTACGTGCCCTGGCTGAGCGCGCCGATCGACCACGGCGCGACGATGTTCTCCATGAATGCGACCGGCGCACTGATGGTGTAGGGGATGCCGAGCCCGGCGACATGTTGCTCGACAAGATATTTGCTTTCGAAATGCGGGATGCCAGTTTTCTTGTTGGCATCGGCAAC
Source organism: Mesorhizobium sp. M0938 (assembly GCF_040319125.1). NCBI lineage: Bacteria > Pseudomonadati > Pseudomonadota > Alphaproteobacteria > Hyphomicrobiales > Phyllobacteriaceae > Mesorhizobium > Mesorhizobium sp. M0938. The sequence continues at coordinate 231,883 of NZ_JAMYNS010000003.1, read as the reverse complement.
GGACGAATAGATCAGATGTCCGATGCCGGCAGCCTTGGCTGCATCGGCGGCTAAAATCCCTTGGCGGGTTTCCTCTGCCAGGCCAGCCTCGTAGCTGTTGCCCATCAGGAACATGGTGTCGACGTCGCGTGCTGCCTCCACGACGGAAGCCGAGTCACCGAGATCGCCAGTCACGATTTCAACACCCGCCGACGCCAGCAGCCGTGCGCCATCGCTGTCCGGCTTGCGGGTCAGTGCCTTGACGCGATGTCCCTTCGACAGCAAGGCACGCGCAACCGCGCCGCCTTGCTGTCCTGTGGCTCCGGTAACCAGAATGCTTCGTTTGGCAGTCATGTGTTTGCTCCTTCTTTTTCCGATGGAGCAAAATTAGGGTTTGTCGCATTGATGCATAATTGCCTATAATTGGAAAACTTTGTCCCAGATACGGATACAATGCTTGACCTCAACGATATCGTCGTGTTCGCTCGCGTTGTCGAGGCCGGCAGCTTCACCGCTGCCGCGCGGCTGCTTGCCATGCCCAAGACAACGGTCAGTCGGCGCGTTGCCGCGCTTGAGCGCGAAGTTGGAGTTCGCCTGCTGCAACGCACGACGCGCAGCCTCAACGTGACGGATGCCGGGCGTCTCTATTACGAGCAGAGCAGCCAGGCGCTCCGGACGCTCGAGGAAGCAAATTTGCGCCTCGCCGAAGCAAGAGTGGAGCCATCAGGCACGATCCGCATTTCAGCTCCGGTCGGCTTCGGCGGCTATTTCCTCACCCAGGCCGTGGTCGACTTTCTTGCGATGTATCCAAAAACCAAGGTCGAGCTCCGGCTGACCGACGACAAGCTCAATCTGGTCGAGGACGGCATAGATCTCGCTTTCCGAACCGGCATCCTTCAGGATTCGACGCTGATTGCCCGCAAACTCGGCTTGACGCACAGGCTGCTCTGCGCCAGCCCGGACTATCTCGCAAGGCATGGGATGCCGGAGCGCCTGGCGGATCTCGCGCACCACCAATGCGTCATCGCAGGCCCTTCGACCTCGGGCGCCCATTGGGTGCTGGACGGGCCACACGGCCAGGAAACGGTCACGGTGGCCGGGCGCTTCGCCGCCAATGAAATGCAGGCGGTCGTTGCGGCCACGCTCGCAGGCTTCGGCATCGCGCAATTGCCGCACAGCATTGCCGAGCCCTTCATAAATGGGGGGCGGCTGAGCCGCGTTCTCCGGGACCACACGACGCCGGTCGGCGGGCTGCATGTCCTATATCCGAGCAGCCGGCATCTTTCGCCCCTCGTCAAGGCATTCATCGAGCTTGCATCCGACCGGATTTCCAGTCGGGCAAATACCGCGGCTGACAAGCAGGGCCGCGAGCCTTAGTAGGGGCTCGCCACGTCGCCGGTCTCGACGTAGACCGACTTCAACTGCGAATAGAGCGCCAGCGCGGCAAGCGAATTTTCCCGCCCGATTCCCGACTGCTTGAAGCCGCCGAACGGAATTTCGACCGGCGTCAGATTGTAGGCGTTGATCCAGCAGGTGCCGGCCTGCAGCTCGGCGATAACGCGGTGGGCGCGCGGCAGGTCGCGCGTGAACACACCCGCGGCAAGGCCGAACTCGGTGTCGTTGGCGCGCTCGATCACCTCGTCCTCGCCGTCGAATTTCAGCACGCTCATGACAGGCCCGAAAATTTCCTCGCGCGCGATGCGCATTGCGTCGGTGACGCCGGTGAAGACCGTCGGCTCGACGAAGAAGCCGCCCTGGAAGCCCTGCAGCGAAGGCACATTGCCGCCGCAGGCGAGCACAGCGCCGTCCTGCTTGCCGGCCTCGATATAGCCGATCACCTTCTCGTGCTGGGCCTTGGAGACAAGCGGCCCCATCTGTGTTTCCTGGTCGAGTGGATCGCCGATACGGATCGTCTTGGTCCGCTCGACCAGACGTTCGACGAAACGGTCGTGGATGCCCTTCTGCACGAAGACGCGCGTGCCGTTGGAGCAAATCTGGCCGGTCGAATAGAAATTGCCGAGCATGGCGCCGCCAATGGCGTTTTCGAGATCGGCATCGTCGAAGACGATCAGCGGCGACTTGCCACCAAGCTCCATCGTGGCGTGCTTCATCTTCGAACCGGCGAGCGACAGCACCTTGCGGCCGGTCGGCACCGAACCTGTCACCGAGACCTTGGCGACGATATCGTGCTCGACGAGGCCGGCGCCGACATCGCCATAGCCTTGCACCACGTTGAACAGCCCATCGGGCAGGCCGGCCTCGGTATAGATTTCGGCCAGAGCCAGCGCCGACAGCGGCGTGTTCTCCGACGGCTTGAACACCATGGCGTTGCCCATGGCGAGTGCGGGTGCCGATTTCCAGCCGGCGATCTGGATCGGATAGTTCCAGGCACCGATGCCGACGCAGACGCCCAGCGCCTCGCGCCTCGTATAGGCAAAGGGTCCGCCGAGATCGAAGGCCTCGCCATTATAGGCAGCGACGGCGCCGCCGAAATATTCGAGGCAGTCGGCTGCCGATGGCGCATCGGCCACCAGCGTCTCCTGGATCGCCTTGCCGGTATCAAGCGTCTCGATGCGGGCGAGATCGGCATTGCGCGCGCGCAAGATGTCGGCGGCACGGCGCAGGATGCGCCCGCGCTCGACCGGCTTCAGCCGCGCCCAGGCCGGTTGTGCTGCGCGCGCTGCTTCGATGGCGAGTTCCAGCACGTTTGGCGTCGCGGAACGCAGCATCGCGATGGTCTCGCCGGTTGCCGGGTATATGACCGGCAGCGGCGCACCCTGCTCGTCGTCGATGTAGCGTCCGTTGACATAGTGCGATGCCGTTGGCTGTGCGCGCATGCGAGCTTCTCCAAATCGTCTTTCGCCAGGGACGAGCAGGCGAACAGTCCGCCGGATCATGATCTATCGCATCGGCCCGAAAATCGGAATCGATTTTCGGAAAGCACGATGCGAGGACTAAAAAGCGATAGAGCGCTTGTGCGTCCGAATGGACGCACGTCGTTCTATCGATCTGAGACCTGCCAGCGCGGATTGATCCATGGTTCCTGGTTGGACGGCGCCAGCGGCGCGCGGCCGAGAATGTGGTCGGCAGCCTTTTCGCCTGTCATGATCGACGGCGCGTTGAGATTGCCGTTGGTGACGCGCGGGAAGATCGAGGAATCGGCGACCCGCAGCCCTTCGACGCCGATGACACGGCATTCCGGATCGACGACGCTCATCGGATCATCGGCGCGACCCATCTTGCAGGTGCCGCAAGGATGATAGGCGCTCTCGGCGTGATCGCGGATGAAGGCGTCGAGATCGTCATCCGACTGCACATGCGAGCCCGGCGAGAGCTCCTCGCCGCGATAGAGGTCGAATGCCGACTGGCCGAAGATCTCGCGCGTCAGCCGGATGCAGTGGCGGAACTCGGTCCAGTCGTCGGGATGCGACATGTAGTTGAAGCGGATCACCGGCTTCGATTTGGGGTCGGGTGAGCGCAGCGTGACAGAACCGCGCGACTTCGATCGCATCGGCCCGACATGCGCCTGGAAGCCGTGCGCCTTCGCCGCCGCCTTGCCGTCATAGCGAACCGCCGCCGGGATGAAATGATACTGGATGTCGGGATAGTCGACGCCGGCGCGCGAGCGCACGAAGGCAGCCGCCTCGAAATGATTGGTTGCGCCCAGACCCGACTTGAAGAACAGCCATTGCGCGCCGATCAGCGCCTTGGAGAACGGGTTCAGCACCGAATTCAGCGTGATAGGCTGTGTCGATTCCTGCTGGATATAGAGCTCCAAATGGTCCTGCAGGTTGCGGCCGACGCCGGGCCGGTCGGCGACCACCGGAATGCCGAATTCCCTGAGATGTTCGGCGGGGCCGATGCCGGACAGCATCAGGATCTTGGGCGAATTGATCGAGGAGGCGGCAACGATCACTTCACGTCGCGCCTTGACCACCTGAATCCGTTTGCGCGTTTCGATCTCGACGCCGGTGGCGCGTTGATTCTCGATGATCACCCGCCGGGCGAAGCCCTTGACCAGGCTCACGTTTTTCCGCCTCAACGCCGGCTTGAGATAGGCGCTCGCGGCCGACCAGCGGCGACCGCCGCGAATGGTCTGCTCCATCGGCCCAAAGCCTTCCTGCTTCGCGCCGTTATAGTCATCGGTCAGCTCGAAGCCGGCCTGACGGCCTGCCTCGACAAAGGCGCCGTAGAGCGGATTGGTCCGCGAGCCACGCTGCACGGACAGCGGACCGCCGTGGCCGCGCCAGCCATTCTCACCGCCGTTGGCGTCTTCCATGCGCTTGAAGTAGGGGAGCACGTCGGCAAACCCCCAACCGGCCGCGCCCTGTTCGGCCCAGTGATCGAAGTCGCGGGCGTGGCCGCGCACATAGACCATGCCGTTGATCGAGGACGAGCCGCCGATGACCTTGCCGCGTGGCGTCGCCAGCACCCGGCCGCCGAGATGCGGCTCCGGCTCGCTGGCAAAGCCCCAGTCGTAGAGGCTCATATTGAGCGGGATCGACAGCGCCGACGGCATCTGGATCAGCGGCCCGACGTCGCTGCCGCCAAATTCGATGACGATCACCGAATGCTTGCCGTCCTCCGACAGCCGGTAGGCCATGGCCGAGCCGGCCGAGCCGGAGCCGATGATGACGAAATCCGCCTCAAGCATGGTTCATACGCGCCATGAAATCAGCGAGCGAGGGAACAAGTGTCATCATTCGCCTCGTGGAAAGCGCTTCTGCTCTTCGAGCGTGTCGAGATTCATGTGGTTGCGCATGTAGCGTTCCGACGCCTTCTGCAACGGCTGGAATTCCCAAGGGTAGTGAGTGCCGTTACGCAACGCCGGATAGATCACCCAGCGGCGCGCCTGGCTGGCGCGGACGGCGGCGTCGAAAGCGGCCATGTCCCAGCGTGCCCGGACCTTGTCGGTGAACGCAGCAACCAAAGCCGCATGAGCCGGGTCGGCGGCGAGACTGGTCAATTCCCGCGGATCCGATTCAAGATCAAACAGTTGCGGCGGATCGATCTCGCAATGGATGAATTTGAAGCGGCCCTCGCGGATCGCCACCATCGGCGCATTGGAGCCTTCGGCCGTATATTCCATCAGCACCGGTGCGGTGCGGGTCTTGCCGTCGAGCAGCGGTAGCAGCGACTGGCCGTCGGTCCATGGCGCAATCGCGCTCATGTCGATGCCGGCGAGGTCGCAAAGCGTCGGCGCCACATCGAGATTGGAGACCGGCGCGGCGATCAGGGCGGCTGGGATGTCTTTCCCTGCGATCATCAGCGGCACCAGCACCGAGCCCTCGAAAAAGCACATCTTGAACCACAGGCCGCGCTCGCCGAGCATGTCGCCGTGATCCGAGCAGAACAGAATGGTCGTGTCCTCAAGCATGCGCGTCCGCTCGAGCACCGACAGCAACTCGCCGACCTTGTCGTCGAGATAGGAAATGTTGGCGAAATAGCCGCGCCGCGCGCGGCGGATCTGGTCGCCCGTGATGTCGAAACTGTCGTAATCGCTGGCGCGATAAAGCCGCTGCGAATGCGGATCCTGTTCGCCGTAGGCAATGAAGCCCACTTCCGGCTCGAGCGCCGGGCAGTTCTCGTAGAGATCCCAATAGCGCCGCCGGGCGACATAGGGGTCATGTGGGTGGGTGAAGGAAACCGTCAGGCACCACGGCCGGCGCGAAGCATCGTCGGAGACGCGGGCGAAATCATAGAGCTTCTGCACCGCGTGGAAGGCGACCTCGTCGTCATACTCCATCTGGTTGGTGATTTCGGCGACACCGGCGCCGGCGACAGAACCGAGATTGTGATACCACCAGTCGATCCGCTCGCCGGGCTTGCGATAGTCCGGCGTCCAACCGAAATCGGCAGGATAGATGTCGGTGGTCAGCCGCTCCTCGAAGCCGTGCAATTGGTCCGGCCCGACGAAATGCATCTTGCCGGAGAGGCAGGTGTAGTAGCCGGCGGCGCGCAGATGATGCGCGTAGGTCGGGATCGACGAGGCGAATTCGGCGGCATTGTCATAGACCTCGGTGCGCGACGGCAACTGGCCGCTCATGAACGCGGCGCGGCCCGGCGCGCACAGCGGCGAGGCGGTGTAGTTGTTTTTGAAGCGCGCCGAACGCGCCGCCAGCGCCTTCAGATGCGGCGCATGCAGGAAGTCCGCCGGCCCATCCGGAAACAACGTTCCGTTGAGCTGATCGACCATGACGATCAGGAAATTGGGTCGCTTGGACGTCACTGCGCGCTCCGGCTGAGTTTGGTTTCGAGATAGTCCTCGATCACTGCGATCGCGGTCGCGGCATTGGGCACGCCGTCCTTCAACGCGCGCCTGATGTAGAGGCCGTCGATCAGCGCCGCTGTCGCCTCGGCGACGCGGTCGGCTTCGCTTCTCGGCAGGATGCCGGCCAGCCCGCTCAACAGATTGGAATGCAGGCGCCGCGCATAGACCCTGAGCAGGCGGCGAAGTGCTGCCGATTTCTGCGCCTCGACATAGAAGGCTAGCCAGGCGGCGATCGTTTCCGGCTGGAATTGGGCGTCGGAGAAATTGACGGCGACCACGGCCGAAACGCGCTCGCGTGCCGTGGTGGCCGAGCGCAGCGCGCGCCGCATATCGGCGGTCAGCTCGGCCAGGATGTGCCGCATCGTTGCCAGCAAAAGCTCGTCCTTGGCGCCGAAATAGTGATGGGCAAGTGCCGAAGACACGCCGGCGCGCCCGGCGATTTCCGACATCGTCACATCAAGCGAGCCACGCTCGCCGATCGCTGAGATCGTCGCGTCGATGAGCGCCTTGCGGCGCAACGGCTCCATTCCGACTTTCGGCATCTTTGCTCCGGTTGTTGCGAGGAGATTATTTTTTATTGACGCATCAATCAACAAAAATCCAGCGTGATTGGTGGCAAAGGTCGACGCTTATGACCAGATATCAAGATCAAGCGATTGTGTGGGTCTGGCCCCTTCACGACGTCGTCGGAACGGTTCATACTTGAACAATGCTGAGGCGCGCCGCGACATCGCGTAGCCCGGCCCGCAGGATGGAGGTTGCCATGACAGCATGCATCGTCGGCTGGGCGCATTCGCGCTTCGGCAAGCTCGAAGGCGAGACGCTGGAGAGCCTCATCACCAAGGTGGCTGGCGAGGCGCTCGATCATGCCGGCATCGGTCCTGACGAGGTCGACGAGATCGTGCTTGGCCACTTCAATGCCGGCTTTTCCGCGCAGGATTTCACCGCAAGCCTGGTCCTGCAAGCCGACGACCGGCTGCGCTTCAAGCCGGCGACGCGCGTCGAGAACGCTTGCGCCACGGGTTCGGCGGCAGTCAGGCAAGGCATTCGCGCCATCGACGCCAATGCCGCCCGCATCGTTTTGGTGGTCGGCGCCGAGCAGATGACGACGACGCCAGGTCCCGAAATCGGCAAGAACCTGCTCAAGGCCTCCTATCTGCCTGAGGATGGTGAGACGCCAGCGGGCTTCGCCGGCGTGTTCGGTAAGATTGCGCAGGCCTATTTCCAGCGCTATGGCGACCAGTCGGACGCACTCGCCATGATCGCCGCCAAGAACCACAAGAACGGCGTCGACAATCCCTATGCGCAGATGCGCAAGGATTTCGGCTATGAGTTCTGCCGCCACGAGAGCGAGAAGAACCCATTCGTTGCCGGCCCCCTGAAGCGTACCGACTGTTCGCTGGTTTCGGACGGCGCCGCCGCCCTGGTCCTTGCCGACACCGCGACGGCGTTGAAGATGCGCCGCGCGGTCGCCTTCCGCGCCAATGAGCATGTGCAGGATTTCCTGCCGATGTCGAAGCGCGACATCCTGGCCTTCGAAGGCTGCGAGCATGCGTGGAATCAGGCGCTGAAGAAGGCCGGCGTGATGCTGGACGATCTGTCTTTCGTCGAGACGCATGATTGCTTCACCATCGCCGAGCTGATCGAATATGAGGCGATGGGCCTGGCGAAACCGGGCGAGGGCGCAAAACTGGCGCTGAATGGCGAGACGGCGAAGGACGGCCGGCTGCCGGTCAATCCGTCCGGCGGGCTGAAGGCCAAAGGCCACCCGATCGGCGCTACCGGTGTCTCGATGCATGTGCTGAGCGCCATGCAACTCGTCGGCGAAGCCGGCGGCATCCAGGTGCCGGGCGCCAAGCTCGGTGGCATCTTCAACATGGGCGGTGCCGCTGTCGCCAACTACGTTTCCATTCTCGACCGGATCAGATAAAAGCGGCCCGCTTTACAGCGCCGCGCACCCTTTAGGGCGCGCAAAGGACGCTGTAACACTTTGATTTTGCGCATGATCCTTTTCGAAAATGGGTTTCCGATTTTTCCAGGTCATGCGTTAGCGGGGAAATCATGACGAATCCGGTTCTGGTCGAAGTTTTGCGCGGCGCGGTGGTCGAGAGCGCACATCGTGGCGCCATTGCGGTCTTCGATGCCGACGGCAAACCAGTCTGGGAAATCGGCGATACGGCACGCCCGGTGTTCCCGCGCTCGGCGGTGAAGGCGATCCAGGCGCTGCCGCTGGTCGAAAGCGGTGCCGCCGATGCGTATGGTTTCGGCGACCGCGAACTGGCGCTTGCCTGCGCTTCGCATTCCGGCGAGCCCGCGCATGTCGAACTGGCGCGGGCGATGCTGGCCAAGGCCGGGCTGGACGGGACCGCACTTGAGTGCGGCGCGCATTGGCCGTCGAGCCATGACGCGACGGTTGCGCTGGCCAGCGCCGGCACCTTGCCGAACGCGCTGCACAATAATTGTTCCGGTAAACATGCGGGCTTTCTCTGCACCTGCGTCCACGCCGGCATCCCTCATCGCGGCTATGTCAAATCAGGCCATGCCTCGCAGGAGATGGTGCGCGACGCGATGCAATCGGTGACCGGGGCTGCCCATGATGTCGACCATTGCGGCACGGACGGCTGCTCGATCCCAACCTATGCCGTGCCGCTGCGCAGCTTGGCGCTCGGCTTTGCCCGCATGGCGACCGGTGTCGGCTTTGAACCCGTACGCGCCAAGGCAGCAAAGCGGCTGCTTTCCGCCTGCATGGCCGAGCCCTTTCTGGTCGCCGGCACAGGCAGGGCTGATGTCGCGCTAATGAAGGCAGCGCCCGGCCGGACTTTTGTCAAGGGCGGCGCTGAAGGCGTCTATTGCGCGGGACTTCCCGAGCTTGGCCTTGGCGTCGCGATGAAATGCGATGATGGCGCTGGTCGTGCGGCGGAAGTCATGGTCGCCGCCGTGCTTGCCAAACTCCAGCGCGCCGATAGCGTGCTGGCGGCGAAACTGATCGAACAGGCACATCCGCCCATCGAAAGCCGGGCCGGCGCCAAGGTCGGCGCTGTCAGGCCTGCCGCCGCGCTGAGTTGAGAACGGGCATTCAGCTCACATGATTGCGCTCGACGGTCAGATGCGCATAGCCGGCATTGCCTGATGAGGCGAGATCGCCGGTCACCGGCTCGGCCCAGCGGTGGCCGGCGATCGCGCCGTTTTGGGCGCCGTCGATGACATTGTCGGAAATGACCGCCGTCCCTGCGCCCTCGACCACGGTCACGGCGATGCCGGTTCCAGCCTTGCGAATGATGTTTCCCGTCGCGACTACATTGCGCATGAATGGCCCCCAGCCGATGTTCATGCCGTAGAGCGGGGCATTCTCAACGACATTGCCGGAAACCGTGGTATCCGCCTCGATGGCGATGCCAACGCCGAAACCGGGTGGATCGGCAGGGTAGGGGCCGCTGGTCGAGAGGTTGCGGACGATGTTTCCTGAACACACGCCCATGCGGCCGCCCTCGTTGAAGTTGACGATCGAGATGCCGTTGGCGGCGCCATCGACGATGTTGTTGCTGACGATCGCCCCTTCGAACGAGAATTCGGAATACACGGCGGTCTCGCCTGAGCGCGAGCAGGTGTTGCCGGTGATGTGCAGATTGCTGGCGCTGTTGGCGCGGATCGCCGAAAACGCGCAATCCGAGACGATGTTGCCCGAGATGACGACGTTGCCGGCGCGGAAAGCATTGATGCCGTTGCCGTTCTGGCCAGTTCCGCCGCTGCGCGCCTGAATGCGCTCGACACGGTTGCCGCTGACGATGGTGCCGTCCTCGGCTGCTTGCCAGCGGTGCACGAGGATGCCGCCATTGGCGCAGTCGGACACGGTGTTGCCTGATATCGCCAGGCCGGCGGCTTCGACCGAATAGATGCCGGCGTCGGCGGCGCCCGATATTTCCGAGCGCTCGATACGGCCCGAAGCGTGCTCGAGCGCCAGGCCGCTCTTGCCGCTGCCTGATATCTGGCAATTGTCGATGACGAGGTGCGTGATGCGGCGCAGGTCGAGCAGGCCTTGCGCGTAGTCGCCCATCCAGCGGTTGGTGCCGTCAAACACCAATCCGGTGAATTCGATGTGCTCGGCCTGTTCGGCCATGAGCAGATGGCCGTTGCCGCCATAGACGATCCGCGATGCGCCCGGCACCCCGGAAAGCCTGACACGGCTGGGCAGCGACAGGTTGGATACGACATAGGTTCCCGGAGGCAGGAACACCGGCATGTCGCGGTCGTTTGCGTCGCGTAGCAGCCTGGCGAAGGCGTTGCTCTGATCGTCTAGCGCGCCGGGCCGCACGCCGAGATCGGCAGCGTTGATCGAACCGCGCGTCGAGGCATTGTCGATGCCGGGCAGGCCGGCCGCCGCTGCCTTGCCGAGCGAGAGGCCCATGACCGCAAAGCCGGCGGTCTGCGTAAGCAATCTTCGTCTGTTCAACATCGGCACAGATTCCCAGCGTTCGGTCGTCGGGCCGCAGGAATAGTGCCAGGCCGATCGGTCCGGTCCGTTTGCCGGCAATGACTTGTGCAGTCGCCGCGCGAGGCATAAGTTTGATTGATGAGCAGAGCCTTCACCCGCGAAGAGGACAGCGAAAACGCCATCGCCGGCATCGGCGAGCGGCCGATCAGCCATCACCGCAATCTGGTGACGGAACGCGGCCTGGCGATGATCGACGCCGAACTGGCTGCCCTGCGCGATGATTTGGGCAGGGCGGAGAAGAGGGCGGATCGCGAGCGCATCGCGTTGATCTCGCGCGACCTGCGCTACTGGACGGCGCGTCGTGAAAGCGCCGAGCTTTCCCTACCGGAACCGGGCAGCGACCTGGTTCGCTTTGGCATGGGTGTCACGCTGGAAGGCGATGACGGCCGGAAGGTACATTGGAAGATAGTCGGCGAGGATGAGGCCGATCCGGCCAAGGGCACAATTTCCCATGTATCACCCATGGCGATGGCCTTGTTCGGCAAGAAGGTCGGTGAAATCGCCGTAGTGAACGGCAAGGAATGGGAAATCGTCAAGCTGACTGCCAGTTAGTCCTCGACCTTGACGACATGATCGCGGAAAAAAGCCGCCGCACCGGCCTCGTCGATCTCGCCGGCGGCGACCATCATGACGAATTCATAAATCGTGCCGTTGTCGGCCGTCAGCGTATAGCCGTTGACAATCAGGAATGCGCCGGCGGCGACGATGGCCGTGCGCTTGTTGCCGTCGACAAAGGCATGATTTCTGGCGATGCCGAAGACATAGGCCGCAGCCAAATCCTCGATCGATGGATCACCGTAGTTGGCTTTGTTCTCGGCGCGGGCGAGCGCCGATTCGAGAGCATTCTCGTCTCTCAGACCCTGCGCGCCGCCATGCCGACGCAGCTGCTCCGCGTGCATCGCTTCCACGGCGCGCCGGCTCAGGAATTGCCAGCTCATTCGGCGAGCTTCTGAAGCGCTATCTTGTACTTGTCCATCACCTCGCGGGCAGCTTTCATTTGCCGCTCGAAGCTATCGTCCACCGGCTTCAGCGCAAGGCCGTCACCTGTTTCAACGATTTGAAGCTGGTCGCCAGCCTTCAGGTTTAAACGATCGAGAAGCTCCCTCGGCAGGATCACGCCTTCGGAATTGCCGATCTTGCGGATAGTCGTGTTCACGGCGCTGCACCCTTGTTGCAACGCAAATTATAACGCGATCCGCTCTCCGTTACAACGGATATTATAACAGGGTCAGCCCACTTAGAGCAGCCGATCCATCAGCCGCTCCGCCGCTTCCGGGATGACGGTGCCCGGCGGGAAGATTTCCGCGGCACCCGCCTGCCGCACCGCATCGTAATCCTGCGGCGGGATGACGCCGCCGGCGACGATCAGCATGTCATCGCGGCCAAGCTTCTTCAACGCATCCTTGAGTTCGGGAATAAGCGTCAGGTGCCCCGCTGCGAGTGAGGAAGCGCCGACGATATGCACGTCGTGCTCGACCGCGAGCCTGGCGATCTCTTCCGGCGTCTGGAACATCGCCCCGACAGTGACGTCGAAGCCGAGATCGGCAAAGGCGGTGGCGATGACCTTTTGGCCGCGGTCGTGGCCGTCCTGTCCCATTTTGGCGACGAGAATGCGCGGCTTGCCGCCGGACTTCTCCTCGAACGCCACGATCTTGTCCTGCAGCCGGTCGACCACCGGACTGTCGCCGAGTGCCTTGCGATAGATGCCGGAGATCGTCTGGACCGAGGCGACATGGCGGCCGAAGACCTTTTCCAGCGCCAGCGAAATCTCGCCGACCGTGGCGTTGGCGCGTGCGGCGCGGATGGCGAATTCCAGCAGGTTTTCGCCGCTCTCCGCAGCACGGCTCAGCGCATCCAGTGCGCTCTCGACCGCGCCGACGTCGCGTGTGCCTTTCAATCTTTGCAGCTTCGACAATTGCCGGGCCCTGACTTCGGCATTGTCGATCTTCAGCACGTCGACTTCGATGTCCGTCCCGGGGCGATGGGCATTGACGCCGACCAGTATCTGTTCGCCGGAATCGATCCGTGCCTGCGTGCGCGCGGCGGCCTCTTCAATGCGCAGCTTGGGTATGCCTTTTTCGGTTGCGGAGGCCATGCCGCCCAGGCTCTCGATCTCTTCGATATGGGTAAGCGCGCGCGCCGCCAGGTCATGCGTCAGCCGTTCGACATAGGCAGAGCCTCCCCACGGGTCGATAATGCGGGTGGTGCCCGATTCCTTTTGCAGGATGAGCTGCGTGTTGCGGGCAATGCGCGCCGAATGGTCCGTCGGCAGCGCCATCGCCTCATCGAAGGCGTTGGTGTGCAGCGATTGCGTATGACCCTGCGTCGCCGCCATCGCCTCGATCATGGTGCGGATGATGTTGTTGTAGGGATCCTGTGCCGTTAGCGACCAGCCCGAAGTCTGGCAATGGGTGCGCAGCGACAGCGAGCGCTCGTCCTTCGGCGCAAAATTCTTAAGCATCAGGCTCGACCACAAAAGGCGGGCTGCCCTCAGCTTGGCGACCTCCATGAAGAAATTCATGCCGATTGCCCAGAAGAACGAAAGGCGTGGCGCGAAACGGTCGATATCGAGACCTGCTGCGACGCCGGCGCGGGCATATTCGATGCCGTCGGCGATCGTATAGGCAAGCTCGAGGTCGGCGGTCGCCCCTGCCTCCTGCATGTGATAGCCGGAGATCGAAATCGAATTGAACTTCGGCATGTGCTGCGAGGTGTAGGAGAAGATGTCTGATACGATCCGCATCGAAGGTTGTGGCGGGTAGATGTAGGTGTTGCGCACCATGAACTCCTTCAGAATGTCGTTCTGAATGGTTCCGGCAAGATCCTTCTGCGCAACGCCCTGTTCTTCCGCCGCCACGATGTAGAGCGCCATGATTGGCAGCACCGCGCCGTTCATGGTCATCGACACCGTCATCTCGTCGAGCGGGATGCCGTCGAAGAGCTGGCGCATGTCGAGGATGGAATCGATGGCAACGCCGGCCATGCCGACATCGCCGGCAACGCGCGGATGATCGCTGTCGTAGCCGCGATGCGTGGCGAGGTCGAAAGCGACCGACAGCCCCTTCTGGCCGGCTGCAAGGTTGCGCCGGTAAAAGGCGTTCGACTCCTCCGCCGTCGAAAAGCCGGCATATTGCCGGATCGTCCAGGGCTGCTGGACATACATGGTCGGGTAGGGGCCGCGCACGAATGGCGGCAGGCCCGGATAAGTGTCGAGATGCGGCAGCCCCTTGAGGTCGCCCTGGTTGTACAAATGCTTGACGGCCAGTCCTTCCGGCGTCATCCGCTGGCCCCTGATCTCGATCGGCGCCCGGCGCGGCGCCGACCAGCCGATCTGGCTGAAATCCGGGATCATGATGCTGCTCCGATCGATTGATCGATGCGGATCGGAAACAGCGGCTCGCACACCGCCACGCCTTCGGTGAAGGCGGGCCGCCGTTCCGCTGCCAGCGTTTCGACCGGACGTTCGGTCTTCAACGGATGAAGCGTCGTGCCGATGATGGCCCGCTCGCCCGCCTGATAGGCGGCATTGCGGCGCGCGGAGGCCGCCTGAACCCGTTTCTGGATGTGTCCATGCTGCAGACTGGACAGCACGCCACCTTCCGCCTCGATCCGCTGGAATTCTTCCCAAGCCGCTTCGCAGAGGCTCAATGTCAGCGCTTCGACGGCGCCCGAACCGCAAGCAGGCTCAGCGACGTGATCGATATGACTTTCGTTGGCCATGATCAGTTGCGCGTTGCGGGCGACACGGCGGGCAAAGCCCGCCGGCAAGCCATGCGTGATCGTATGCGGCAGGATGGAGATCGAATCGGCCCCGCCGGCCGCCGCGGCAAAGCCGGCGATTGCCGTGCGCAGGATATTTGTCTCCGGGTCCGCCGAAGTCATCATGCGGAAGGACGTCTCGGCATGGATGCTGGCGGTCGAGGCGGAGATCGAGCATGCCTCCTGAACACGCGCCCACAGCCTGCGCAGGGCCCTTACCTTGGCCATCGACACGAACTGGTCCTGGTCGACGCTCAGTGCAAAGCCGATATGGGGCGCCGCATAGACAAGCGGCTGGCGCGCCTCTTCGAACATCCGGAGATAGGAGACCGCCGAAGCCATCATGGTGCCCAGCTCCTGCGCTTCGGTGGCGCCGGCATTGTGGAAGACGCGCCCGTCCGCCTCCAGCAGAACCCCGGGCACGCCCATCGAAAAAAAATGCGCCAGGGATTGCGGCATCGACGCCTGCAGCGCCTCGATCGACATGCGCAACCGGCCGGTTCCGGCAAATATGGCCGCCGGATCGATGCCGAAGGAAAGGTTTAGCTTTGCCGGGTCTGACCGGCGCTTGCTCAAAAATGCAACCAGCCAGTCGGCCACGGCGCGGCTCCAGGGATGGGCGTCGATGCGGATCTGGATGCGGTTGAGCGGCACCCCGTCCAGCACTGTCTCGAGCGCCTCGGCAGTCCTCGGCAGGCCATAGCCGAACGCGTTCGGCGCGCCTTCGAAGACGAGCGACAATCCGGTGGCGCCCTGTGCGACGTCTTCCAGGGCCTGCGCCTTGGCACGGCCGATATCCGGGTCGTCGATACGCTGGCTGACGAACCACGGCAACCTGGGATTTGCCCGCGCGAGAGGCTCTGCGGCGGCCGAACGCTCGTAGAGCGGTTCGATGCGAATCGCATCGTCCGTGTGGGACACGAGCTTTTCCTCGAAGGATCCGCCGGCTAAGGCTTTCTCCGCAAGGGCCAGCCACCGCAGCCGGTCAGGGTTCGGAAGCTCGGCATCGTGGTTCAAGGCACCGGCGCCCATCCGCTCTCCTCGTCTACAGCGCCGCGCGCCCTTTGGACGAGCAAAGAACGCTGGAGCACTTCTGATCCTGCGCACGATCCCCGGCGAAAATCGATTCCGATTTTCGGGGTCATGCGCTTGTCGGCCCACAGGCCTGGAACGTCAGTCTATGGTTCCCCGTCCCATATCACAATGCAACACGCCTGCGACGATGAACCGTCAACCGATTGCCAAACATGCGGAAAATCCGCAAGCTCCAAAAACCCAATTTCGACTATGGCCATTGTCGCTGCGCAATGGCGTCATTATACCTGCGGCGAGCCCCACCAGTTTCAATACGTCAGGGCGTTCAACACTTCAGGTTTGCGGAGACCGGACAGATGGCCGACGACACCAGCATTTTCATAGGAGCCAGCCGCAAGCCGGACGACAGCTACCAGCGCCCCGAACGCCTTTTGCTGCAATATGGCAATCGTCACGGCATGATCACCGGCGCGACCGGCACAGGCAAGACCGTGACCTTGCAGATATTGGCGGAAAGTTTCTCCAATGCTGGCGTGCCGGTCTTCTGTGCCGACATCAAGGGCGACCTGTCAGGCATCGCCATGATGGGGACGGCGCAGGATTTTCTGGTCAAGCGAGCCAAGCAGATCAAGCTCGATCCGTATGAATTCCAGGAGTTCCCGGTCATCTTCTGGGATTTGTTCGGCGAGCAGGGCCATCCGATCCGCGCCACCGTCTCGGAAATGGGGCCGCTGCTTCTGTCGCGCCTGATGAACCTTTCCGAGGCGCAGGAGGGCATCATGAACATCGCCTTTCGTATTGCCGACGAAGAAGGCCTGCTGCTGCTGGATTTGAAGGATCTGCAGGCGCTTCTTGCCAACATTGCCGATCGCGCCCAGGAGATCGGGGCTCGCTACGGCAACGTCACCAAACCTTCGGTCGGCGCGATCCAGCGCACTTTGCTGGTCCTGGAGCAGCAGGGGGCGACGAACTTCTTCGGCGAGCCGGCATTGCGGATCGCCGATATCATGCGCACCACCCGCGACGGCCGTGGCGCCATCAGCGTGCTTGCCGCCGACAAGCTGATGATGAATCCCCGCCTCTACGCGACATTCCTCTTGTGGCTGATGTCGGAACTGTTCGAGGAGCTTCCCGAAGTCGGCGACCCCGACAAGCCAAAGCTGGTCTTCTTCTTCGATGAGGCGCACCTTTTGTTCGAGGACGCGCCGAAGGTGCTGATCGACCGGGTCGAACAGGTGGTCCGCCTGATTCGCTCGAAGGGCGTCGGCGTTTATTTCGTCACCCAAAATCCGCTGGATATCCCTGAAACGGTGCTGGCCCAGCTCGGCAACCGGGTGCAGCACGCGCTTCGCGCCTACACGCCGCGAGAGCAGAAGGCGGTGAAGACGGCCGCCGACACGTTCAGGCCCAATCCCGACTTTAGCTCCGCGACCGTGATCACGCAGCTCGGCACTGGCGAGGCGCTGGTCTCGACGCTGGAAGCCAAAGGTGCTCCGTCCATGGTCCAGCGGACATTGATTCGCCCGCCGTCGTCCCGCCTTGGTCCGATCACGCCTGACGAACGCCGCAAGCTGATCACCGAGAGCCCGGTTGCGGGGCAATACGACGAGACCATCGATCGCGAATCGGCTTTCGAGATGCTGCAGAAAAAAGCCAAGGATGCTCTCGATGCAGAGGCGCAGCAGCAGGAGAGCGGCCGCTCGCGCTGGACTATTCCGGGCTTCGGCAATGATGATCCACCCCCGCAGACCACCGGCGGCGGGCGGCCACCGGCGCGGCGCGCGTCCAATCGCCAGACGGTGGCGGAGGCGGCGATCAAATCGGTGGTTCGTTCGGTCGGCTCGTCCGTGGGACGAGCAATCGTTCGCGGCATTCTCGGCAGCCTCTCCAGAGGCCGCTGAGAAACCCTAGCTGAATTGCCATAAATGCAGAACCGGGTAGCCATTATGGGGAGACTCCTTATAACGGTTGACGAGATTGCGATAACCAAGGGGAGACGATGCGTTACATACGTCCGCTTTCAATCGAAGACGCCGTTGGCCAGTTGACCGGCTCGTCCGGCACAGCCGCCATTCTCGCCGGAGGCAGCGACCTGCTGGTGAGGATGAAAGGCGGTTTTATCGAACCCGAGCTGATCGTCGACATCAAGGCGATCGAAGGCTTGAGCGAAATCCGGGAAACGGCTGATGGCTTCAGCATAGGCGCGGCAGTCCCCTGCGCCGTGCTGGGCGAGAGCAAGGCTTTGAAGATGGCGTGGCCCGGTGTCGTCGAAGCCGCGAACCTGATCGGCTCGAAGCAGGTACAGGGGCGATGCACCATCGTCGGCAATCTCTGCAACGCCTCGCCGGCCGCCGACAGCGTGCCGGCGCTGGTGGCCGCCGGCGCAAAGGCGTTGGTTGTCGGGCCGGGCGGCAAGCGCACAATCCCAGTGGAAGCCGTGCCGACCGCGCCGGGCAAGACGTCGTTGGCCAAGGGAGAGATCATCGAGGCGATCCTTCTGGATGGGCGCGCGCCGCGCTCCGGCGACGCCTATCTGCGTTTCATTCCACGTACGGAGATGGACATCGCGGTGGTCAGCGCCGGCGTGAACCTGACGCTCGACGAGCACGGCGTCGTCAAAGCGGCCCGCTTGGCGCTGGGCGCTGTGGCGGCGACGGTGCTTCTGGTCGAAGAGGCGGCTGAGGTTCTCATCGGCTCCAAGCTGGACGAAACGACGCTAGAGCGGCTCGCCAAAGTCTGCTCGGGGGCGTGTCGTCCCATTGACGACAAGCGTGGCACCGTCGAATTCAGAAGAAAAGTTGCGGGCGTGTTGGCCAAGCGGGCGGCCACGACCGCCTATGCACGTGCAGGGGGCAAATGATGGCTGGGGTTGCAGTTTCAACGACGATTAACGGCGACAATGTCGAGTACCTTTGCCAGCCGGACGAGACTTTGCTCGATGTGTTGCGCGATCGTCTGGGATTGACGGGCGCCAAGGAAGGCTGCGGTACCGGCGATTGCGGCGCCTGCAGCATCATCCTCGACGATCGGCTGGTGTGCTCGTGCCTGGTGCTCGGCGCGGAGGCTGAAGGCCGGCGCGTCGATACCGTCGAGGGCATGGCGCATGGCGATAGGCTGCATACGCTGCAGCAAAAGTTCCTGGAGCACGCAGCACTGCAATGCGGCATCTGCACGCCGGGTTTCCTGATCGCCGCCAAGGACCTTTTGGCCAAGAACCCCGATCCGACCGAGGAGGAAATCCGCTTCGGCCTCGCCGGGAATCTCTGCCGCTGCACCGGCTATGACAAGATCGTGCGCGCCGTCCAGGACGCCGCCAGTGTGATGAAGGAAGCCTGAGATGAATTTCGATCCGCGTTATTCGGGACGCAATTTCTCTTCCGTCGGCACGCGCCCCGTCCGTCCCGACGGCGTCGACAAGGTGACGGGCCGCGCCCGCTACGGCGCCGACTTCAATATGGCCGGGCAACTGGTCGGGCGTGTTCTCAGAAGCCCCCACGCGCATGCCACGATCAGGAGGATCGACACGTCGAAGGCGGAAAGGCTAGCCGGCGTCAAGGCGGTGATCACGGCGGCCGACTTGCCCGACCTCACCGATGGCGATGCCGCCATGTACGACATCCTCGACAACTGCATGGCGCGCAAGAAGGCGCTTTATGACGGCCATGCGGTGGCCGCGGTCGCGGCGGTCGACGCCCGCACAGCCAGGCAAGCGCTGAAGCTGATCGAGGTCGACTATGAGGTGTTGCCGCATGTGATTGATGTCGACGAGGCGATGAGGCACTCCGCGCCCTTGCTCAACGAAGCCATCTTCACCGAAGGCCTTGAGGAAAAGCCCGTCAAGCCCTCCAACGTCACCAAACGCACTCAGTTTGGCCATGGCGACATCCATGAAGGGTTCGGTCAGGCCGATTTCATCGTCGAGCGCTCCTTCAAGACCGAGCAAACGCACCAGGGCTATATCGAACCGCATGCCTGCGTCGCGAGCGTCAGCTCCGACGGCACCGCCGATCTCTGGGTCTGCACGCAGGGCCATTTCGTCTACCGCCAGCACTGCGCGCAGCTGCTCGGCATGGAAGCTTCCAAGCTGCGCGTCACCTCGTCGGAGATCGGTGGCGGTTTCGGCGGCAAGACTCATGTCTGGGCCGAGCCGGTCGCGCTGGCGCTGTC
This sequence comes from Mesorhizobium sp. M0938, assembly GCF_040319125.1. Lineage (NCBI taxonomy): Bacteria > Pseudomonadati > Pseudomonadota > Alphaproteobacteria > Hyphomicrobiales > Phyllobacteriaceae > Mesorhizobium > Mesorhizobium sp. M0938. Next base: position 212,180 of record NZ_JAMYNS010000003.1, on the reverse strand, counting down.
GCGCAAGGCCGGCCGGCCGGTCAAGCTGGTCATGACGCGCGACGAGGTGTTCCGCGCCTCTGGGCCGACAAGCGCCACCTCGATCGACATCAAGATTGGCGCCCGCAAGGATGGCACAATCACCGCTGCCGAGGCGACCTTGCGCTATTCCTGCGGCCCCTATGCCGGCATGTGGGCCGAGATCGGCGCCATGACCGCCTTTGCCTGCTACAGGCTCGAGAACGTCAAGACGGTCGGCTACGAAGTTCTGGTCAACCGACCGAAGACCGCCGCCTATCGCGCGCCGTCAGCGCCGATGGCCGCTTTCGCGGTAGAGAGCGCAATCGACGAACTGGCCAAGCAGATCGGCATGGACCCGGTCGAATTCCGGATCAGGAATGCCGCGCAGGAAGGCACCAGATCGTCCTACGGCCCGGTATATGGCCCGATCGGCATCGGCCCCACGCTCGAAGCGGCGAAGAACCATCCGCACATGAAGGCTCCGCTTGGCAAGAACCAAGGCCGTGGCATGGCTTGCGGCTTCTGGTTCAACTTCGGCGGCCAGACCTGTACGGACCTCAACATCGGCATGGACGGCTCCGTCTCGCTTGCCGTCGGAACCGTCGACGTCGGCGGCTCACGCGCCTCACTGTCGCTGGTGGCCGCGGAAGAACTCGGCATCGCCTATGAGCAGGTCAAGGCGGTGGTCGCCGACACTTCCAGCCTCGGTTACAACGATATGACGGACGGAAGCCGAGGTACCTTCTCGTCCTCCATGGCGACGATCTCGGCCGCCCGCAACGCGATCAAGGTCCTGCGGGAACGCGCCGCGCAGATGTGGGACATTTCCGTCGATGACGTGGCCTGGGAACAGGGTCATGCGGTCGCCAAGGGCGAGAAACACGGCAATCTCGGAAAACTGTCGCTGAGGGAGATCGCGGCCGAGTCGGGCAAAACTGGAGGGCCGATTGCCGGCCACAGCGAACTCGTCGCCGATGGCGCGGGCGTCTCCTTCGCCACCCACATCTGCGATATCGAGGTCGATCCCGAGACCGGCGCCACGAAGGTGCTGCGCTACACCGTCGTCCAGGATGCTGGCAAGGCGGTGCACCCGACCTATGTGGAGGGACAGTACCAGGGGGGTGCTGCGCAAGGCATCGGCTGGGCGCTCAACGAGGAGTATATCTACGGCAAGGACGGGCGGCTTCAGAATGCCGGCTTCCTCGACTATCGCATCCCGGTCTGCTCGGACCTGCCGATGATCGACACGCAGATCCTCGAGATCCCCAATCCCAACCATCCTTACGGGGTGCGCGGTGTTGGCGAGACATCGATCGTGCCGCCGCTGGCGGCGATCGCCAATGCGGTGTCGAACGCCGCGGGCGTGCGGATGACGCATATCCCGATGTCACCGCCGCGCATCCTGGCGGCGATCGAGGCCGAACGGGCAGGCTGATGGTTGAAGTGACGCTCTGGGGATCGCTTGGCGCGGCCGCCGGAGGCAAGAACAAGGTCGAGATCGAAGCAAAGGACATAAGGGAGCTGTTCAGGAAGCTGGCTGAACAGTATCCCGGCCTCGAGCCCTTGATCGACCGCGGCATCGCCGTCGCCATCGACGGTACGATCTATCGCGACACCTGGTCGAAGGAATTGCCAAAAGGCGCTGAAATTTTCTTACTGCCGCGTCTTGCCGGAGGATGACTGGACAACCGTCTTCCCTGCCATCGACGACCAAGATTTTGGCCTGTCATGCTGAGCAGCCACAGCGCGTCCACGCAAACAGACGTAGTTGCGCCAAGATGGATGTAGCGGCCGGCGGTGGTGACCTTGTCCCATCGCGACATCGCTATGAAGCCGTTGGTCTAGGCATGCTCCCTGTGGCGCGACACCTTTTCACGGTTTCCGCAGGTCCGCATGCTGCACCAGCGGCGTTTCCCGCCTCGCGACGTGTCCAGGAAAAACCAGCCGCAGCGCGGACAGGAGCGCAGCCTTTCGCGCGACAGGGTGAAGAAGGCTTCCACCGACAGCACGGCCAGGAAGGCCGTGACGGCAGCCGGGTGCCGCCACTCGACCAAAGTAAGTTCCGGTCGCGTACCGTTCGATAAGATCGACCCGGCGGCAAGCCCGCTCGCCGCACCGGAGAACAGGAAGCTCAGCGCCTCCATCGCGGGGGGCCGGCTTGCGGCGATCGCCCCGAAGATCCGGGCCGACGCCTCCCGAACCGCGTGGACCCCTTCCACGAATGGTTCGCCCGTTATGCTGGCGACCGCTTCTGCCTGGCGGGCATCGGCAAGCCCCGATGCCTTGAACCAGTTTCCAATGTCGTGCGCGGATTTGAGCAGTTCGTTATCCTGCTCGGGCATCCGCCGGTTGAACACAGCGTTCGCGAGATCAAGGGCGGGATGCCCGCCAATGAAGTGCTCCTGCGCCCATCGCGTATGTGCGTTCGCCACGGAACCTTACCTCGTCTGACCTGTTATCCGGTTACAACAGCTGTAACCGCTATAATACGGAAATCCGGTTTCGAGGCCAGGGCGATGTTTCGTCCGGCACGAGAAGGAGGAAATGAGAGATGCAAAACTATCACCACAAGACCCGCCACGAGACCATCAATGTCAAAGGTCTTGATATCTTCTACCGGCATGCCGGCGATCCGGAGAGGCCGGCGATCCTATTGCTGCACGGCTACCCGACCTCGTCTTACATGTATCGCAACATCATCGAGCCATTGGCGGAAACCGCCTATGTCGTTGCGCCGGATCTGCCTGGTTTCGGCTACTCCTCCGCGCCATCCGCCGATGCTTACGACTACACGTTTGAGAACATTGCCGACACGATCGACGCGTTCCTCGCTGTGCTGGACCTCGAGAGGTTCTTCCTGTTTATCCACGATTTCGGCACGCCCGTGGGCTACCATCTCGCGACGCGCCGACCGGACCGCATCCTTGGCCTTGTCGTCCAGAACGGTAATGCACATGAGGAGGGGCTGGGGCAGGGATGGGAAGCCCCGAAGGCGTTCTTTGCCGACCCGACCGAGGAGAACAGGACCAAGCTCCCCGACTGGATGAATTTCGAGACGACCCGATACCAGTATATCGGAGAGCAGCCGCAGCGCCTGGCGTCTCTCTATTCTCCCGAGGGCTGGCACCTCGACTGGGAGCGTCTGTCGCGGCCCGGAATCACCGATATCCAGTTCAAGATCTTCTCAGACTACGGGTCGCACATTGCGCGTTTCCCGACAATCCGGGCCTACCACCGCGAGCATCAGCCGCCATGCCTTCTGCTTTGGGGCAGGCACGACCCCTTCTTTGATATCAACGAGATCATGGCCTACAACCGCATCCTTGATGCGCTGGAGATCCACGTCTTCGAAAGCGGACACCAGCTTTTGGAAACCCATCACAGAGAATGCGCGGCTCTTGTGAGCCGCTTCATGCGCGACGTGGACGCCGGCGTGTTTCGAGATTCCGCCAAGTGACGGCGAACTCGGCGAGGTGCATGAGTGCTTTGGCGTGCCCGGATCGACAGTGAGAGCAGCGATATCCGCTCCTCCAGCGCTTTCGACCAGCTCAGAAAACCGAGTCGGTGATCGCCCTTACCGGGCCAAGGAGGATCGATCCTTCCGGGACGCCCGCATCGATCGGAATGGCCTTGCGGTCTGCCGTGGCAACAAGCTCCTGACCGACACCGGAAGTAACGATCACCGGCGCCTTGCCGGGCACACGGTCATACAGGTCGATAATGTCCTGATTTATCAAGCGAACGCAGCCAGATGATACCGATTTGCCTATGGAGTACCACTCCGGCGAGCCGTGCAGGCGGTAAAGTGTGTCCTGGTTGCCCTGGAAGAGATACAGCGCCCGAGCGCCGAGCGGATTCGTCAGCCCGCCGGGCATGCCGCCATTGTCGACACTGTATTTCGCGAGCTCAGGCTGGCGGGCGATCATTTCGGCCGGCGGGGTCCATTTTGGCCATTTCTGCTTCCACTGGACGACGGCGTCACCAGACCATTCAAAACCGGCGCGTCCCAGCCCGACACCATAACGGATGGCTTGTCCGCCCGGACGCACGAGGTAGAGGTGGTGGCCGGCCGTATCGACGACGATGGTGCCTGGCTGTTGGCCGGTTGGATCGGGAACGATCTGACGCAGAAATTGCTCGTCGATTTTCTCGAACGGTACGCCTGGGACCTCGAACCCACTGTCGCTGATCGGAGCGTACATTGTTGCATAGTCCATGAGCGGCGGCTCGACACTGGCTGGCGGTGGAGGTTCGACCGGCCGCCCTCCTGTCGTGGTGCAGGCGGAAACCGCAATCGAGGCGGCACCGAGCGCAGCGGCGTTTAGAAAGCCACGACGGCTCAGGCGATAGGATTCGATTTCGGTTGTGAACATGGCTGCCTTTTTTAGGTCTCAAATCGAAACAAAACATGAATACGCCAATTGGTACGGCGCCAGCCCTACCAATGCCCGGCGCGATAGGCGGTTCCGATTCTGGCCTGAGGGTGGACAAAGAAAGGCAAAGCTGTGACGGCTCCGTCGCTGTTGCGCCGGGGCAACAGGCCTATAGCGCCAAGCGTTCCATTCCGATTTTTGGGGTCATGCGCTAGGCTCCGGCCAACAGGCCTTCGAGCGAGGGCAGGATCAGGGCCGGCGGAAAGTCCCGGTATTCCTCGGGCTGGTTGGAGCGGTTGATCCAGACTGTCCTGAAGCCGAACTTGGTGGCGCCGGCGACGTCCCAGCGGTTGGATGATTGAAACGACACCGCATCCGGATAAAGGCGCCAGCCTGTCGCGACCATGTCGTAGACCGACGGGTCGGTCTTGAAGCGCCTGACCATATCGACGGAATAGATGTCGTCCAAGAATTGGTCGAGCGCGGCGGATTTGACCGCCGCTTCCAGCATCTCAGGCGAGCCGTTGGAGAGGATCGCCAGTTTCGCGCCCGATGCCTTGAGCGCTTTGAGCACGGTCGGCACCTCCGGATAGCAGTCCAGCCGCCGATAGGAGTCGAGCAGCTTGGCCCTGAGTCCCTTGTCTGCGGAAGGAACCTTGCGCAAGGCAAAATCGAGCGCCTGTTCCGTGAGTTGCCAGAAATCGACATAGGCGCCCATCAGCGTCCTTACCCAGGAATATTCCAGCTGTTTGGCGCGCCAAATCTCCGACAGGAGTTGGCCGTCCGGTCCGATCTGGTCGGCATGGCGGCGTACGGCGGCATGCACGTCGAACAGCGTGCCGTAGGCGTCGAAAACGTAAGCCGCAAAATGCATGACGACAGTTTTGCGGCGAGGCAAGGCCAGGCGCAAGCACAGATTGCAATCCGCATGCCGCTGGCCTCAATAAAACTCGGCCATGCCGGTTGACGGCAGATGCCAAAGCATCTTCCAATGGCGACACAGGACAGTTCTGAAGCGGAACCAAGCGATGACACTGGCGACTGCGGCGCAATCCGCGACATGGACCTTCGTGGACGGCGACTGGTACGAAGGCAATGTCGCCATTCTGGGGCCGCGCAGTCACGCCATGTGGCTCGGCACCAGCGTCTTCGACGGCGCCCGCTGGTTCGAGGGTGTCGCCCCCGACCTCGATCGCCATGCCGCGAGGGTGAACGCCTCGGCGATCGCACTTGGTCTCAAGCCATCCATGAGCGCCGAAAAGATCGTCGGGCTGACCTGGGACGGGCTGAAGAAGTTTGACGGCAAGACGGCAGTCTACATAAGGCCGATGTATTGGGCCGAGCATGGTGGCTATATGGGTGTGCCGGCCGATCCGGCCTCGACCCGTTTCTGCCTTTGCCTCTACGAATCGCCGATGATCTCGCCGGCGGGCTTTTCGGTTACCGTCTCGCCGTTTCGGCGCCCGACCGTCGAGACCATGCCGACCAACGCCAAGGCCGGCTGCCTCTATCCCAACAACGGCCGTGCCATCCTAGAAGCCAAGATGCGCGGCTTCGACAACGCGCTGGTGCTGGACATGCTGGGCAATGTCGCCGAGACCGGAACCTCGAACATTTTCCTGGTCAAGGACGGCCATGTCCTGACCCCGGCGCCGAACGGCACGTTTCTGTCCGGCATCACCCGCTCGCGAACGATGACGCTGCTTGACGAGTATGGGTTCAAGACCACCGAAAAAGCGCTGTCGGTGCGCGAATTCCTCGAGGCGGACGAGATATTCTCGACCGGAAATCATTCGAAAGTCGTGCCGGTCACCCGCATCGAGGATCGTAATCTCCAGCCCGGGCCCGTAGCCAAGAAGGCGCGCGAACTCTATTGGGATTGGGCACATTCGACTTCAGCCGGTTGACCCGATAAAAAGGGAATCGGCGCTTCATTCCGGAGTTGTTCCACATCAATCCAGACCTATGTTAGTCCGGTATCGACACCGGATTTTTCCACGAGGAGTACGACCGATGGCTTTTGAATTGCCCGCCTTGCCCTATGACTACGAGGCCTTGCAGCCTTACATGTCGAAGGAGACGCTGGAGTATCATCACGACAAGCACCACAAGGCCTATGTCGACAACGGCAACAAGCTGGCTGCCGAAGCCGGGCTGGGCGATTTGTCGGTCGAAGACGCTGTAAAACAGTCCTTCGGCAAGAATGCCGGGCTCTTCAACAATGCCGCCCAGCACTACAACCACATCCATTTCTGGAAGTGGATGAAGAAGGGCGGCGGCGGCAACAAATTGCCGGGCGCGCTGCAAAAGGCGTTCGACAGCGACCTTGGCGGCTACGACAAATTCAAGGCGGACTTCATCGCCGCCGGCACCACCCAGTTCGGTTCGGGTTGGGCCTGGGTTTCGGTCAAGGACGGCAAGCTGGCTATTTCGAAGACGCCGAACGGTGAGAACCCGCTGGTCCATGGCGCGACGCCGATCCTGGGCGTCGACGTCTGGGAGCACTCTTATTACATCGACTATCGCAACGCCCGGCCGAAATACCTTGAAGCTTTCGTCGACAGTCTCATCAACTGGGACTACGTTCTCGAAATGTATGAAAAGGCGTAAGCCCGTTGAGTTGCAAAAAGCCCCGGAAACGGGGCTTTTCTTTTGGCTTGAGATCGGCTGCTCATTTCCACGCAAGAACGACTATCGCAAAAATTCACATAACCGTGAGGCGAATTTCCGGAATTTTTAAGCCACCTTTGCCGTTATCGCTAGGGCCGGATCCGGTCCTAAACATCTTCACCATGGAGCCAATGAATGAGAAAGCTTATCCTCGCCATCTCGATGCTCGCCTTCGCCGGTTCGGCGGCGTCTGCCGATCCGATCCAGGAGCGGCAGGCCCTGATGAAGGAACGTGGAAAGATCGCCGGCCAATTGTCGAAAGTGGTTAAGGGCGAGGACCCTTACGACGCCGCTGCCGTGCTGACGGCGTTGCAGGCGCTGCAGGCCAATGCCGAAAAATTCCATGCCAACGTCGACACTCTTTTCCCGGCGGGTAGCGACACCGGCGACACCACAGCTGCTCCCAAGATCTGGGAAGACATGGCCGGCTTCAAGGCGGCTGAACAGAAGTATCTCGCCGACGTCAAGGCTGCTGCCGCTGCTGCCCCCGCGGACGTCGATGCCTTGAAGACACAATTCAACACTATCGGCGGCGATTGCGGCACCTGCCACCAGACATACAGGATAAAGAAGGGCTGATAGCGGGCGATGCGCCTGCTGAAAAAACTCGTCGGCGCCGCCCTTCTTCTGGGCGCCGCCGGCGCGATTGTGGGCTGGTTCCTGTCGGCGCCGGTCAGGCTCGACGCTGAGACCCTGGCGCAGCTCGGCTCCGGCGATGCCGCCAGGGGCAAGCGCATTTTTTATGCCGGCGGCTGCACGTCCTGTCATGCGAAGCCAGGCTCGCAAGGCGATGCCCGCCTTCAACTGGCCGGCGGTCTCGAACTCAAGACACCGTTCGGCACTTTCGTGCCGCCGAACATTTCGCAGGATGCCAGGGACGGTATCGGCGCCTGGTCGGTTGAAGACCTCGCCAACGCCATGCTGAAGGGCGTGTCGCCAACCGGCGAGCATTTTTATCCTGCGTTTCCCTATGCTTCCTACGCGCGCATGAAGCCGGCCGATATTGCCGATCTTCATGCTTTCATGAAGACGCTTCCGGCTGTCGCCGACAAGGCGCCCGCCAATTCGCTGGGATTCCCGTTCAACATCCGTCGCGGCATCGGGCTGTGGAAACGTCTCTACTTGGGCGATCAGCCGGTAGTTTCCTTTCCGGACGGGACGCCGCAGCCGGTGCTGGCAGGTCGTTATCTGGTCGAAGGGGCTGGCCATTGCGGCGAATGTCATACGCCGCGGGATTTTATCGGTGGCAGCAAGAAAAGCCAGTGGCTTGCGGGTGCTGCGGCCGCCGAAGGCAGCGGCATCGTGCCGAACATCACTTCGGGCGAAGGCGGGCTCGGTGACTGGTCAGAGACCGATATCGCCTACTATCTCGAAACCGGCTTCACGCCGGATTTCGATTCCGTGGGCGGCGCCATGGTCGATGTGCAGAGAAACATGGCCGAACTGACGCCCGAGGACCGCGCGGCGATCGCAGCCTACCTGAAAGCCGTCCCGCCGCATCCCGACGGCTATCCCGCGCGCAAGCCGACGAATTAGCACCCGTTAGGCGGTTGGCTCTGGCCTATTCTCAGGCCGGCCGGCCTTCATCAGGTCGAGGATCTTTTCCAGTCGGGCGACGACATCGCTGGTTTCCAGAAGTTGCTGCTTCTGTTCGATGCTGATCGACAGCAGCGGCGCGAGCGTATCGGCTAGGACACCGGGATCGCCGATGGAGGGCAGACCGAGCCGCGCCTTGGGCCTTCGCTGGATCGAGGAAAAATCGATGTTGGCGTAGCTCTGATATGTATCGAGAACCGCGCTCGAACGTGCTGCCGCCTCCGCCGATTGGCCACGCTGCTCTTCAACCGGCGCGACCTCTGCCGCCAGAAAGTCGGCGTTGGCCAGGTGGAGGATCGCGGCTCGCTGGAGGCCGGAAACGGAGACCTTGAGAACACCATCCACCTGCGTTTGGCAATTTATCACGCTTGCAGTGACACCCACTGGATAGAGAGAATCAAGGCTGCCGGGATCATCGTCGGTCGCCCGCCTCTGGGCGACCACAAGAACGCGGCGGTCGCCTGCCATCGCGTGCTCCACCGCGCGCCGCGTTTTGTCCCGGCCCACGAAGACCGGAACAGTCATTTGCGGAAAGAGCACGAAATCCCGCATTGGAAAAATCGGCAGATCCGCGCCGGAGGAAGGGGGTGGGCTGGCCTCGGGCGTCGGGTTTCTGGGCCCAGCACCGACGGGTTGGCTCGCCTGAATCCTTGCAGCCAATACATTCCAGTCGCGGAAGCCGAGGACCCTGGCAATGAGCTCGAGGCTTTCGCTGTGGGACAGGGAAACAGATTTGGCGTTCAGCGCTTCGGACAGTGTTTGCGCCATGGCTTTTGCATCGCGGAAATCGCGCATGGAATGATCCTTTGCTTCGAAGAACGGAAGACGTCAGGGCTTGCATTACTGACCCGTTCGTTCGGGCAAAGGGAGCCTGAAGTGGCTCGATACATTCACCTTACCCCGGAGGGTGCAAGCAGCAGGTTGTATCCACCTGTCTGGAGGGTGCGCTGAAGGTCCGGTGTTGTCAATCCTGCCCGCGCTGCATTCCACGTTCCCGATTTACGGGTGGCGATCGCCCAGGAAATCGAAGCCGGTGTCGAAGAAATGATTGTAGTCGCACGTCATTTCCTCGCCGGGCGCGATGTCGCGCAATGCATATGTCTCCTCGGGTGAGGCGACGTCGCAATTCGGGTCATCGGCATGGTTCATGTAGCGCGCGTCGTCGGCTTCGAAGACGATGTAGTTCGGGTCGCGGCGGTCGGGATAGGAATAACGGTCGAGATAGGCTTTGACCGGTCCGGTCTCGCGTTCATAGACATCGACCGGGATGCGCCGGTCGTAATTGGGGTTGAGCTTCCAAACCAGTGTGCCACGGGGAATGTGGCTCTTGGCAAAAACTCCGATTCCTTGAATGGGCGATTTGTCGAGATAGACGTCGACGAGCATCATGGCAGAAACCTTGGCGTGACTGGGTGATTTTGGGTGGCGCGGCCGTGAAAGCCGCGCATTGGGTAGCGCGCGGCCATCGGAATTGCGAGCAGAAAAATCCGCTGCGCATGACTTCGAGAGGGATCACGCAAATTAAAAACTCGTGACTGTGAGCAAGCGGCAAGGCCGTGCAAGGCTGGCGCGCATTAGCGCTCCTGCAGCGCCAGCCGGACGCCCAAAGCGCAGTAGATTCCGCCAACAACCTTGCCCTGCCATCTCAGCACCGTCGGATTTCGGCGCAGGAAAGTGCCGAGCCGCCCAGCGCTCACTGCAAAGACAACAGTGCTGAAAAGGCCCAGCACGACAAAGACGACTCCCAATGCAGTCAACTGAAGCATGACCGATCCATTTTCAGGCCGCACGAACTGAGGAAGAAATGCGAGGAAGAAAAGCGCGGTCTTGGGGTTGAGCACTTCGGTCAGGATAGCTTGCCGAAATGCTTTTGCGGCGGAGATCGCAAGCGCGCCAGCAGCCGGGTTGGCCGGCGTTTTCTCGATGATCGCGCGAATGCCGAGATAAACGAGGTAGGCCGCACCGGCGTACTTTACGATGCTGAACAGCGCCGCCGACGTGGCAATGATCGCCGAAATCCCGACTATCGCCATGAAGGTGTGAACAACGTCGCCAGCCGCGATCCCGGCGCCGGTTGCGATGCCTACCCTGGTTCCAGAACTGGTTGCCCTCGCCACTGTCAGAAGAGTGGCGGGGCCTGGGATAAAGACAAAGCCAAGCACAACCGCGACATATGCAATCAATGTGGCGAGATCGATCATTGGTTGGCTTCTCCGCAACTTCCCCGCCAATGAAGCCACGTTGCGGAACGCAAGGCAATGACTGCTCATCCGCCGGTGCTCACGCGGCAAGGTCGGCCTTGCCTGCAACCTTCAGCGCAAAGGCATATGTATAGGCGATCTCCTCAAGCCTGGAAAACCGGCCGGATGCGCCGGCATGGCCGGAATCCATGTTGATCTTGAACAGCACCGGATTGTCGCCAGTCTTGCGGTCGCGTAGCCGCGCCACCCATTTTGCCGGCTCCCAGTAGGTGACGCGCGGGTCGGTGAGGCCGGCGAGCGCCAGGATCGGCGGATAATCGAGCGTGGCGACATTGTCATAAGGCGAGTAGGCGGCGATGGTCTGATAATCGTCCCTCGAAGTGATCGGATTGCCCCATTCCGGCCATTCCGGCGGCGTCAGCGGCAAGGTCGCGTCGAGCATGGTGGTGAGCACGTCGACAAACGGAACTTCGGCGATAATACCGCCGAAGCACTCCGGCGCCATATTGGCGACGGCGCCCATCAGCAGGCCGCCGGCCGAGCCACCCTGTGCGACAATGCGGTCATGGGCCGTGTAGCGCTCGGCGACGAGGTGGTGTGCGACTGCGATGAAATCCGTGAACGTGTTCATCTTGTGCGCCCGCTTGCCGTCGTCGTACCAGCCGTAACCCTTGTCCTTACCGCCGCGGACATGCGCGATGGCATAGACGAAGCCGCGATCGATCAATGAAAGGCAGTTGGTGTTGAAGGCGGCCGGCACTGTGATGCCATAGGATCCATAGCCGTAGAGCAGGCAAGGCGCGGATCCGTCGAGCGGCGTTTCGCGGTGATGGATGAGCGAGACCGGCACCAGTTCGCCGTCGGCGGCGGGCGCCATCAGCCGCCGTGTCACATAGTGGTCCGGGTCGTGACCGGACGGCACTTCCTGGGTCTTCAGCAGCACGCGCTCGCGGGTGCGCATGTTGTAGTCGAAGACCTGTGCCGGCGTCGTCATCGACGAGTAGGAAAAGCGCATGATCTCGGTGTCGTATTCGTAGGATCCCGACAGGCCGAGTGAGAAGGCCTCCTCGTCGAAAGAGATGAGGTGCTCCTCGCCGCTCTTGCGATCGCTCACGACGATGCGCGGCAGTCCTTCCTTGCGTTCAAGCCTGACCATATGATCCCTAAAGCCGATCACCGAGAGGATCAGCCGCCCCGCTTCGTGCGGCACCAGTTCCTGCCAGTTGACGCGCACCGGGTCGCTCGCCGGCGCCGTCATCACCTTGAAATCCTTGGCGCCGTCGGCGTTGGTGAGAATGAAGAAGATATCGCCGCCTTCTTCGAGGTCGTATTGCAGGCCAGTCTCGCGCGGGCAAACCAGCTTCGGTTCGGCGAACGGCTCGCTGGCGCTCATCAGCCGGTACTCCGAGGTCTCGTGATCGTTGATGCCGATCATGATCCATTCGTTGGAGCGCGTGCCGCCGACATTCATGAAGAAGCCGGGATCGGTTTCCTCATAGATCAGCCGGTCATTCTGCGGGTCGTCGCCAAGGACATGGAACAGCACCTTGGAGGGGCGATGGTTGGAATCGAGGCGGGTGTAGAAAAATCCGTCATTGCCGGCATCCCACACGCCGCCGCCACCTGTGTCCGGGATCCGGTCCGTCAGTTCGTTGCCGCTGGCAAGATCGCGCACACGAAGCGTAAAGAATTCGGAGCCCTTGTCGTCGAACGCCCACAGGAGCTTGCCGTGATCGGCCGAATGGTCGACGCCGCCGAGGCGAAAATAGGCCTTGCCCTCGGCCTCGAGATCGCCGTCGAGCAGGATCTGCTGATCGCCGCCATCGCGCGGTGTCCGGAAATAACGCGGCTGCTCGCCGCCAAGCTTGAAAGATGACCCATAGGCGTAGGGTCCGTCCTTCATTGGCACGGAAGAATCGTCTTCCTTGATGCGGCCCTTCATCTCCTTGAAGAGCTGCTTCCGCAACGGTGCGGTGTCGGCCATCAAGGCCGCCTGGTAGACGTTCTCGGCTTCGAGATGGGCGCGGATCTGGCCGTCGAGCAGGGACGGGTCCCTGAACATCTCTTGCCAATTATCGGCTCTCAGCCAGGCATAGTCGTCCGTCCGGGTTACCCCATGATGTATATCGAAGACTGGCCGCTTCTCCGGTTGCGGCGGGGTGACAGTCGGAAATGCTGGGGTTCGGGTCATTGCGTCTCGCTGTGGAAGTTACTTGAATTGAGAATGAACACGCCGATCAGCGCGGGTTCAAGAGCCGGAATATATGTTTGCACCGGGCTCCAGAAGATGAGCCGGAGGAGAGAGACAAATGAAATACCGTTTTCACGCCGCCGCGGCTTTCGTCGCCGCTTCGACAGTTTTGGCCTTTGCCGGCCAATCTCATGCAACCGTGTTCGCCGCTTGGCAAGTGACCAACGTTGCGTTTGGCGACACGCTCAACGTGCGCAAATATCCGGCGGCATCGTCTCAGAAGCAGGCCGCCTATCCCAACGGCGCCGTTTTGCAGATGACCGGCAAATGCACCGGCGGCATAAACCTTCTCGACATCGCCAAGCAGCCGGCTTGGAAGCAGGAACAGAAGATCCGTTATCGCTGGTGCGAAGTCTGGCATGATCCGGCACAGAACGGCAATTTCGTCACCGGCTGGGTCTATGGAAAATACATCACCCCGCATTGACGGATCGGTGGCGGTCCGCGGCTGATCTCTGGCTATTCGCAGCAGCGGCCGAGACAAATCGCAACCTATGGTTTCGCGGACACTAAACAACCAGCTAGCGCGCGCGCTACAACCAAGCATAGCGAAGCATTGAGATATTTTTACTAGCCGTAATGGATGTAACGGCAGCTTGACGTTGCGTCAGACGCTGCTGGTCTGACCAGAAAATATCGTAAAGTTACAGAGTGCACGAAAGATTGAAGCTAATCGTGGAATATTTTCTTAACACCGATGAATATAGCACAAGAAGCGAATTGACTTACTTCGTTCACTGGCTCATTAGGATGCTGCGACGCGAATCGCAGAGGCTCTTTCCTGCAAAAATTTCGCGCGGTGCCCGACCTGTCAAAAATAGGGCGCAGATAGAAACACCTTTCGTTGGGGCCATGAAGCCATGGATATTGTCGAAACACCTTCCAGAAATAGTGATGCGCTGATCGAATTGACGGCCGATGTCGTAGCCGCCTATGTCAGCAACAATCCGGTGCCGGTCGGCGAACTGCCGAGCCTTATCGCCGATGTCCATGCCGCCCTCGGGCGCGTGGGCGGGGCCAGTGAACAGCCGCCTGCCGACAAGCAGAAGCCGGCAGTAAACCCGAAACGCTCAGTCCATGACGATTACATCGTCTGTCTTGAAGACGGCAAGAAATTCAAGTCGCTGAAGCGCCATTTGATGACCCACTACGGTCTGACGCCTGACGAATATCGTGAAAAATGGGGCCTGGACGCAAGCTATCCGATGGTTGCTCCCAACTATGCTGCTGCCCGTTCCCAACTTGCCAAGAAGATGGGTCTCGGCCGCAAGCGCAAGGGGCGCTGATAACCGGCACTCTCTCTACTTTGGTTAGATGATCAACGGCGCCTCCGGGCGCCGTTTTGCTTTTGGAGCATTGCTGGCGCGACATGCGTTGCCATGTATCGGCGCCGTCATGCCGGTTGATCGCGCGCTGTTGACCTAATCAGGCGGTCTGCCTCAAGGCCGCCTCGGCGTCGCGCTTGATCCGCTTGACCATAGAACGAAGACCATTGGCGCGTTGCGGCGACAGGTGCTCGTCGAGGCCGAGTGCCTTCAGCGTGGCTTCCGCGTCGGTCTTCTGGATCTCGCTGGCGGGTCGTTTCGAAAACAGCGCCAGCATGATGGCGACGAGGCCGCGCACGATATGGGCGTCCGAATCACCGGCGAAGGTGACGACTGGATCGGGGCCAGGCCCATATTCCGTGGTCAGCCAGACTTGGCTAACGCAGCCGGGCACCTTGTTGACGGAATTGCGTTCCTCATCGGGAAATGGCGGCAGGGCCTCGCCTAGTTCGATCACATAGCGATAGCGGTCTTCCCACTCGTCAAGCAGGGAGAAATCGTCGCGGATCGTTTGGATCGTCGTCGTCATCGCACCGGATATAGTCACCCGGCGACGCCGCGTCACGGAAAAAGAGGAAAAACACCGTAGGCATCGAGAGGGCGATCGGCCTGCGGTGCAGTGATAGACGCGGCTGAAAAGTATCTCAGTTTTTTGCCGGCAAGTCGCCCTTTGCCGGCAAGTCGACGTTGGCGGGCAAGACGATGTCTTCGGGCACGCTGCCGGTCGTTGTCGCCGTGTCGGGTTCGGCGGTCTCGTCGTCCAACATGGCGGCCGCTATCTTGGCGGTCTCCTTGGCCCGGGCGGTGATCGTGTGCATCGCAGACTTGCCGGTCTCGCAGATGTCGGGCTTGCGTTCGCATATGCCGGCAATGTCGCCGACCGCCTCGCGCGCCGCAAACAAGGCCTGGATCGGTCCGACGCTCTGGTGGCCTGCTTCGTCGGAGCCGACACTCAGCGGCAGCGCCAGAAGCACCAGCGAAAACCAGAAAGCCATTCTTATCAGAAAGCCCATCTGTATGCCCTCTCATCCGTGACCGGACCATGCATTCGTGCGGCATGACCTCTTTTATGGGTACGATAATGGCACAGACGCGCAAAGGACGGCTTGCCTGGTCAGCGAAAATTTTCCTCAAATTTTAGGCAAATTCGAAACGAAGCATTTTGCAACGGGTTTGCCTCAAATCCAGGCTATTTTCTTCACTTAAGGTTAACCATCTATCTTGCTGTTTTCTATTGTTATTTCTCAAAAGAGAGGCGTGCGGGTGGCAGCTGTGAGCGGCGGGAGGGCGGTCGTCCCGGATAACGCTCCATTTACTATGGCTGCAATTGCCCAGGTTTTGCCGCGCCGGCCTCCCGATATTTGCCTCGGGCCCGGCATTGGTCGGTCCCGCCTTATCCATTCCTTAAACGCTGGATGCGAGTTTCAGATCAACAAAAGCGACGTGCGAAGCAGGGCTGTTCACGACTGGATGCGAGTGGGTTGAGTTGAGTTCGATAAGAACCAGATACGTTGAGTTGCCCGGCGCCATGGCAGCCGGTTGCGAACGTATGGTTCATCCGTCGATCCTCGGACAGAACGACCGCCGGTGCCAGAGCCGATTTATCGGTATCATGCTGGCAGCTCCATTTTTTGCCGCAGGTGCAGCCGTCACGCTGGTGACCTCGGGCATCGGCGCGGCCGTGACCATGGCTGCGATCCTTGCGACGTTCGGCTTCTGCTGGTTTGCCGCCTTGCTGGTGGCGGCATCGGGCAAGATGGCGTTCGCTGGCCAGGTCGCCCTGGCGATGGGCAGTTTCGCTCTTGCCGGTGTCATTGCCGCGGCGGGAGGCCTGGCCTCGCCGGTCGCCATACTTGTCGTGGCACTGCCGTTCGAAGCCTGGTGGATCGGCGCGTCTCGTCGCGCCGCATTGTGGGGCACAGTATCCGCATTTGTCGCTATCCTGCTGCAGCCCTTTGCCGGTTTTGTCTTTCCGTTCGGCGCGGCAGAAATCGTTGCGTGGCATTGGCTGCTGCCGCTGGCCTGGGCGCTCACCCTCATTCCGCGTATAGCAGCCCTTGGCAACCCGGCCGGCGCGCAGCGTGATCCAGCGACGGACGATCGGCTCGAGAACGTCATCGACGCCGTTGTCCTGCGGGCCGGCAGGCATGGCGAGGTTCTGGATGCGTCGGCAAAGGCGCGCACGATCCTGCATCTGCAGCCGGAGCTGCTGTTCGGTACCGGCCTGTTCGATCGTATCCATCTGTCCGATCGCGTCGCATACCTCAGCGCGCTGGCCGACATGCGCGATGGCGCGTCGGCGCGCCGGCTCGATCTTCGCGTCCGGCTGCCGCAAAACGGCAACGGCCCGACGGCGGACAATTACCGGCCGTTTTCCCTCGAGCTGATGCGGGCTAAAGAGCAGGAGGACGTCTTCACATTCGTCTTGCGGGAAAACGACGAAGTCACCGGGTTGCGCGAAGAGCTTGCCGCTGCGAAAGAGGCGGCCGCGTCTGCCGAAGTGGCAAAGGGACGCTTCCTGGCGGTTGTCAGCCATGAGCTTCGCACGCCGTTGAACGCCATCATCGGTTTTTCCGACATGCTGTTGCATGAGATGTTCGGTACCTTCAAGGATCCGCGCCAGAAGGAATATGTCGGCCTGGTCAAGGAGTCCGGCCAGCATTTGCTTGCCGTCGTCACCTCGATACTCGATGTGTCAAGGATCGAAGCCGGCGCTTACGCAACCGAGCCGGAACCATTCCGCTTTGTGGAAGCGGTCGAAATGTGCCAGTCGATGATGCGCTTGCAGGCCCAAGCCAAGGACATCGAACTGCAAGCCCAGGTCGCACCGGATGCAGGCGAGATAAATGCCGATCGTCGCGCCGTGCAGCAGATCCTCATCAATCTCGTTTCCAACGCGATCAAGTTCACGCCCGATGGCGGCGATGTCGTCGTCGGCGCCAAGCGGATCGGCTCGCGGCTGCATTTCTGGGTCAGGGACACCGGCATCGGCATCGCTGAGGAAGATTTTGCCAATCTCGGCAAGCCGTTCATGCAGATCCACAACGACTATACGCGCCGCTTCGAGGGATCCGGGCTCGGCCTGTCGCTGGTAAAGGGGCTGGTGGCACTGCACGAAGGCACGATGTCGATCGAAAGCATGCCAGGCGAGGGCACTACGGTGACGATCAGCTTGCCGGTGAACGGACCGAGGGGGCGTTCGACCGACAAGCCCGGCGTGCTGCCGATGCCCGCGGCCAAGACGGAAGGCGAGACGAAAGGGGACAGGCATGGCTCGCTCCGCAAAACAGCCTAAGGCGGTCAAGCGCCGCGGCAATGCCTTGCAAGGTGGCGCGGTCGCCATCGGCAGCCTGATCTCGCGCAACCCGGTTCTGGTCGGCGGTTCGACCGCCTTCCTGGTGACGCTGTTCTACGTCTCGGCGAACGCCCTGTGGTATCAGCCTTTTCCCCATGCCGGCGCGTTCTTCGCGACCAGGAGCATAGAGAACTTTCCTCGCGCAGACGCCGACGAGCCAGAGACTACCATCAACATCGTGCGGCCGGGGCCGGCCTCGGCACAGATCAAGAGCGATCCAGTCGTCGAACAGGTCCAGGGCATATTGAAGGATCTCGACTTCTACTCCGGTACGGTCGACGGGATTACCGGCCCCAACACGCGCAAGGCTATCCAAGCCTATCAGCAGAAGGTCGGGCTCAACGCCTCCGGCGAGATCGACAGCGTCCTCCTCGATCAATTGGGCGCCACGCCAACCGCCTCCACGGCGGTGCCGCATCCTGCACCTCGCCCGGGCGACACGGCCGCCGTTCCCGTTTCCGTTTCGACGCAGGCAAATGCGGCAGCGCCAGCACCCGACGCCCGTATCATCAAGATCCAGGCCGGGCTGAAGGCATTCGGCAATGACGATATGCAGCTCGATGGCGTGGTTGGGGCACGCACCAAGGCAGCGATCAAGGAGTTCCAGTCGCTGTTCGGATTGCCGGAGACCGGCGAGCCCGACGAGGTCGTCTACGTTAAGATGCGCGAGATCGGCCTGACCAACTGACAATCGACGCCTGACGGTCGAGGCGTTCGCCAACCGGATGGGCAAAAACCGATTTCGGTTTTCGGCCCTTTGCTCTAAGTACCGTCCGATGTCGTCCAGAATCCTGCCATGCGCGTAACCACCGATCTGTGGGTGTCGGCCCTGCTGCGCCGGGTTTTCGGCGCCGGCGGCTTCGCCGCCGTGGTCAAGCGCGGCGCGACCGAGGCCGGCGCCGTTTTTGTGCTGGCGCGTGGCAGACTGGGCGAGATCGCCCTGTTCGGGCCGGCGCCGCAGACGAGCTATGGTTCAGCCAAGCCCCATGAGCGCTTCTTCAGCCTGCTCGGCACAGGCGACGATGTCGCCGTCTTCGACGCCCGGCTGGAAAGGGAGAAGAAATTCGACCCCGACATCTGGGTGGTCGAGATCGAGGCCGGCTCTGTTCCCGTCGAGGAACTGATCTCCGTCAAGTCGCCCTAACGATCTTCATGAAAACAGAAGCTTAAAGCGTTCGCTTGAATCTCTTCAGACACGACGCACTTTGACGTTGGCGGCAGCATTGTCGCTGTTCGCCTCGCGGGTGTCGGCGTATGCCGCAACAGGTCCGGTATAGCGAATGGCCTTCGACAATGCCTCGGCTTTCCAGCCGCGTAGCCTGTCCAACGCTGCCTCGCGGTGCAGCAGGCGGTAACGGTCGAGGAAGATGCGGATCGCCTGCGGATGCTGAAACGTGGTGGGATAAACGGCGACGGTGATCAGGAACGCCCTGTCTTCGCCAAGATCGAGCGCGCGCAGGGCGGCCAGCAGCGACGTGTAATTCTGGTTTGCGGTAAGCGATCGCGCCGTTGAGAAATCGATTTCGAGCGCGTCGGCCAGTGCTGTCTGGAAGAACGCGGCGTTGCCGGTCAGCGCCGTCTCGCGCAGTTTGACATAGGTTTCGGCGCCGTTGGACGGATCGGTGGCCGCGCTGGCGCTCTTCGTGTCGGCATGCATCATCGACCGCAGCCGGCGCCGTGCATTTTCGGCAGCGGCGCCGGGCTCCGGTTGCGCGGCCGGATTGGACGCGGCGGGTTCGGCGGTTTCGGGCGTCGGCTCGGCGATCGCCTCCGGCTGCCGCATCCGCACCAATGTCGGCTTTTCAAGCACCCTGATCAGATCCGCGATGGTCGGGTTCAGGTTCTTGCGACGCGCGATGGCACGCGCATGCGGCAGGCCGTGCCGCCCGATCAGCGCGATGAGATCGACATCGCTGAGCGCGCGCGAGCGGATGAGCAGCGGGGCAGCGACGTCGACCGGCTCCTCGCAAAGCCGCCGGACCAACGCGGTGGGCGCATATTCGCACTCGGAAAGGGCGGCAGCGACGTAGCGGCGTGATTCGATCGACACGTTGGCGAAAAGCGGAAGCGTCAGGTCTTCAAGCTGCGCTATCTCCCGGCGCGAAGGGCGGGTGAGCGAACAGAACGCCGACACCGCCGCGCGGAACAGCCTTTCGGCCTTTCCCGATTCAGCCCGTATAGCGATTTGCCTGAAATCCGAAGCTGACACAAAGATACGCCTGATACTCGACACGATCTAGACCATGCTCGACCGGGACTGTGTCGGTTTCGCATTCGCCGCGGGCCAAGGCTTCCTGACCTCTAGACAAAGATCAAATTAGCGGCGATCCGTTAGCGTTCCGTTAACCTACTGGCGTCCTTAATCAGATTGGAGGCGTTGCGTTGTGCTCCGGGGCAACCGAGAGGAATACGCGAACCATGGGCATGGTACTGTCTTTCGTGCCGCGAACGGCGGCAACCAATCGAGCAGAACAAAACACCGGAGCGCCGGCGGCGGTGATCATTTTCCCCGGCGTCCGTTATGAGCAACGGCCACTGACGGGCGAGACCCGGACAGGCGTCGGTCTGGACAAGCCGGGCTCGATGCCAGGCTCGTCGGGGACGCCAGGCTCGCCGGGGACGCTGCCTGTTCCACACCACTGATTTTCAGTATCCGCTTTAGAAATCCTGCAGCTCACAGGAGCTCTGATCGAGAAACCGCGACACGGTTGGCTTCCAGCTGTCGTCGGGAACGAAGGCGCGGATGACGAACATGCCTTCATCGATGGGTACCTCGACGAAGATTGCCCCTTGCAGTTCCTCGGGAAGATCCTTGCGCATCTCGATCATCTGCGCCGGCGTCAGGACGATACTGTCCAGCACCCTTCCGGTCGCACTGTGGTCGTTGAAGGAGTAGATGTTGTGGCCGCTGCGGTCATAGACCGATACGGACCAGAACGGGACGTTTCCCGGTGCCTTCACCCGCACCATTCCTTCGGACAGATCGAACCGGCAAGCCGCTGCATAAAACAGCGGGTCGACGGATTTCACCACCGGCGTCCCGCCGGCCTCTGCGTCCATCCTGGTCATCCTATAGAGGTCCG
This sequence comes from Mesorhizobium sp. M0938, assembly GCF_040319125.1. Taxonomy (NCBI): domain Bacteria; kingdom Pseudomonadati; phylum Pseudomonadota; class Alphaproteobacteria; order Hyphomicrobiales; family Phyllobacteriaceae; genus Mesorhizobium; species Mesorhizobium sp. M0938. The sequence goes on along the minus strand of NZ_JAMYNS010000003.1, from coordinate 191,326 downwards.
AGGCCATGGCCAGCCGCGACCAGGCGTCACGTTCGGAAAATTCCGGGACGAGCAGCAGCACAACAATGTGTACGATGCCGGCGCCAAGCAGGCCGAGCAAGATCGCGTGCAGCAGCTTACGCATTGCAGCCGACCTTCACGATCTGCGGCAACTTGACATCCGAAAGACCCGTGCTGCTGGCAATTGGCGTGTCGTAGAATGTCAGCACGAAATACATCCGGCCGAAGCCGTCGGAAAGCAGCCAGTTGCCCGGCGCGGGGTGGTTGTCGACGGAAACCACCACCGAATTGTCGGGCTGGCGCACCACCTGGTAAGATTGAAGTGCCGCAAGCCTCGACTTGCCGGTCTCGACCACGCCGAGAGATTGATCGGCGGCATAGAGCGTCCAGAACCGCGCCGTGGGAAATCCGCCTTCGATTTCATAGGCGCATTGGCGTTTCAATTGTTCGCCGCCGGAATCGCGTTCGGCGATAAAGGACAGGCCTTCTGCCCGCCCGAGCGCCAGCACGCCCTCGCGCACCACGCGGGCTCTTGAATAAGGGTCCGCCGCCTGCGTGCCGATATCGGGAAACGCCGTCCATGGGCCGATCCTGATCGCGCCGATACCATCCTGCGTCTTGAGAGCGTACCAGACGCTGCCGCCGCCGCCGCCGATGGCTATGGCAAGCGCGAGGAGCGTCAGGAAGGCATTCTTGAGCATGAAGAGCCGCGGGAAAGAGGAGTGCCGCTCGGGGATATCGCGGGGCAGGGGGCCATGGCAAGCGGACCCTCGGAATTTGCCGGCGCGGGTATGGCCTGGCCCGCGTGCCGGCGTCAAAGCGCCGACAGGGTCTCCGGCGTCGTGGGTGCATGGAGGACCGGCGCCGACTGGAACAGCCTTGTGATGTCCCTTAGGGTCCGCGTGGTTTGGCTGGACAGCACCGGCGGGCGCTCGGCGGCGGCGTTGGCCGCTGCTTGTTCGGCATTCTTCTTTTCCGCTTCCTCGGCCTTGGCGGCGATCTTTTCGTCGACGAAAGGATGATCGAGACCGGGGATCGGCTTGAGGTCGATATTCTGGTGCGCATAGACCATCAGCCGCTGCCACACCATCGCCGGCAGCGAGCCGCCGGTCATGTTGTTGGTCGGTGTGAAGTCGTCATTGCCGAGCCACACGGCAGCCGTGTAGTTGCCGGTGAAGCCGACATACCAGGCGTCTCGGTAAGACTGCGTGGTGCCGGTCTTGCCGGCCGATACGATGTTGGGAAGGGCTGCGCGCCGCGCCGTGCCCATCACCGGCACCGCCGCCAGCATGGTGTTCATTGATTTCAACGCCTGCTGCGAGAGCACTCGGTGCGGCGGCGGCGCATCCTTGGTGAAATCGTAAACCACGTCGCCGGTACGGGTGACGAGTTGGGTGATGCCGTGCCGTGAGCCGACAAAGCCGTTCTGGGCGAACACGCTGTAGCCAGTCGCCTGGTCCATCACGGTCATGCCCGATGTGCCGAGCACCATCGTCTTGTGCGATTCGAGCGGCGATTCGACGCCCATGGCTTCCGCCATCGCCTTGATCGGCTTGATGCCGAGATAATCTTTGGCGAGCCGCACCGGGACGGTGTTGATCGATTTGGCCATCGCCGTGATCAGCGTGACCTTGCCGGCCGATCCGCCATTGTAATTGTGAGGCGACCAACTGCCCCAGGAGATCGGCCCGCCGGAAACGACGGAGTCCGGCGTGAAGCCGTGCTCCATCGCTGTTGCGTAGATATAGGGTTTGAACGATGAGCCGCTCTGGCGCAGCGCCTTGGTGGCGCGGTTGAATTGGCTGGCACCGTAGTCGCGGCCGCCGACGATCGCCCTGACTGCACCATTGGTTTCGATGACAACCATGGCACCTTCAGTGACGTTGTATTCCTTGCCGAACTGACGGAGATGGAACTCCATCGATTCTTCCGCCGCCTTCTGAATGTTGGCGTCGAACGTGGTGTGGGCGACCACCGAATGCTGGCCGGACTTCGCGGCGATCTTCTTGACCTCTTCGAATGCCCAGTCGAGGTAGTAATCCGGGCTCTTCTGCTCGCCGCGGTCGACGATTTCGGCCGGATGCAGCCGCGCCTGCAGCACCTGACCCTCGCTCATGAAACCGGCGTCGACGAGATTGGACAGCACCACATTGGCCCGCGCCCTGGCCGCAGGCAGGTTGATATGCGGCGCGTATTTGGTGGGGGCCTTAAACAGGCCGGCCAGCATCGCCGCTTCGGCGAGGTTCAGATCCTTGACGCTCTTGCCGAAATAGAAATCGGCGGCCGCTTCGATGCCGAAGGTGCCGCCGCCCATGTAGACGCGGTCGAGATAGAGCTGCAGGATCTCCTTTTTCGACAGATTGGCCTCGAGCCACAGCGACAGGAAGGCTTCCTTGATCTTGCGCTCCAACGTCCGTTCATTGGTCAGGAACAGGTTCTTGGCCAACTGCTGCGTGATGCTCGAGCCGCCCTGGACCACCGAATTCGCCCGTACATTCTCGAAGATCGCCCTGGAAAGGCCGAGCGCGTCGATGCCGTGGTGATCGAAGAAACGCCGATCCTCGGTGGCCAGCACCGCTTTGATGACCTGGTCGGGCATCTCGTCGACCGGCACCGAATCGCGCTGGATGATGCCGCGCTGGCCAATCTCGTTGCCGTAGCGGTCGAGGAAAGTGACGGCGAAATCGCCCTGGGCGCGCCAGTCGCCGGCGGTCTCCTGGAACGCCGGCAAGGCGAGCGCCAGCATGACGACGATGCCGCCGGCGCCGAGCGTGAAGGCCTCGCTCGACAATTCGACGATGCCGCGGCGCCAGCCGGAGACGCGGAAGCGCCGGAAAAAAATAGTGGCCGCTTCCCAGAACCGGCGCGCTTTGAAGCCGATCTCGTAGAGCGAGGAATCAAACCACGCATCCGCCGCCAGCAGCCTTGCTGCAATCGGACCTCTTCTCTTGCGTGGTTTCAAAGGACTGGCCATTCCAGGATCCGGCTGCGGCTACGCCTCCCACTGAGAAACTGCATGGGGGCAATTTCAGGGCGGCGCGCCCACCAAGACTATTCGTCCATTTTGGCGCCGCTCACAAGGGCGAGGAGGACTTGCGCTGTACAGTTTATATACGGGAGTCGGGCTTGTGGGCCACCTCCACCGCCTTGCCGGCGCGCATCCGCTTTCAATACTACCGCGCCGCGATAAAGCGCATGAAATGCGCCACGTCGGTGTCGCTTGGCTCCTGGCCGGTAAAACTGCGCAGATAGGCGGCGAGATGACTGACTCTCGCCTCGACCGGTTCCTTGAGGTCGAGCACATAATAGCCGATCTGCATGTAATAGAGCACGCGGGCGCGGATGAAGGCATCCTCTTCATCGTAGCCGTGGCGGCGATACATGTCGCGGATCGCGCCAAGGCGGTCATTGTCGGCCTGGTCGATGGCCCGGCGCACGTCGTCGGAGCGACGCGCCCATTCCCGGATGGCAAAGTCGAGCCTGGGATCGAACAGGCGCTCATCGGCCCAGCATTCGAACACGTTCATCACACCCATGATGATGCTTTCGGCCGGCCGCTGCGCGCGTTCGACAATCGCCTTGGTGTTGGTGTCCCGCCAATGGGCAAGCAACTGGTCGAGCAGATCCTGACGGCTCTCGAAATACCAGTAGAAGCTTGAGCGCGACACGCCGAGCTTCTGGCCGAGCGGCAGCACGCGCACGCTTTCGATGCCATCTGAAATCAATGTCTGGAGCGCAAGATTGATCCAGTCCCAGCGCGTTACCTTGATGTTGCCGGGCGCCGGCTCGTCCTGTGGAGCAATCATGATCATGCACCCACAATTGGCATGACGGATAACGACGCGCAAGCGGACTGGACAGCTATGCCTACACTCTAGACACATATGTACAGTACATATATGGTGCCAGGATTGAGCAAGCGTCGAACAGCCGGAGGAAGCCGTGAAGTCGCACTATCGTGCAGTCGTCATCGGGGGTGGCGTGGTCGGAGCATCGGTGCTCTACCATTTGGCGCGTTTCGGCTGGACCGATGTGGCACTGATCGAGCGCGCCGAGCTGACGGCCGGTTCGACCTGGCATGCGGCGGCCGGTTTCCATGCGCTCAACGCCGATCCCAATGTCGCCGCGCTACAGGACTACACCATCAAGCTCTATCGTGAGATCGAGGCCGAATCCGGCCTGGATGCCGGCCTGCACATGACCGGCGGCGTCAACATGGCCAGCGACCCCGCCCGCTGGGAGTGGCTGAAATCGGCTTGGGCCGTGTTCCAGTCGGTCGGCATCGAAACCGCCCGGCTGGTGAGCCCGGAAGAGATCAAGGAAATCTGCCCAATCGTCGATGTCAGCGACGTGCTCGGCGGCCTCTACGATTCCAACGAAGGCCATCTTGACCCTTACGGCACGACGCACGCCTATGCCGGGGCGGCAAGAAAGCGCGGTGCCGACGTCATTCTGCGCAACCGCGTTCTCGACCTGAAGCCGCGCGCCGATGGCGGTTGGGATGTGCTGACCGAGCAAGGCATGGTCGTTGCCGAGCATGTCGTCAATGCCGGTGGTCTCTGGGCAAAGCAACTCGGCCGCATGGCCGGCGTCGACCTGCCGGTGACGCCGATGGAGCACCACTATTTCGTCACCGAGGACATTCCGGAAGTCGCCGCCCTCGACAGGGAGCTCGGCCTTGCCGTCGATCTCGACGGCTTTGCCTATCTCCGCCAGGAGCGCAAAGGCGTTTTGCTCGGCATATATGAGCATAACCCAAAGCACTGGAACATGGACGGCGCGCCATGGGATTACGGCATCGAACTGATCCCCGAGGACATCGACCGCATCAGCCCGGAACTCTCCAGGGCTTATGAGCGCTTCCCCTGCCTGGCGACGGCCGGCATCAAAAAATGGGTGAACGGCGCCTTCACCTTCACACCTGACGGCAACCCGATTGTCGGCCCGGTGCGCGGCCTGAGGAACTATTGGGTCGCCTGCGGCGTCATGGCCGGTTTCAGCCAGGGCGGCGGCGTCGGCAAATCGCTGGCCGAGTGGATGATCCATGGCGAACCACGGGCCGATATCTTCGGCATGGACATCGCCCGCTATGGGGCGTTTGCCGCTAACCGCTGTTATCTCAAGCAGACGACGCGACAGTTCTATTCGCGCCGCTTCGTCATGACCTTTCCCAATGAGCGCCTCCCGGCCGGCCGGCCGCTGAAACGCCCCGGCGCCTATGACGGCATGACGGCGGCAGGATGCGAATGGACGGCCTCATGGGGGCTGGAAATCCCGGCCTATTTTGCGCCAATGGACTTTCGCGAGAACACCACGCTGAAACGCTCCAATGCCTTCGACATCGTTGGCGACGAGGCGCTGCAGGTCCGGCGCGCCGCCGGTCTCGTCGACACCTCGGCCTTTTCGCGCTATGCGGTGTCCGGCGCGGGCGCGGAAGCCTGGCTCGACCGGCTGTTTGCCTCAAGGCTGCCGAAACCGGGGCAAGCGAAGCTCGCGCCGATGCTGGGCCACGATGGCCGGCTGAAAGGTGATCTTACCGTCTTCAACTGGGGTTGCGGCAACTACTGGATCATGGGTTCCTACTATCTCAGGGAATTCCATATGCGCTGGTTCGTGGCCCATGCGGCAGAAGGCGTGACCATTACCGACATTTCCGATGCAATGTCCGGCTTCCTCGTCACCGGGCCGCAGGCACGGGCGGTTCTTGCGCGCACCACGCATCAGGATGTCTCCGCCGAGGCCTTGCCGTTCATGGCATGCGGCGAATTCGACATCGGCATGGTGCGTGCGCGTGTCGCGCGTCTGTCGATTGCCGGCGAACTCGGCTTCGAAGTCAACTGCCCGGCCAGTATGCATGCCACCTTGCGCGAAACGCTGCTGACCGCCGGCGAGGATCTCGGCCTTGCCGAGATCGGCTTCTACGCCCTCAACGCGCTCAGGCTGGAAAAGAGCTTCGGCATCTGGTCGCGCGAATTCACCCAAGGTTATACGCCAGGCCAGACCGGCCTCGATCGCTTCATTTCCTTCGGCAAGGACGGCTTCATCGGCCGCGAGGCTGCATTGAAAGAGCGCAAGGGCGCCACCACGCAGTGCCTGGTGACGCTTGAGGTGGACGCGCTCGATGCCGACGCCAGCGGCTTCGAACCGGTCTGGCACAACGGCCGGCGCATTGGTTTCGTCACCTCCGGCGGCTATGGCTACACGGTCGGTAAGAGCCTGGCGCTGGCCCTTGTCGATCGCGATTTCGCGAGGGAGGGTACGGCATTGTCTGTGCACATTGTCGGCGTCGAGCGGCCAGCGCGCATCATCCCCGCCTCGCCTTACGACCCGCAGGGGAAGGCGATGCGGCAATGAGACAATCAAGGAGTATCCATCATGGTCGACGACGCCGCACGTGATTTAAGGCGCGAACGCAGGCGCGGACGAACCGGCGAGGCCGGCAGCGAGTCGAGCCGCCGGCCGGACTATCGTTCCCTGAAGAACCCGTTCCTGCCGCAGCCGATCTTTTCAGCCGACCAAGTTGCCGCGATCCACGACACGGCGCTGCGCGTGCTTGAGGAACTTGGCGTCAAGGTGTTGTTGCCCGAAGCGCGTGTCATTCTTGCCCGTGCCGGCGCATTGGTCGATGAGGACAGCCAGATGGTGCGCATCGGTCGCGACATCGTGGCGGCCGCACTTACCTCGGCGCCGAAATCGATCCGGGCGCACGCCGGCGACCGTGCGCGAGACCTGATGCTCGAGCTCGGCTCGATGACATTCCTGGCGGGATCCGGGGCGCCCAACGTCACCGATCTGGAGCGCGGCCGGCGGCCGGGGACGCTTGCCGCTTTCGAGGATCTCATTCGGCTGGTGCAGCATTTCGACGTGCTGCATATGCTTGGGCCCTGCATCGAGCCGCAGGACATCGACAATCGTTTGCGCCATTATGCCGTCAACCGGGCTCAGCTGACGCTCTCTGATAAGTTCCCGTTCGTCTTTGCGCGCGGTACGCCGCAGGTCGAGGACGGTTTTGCGATGATCAGGCTGGCGCGCGGGCTGTCGGAGGACGAATTCGCCGGCGGCGCCCATTGCTACACTGTCATCAACACCAACTCGCCGCGCCAGCTCGACATCCCGATGGCGCAAGGCATCATCGATTTCGCCAGGGCAGGGCAGGTGTTGATCATCACGCCCTTCTGCCTGGCCGGCGCCATGGCGCCGATCACCGTGGCCGGCGCATTGACGCTGCAGCATGCCGAAGCGCTGGCCGGGCTATCGCTGGCCCAGATCGAGCGGCCGGGCGCGCCGGTCGTCTATGGCTCCTTCTCTTCCAACGTCGACATGAAATCCGGGGCGCCGGCCTTCGGCACGCCGGAGCACGTCAAGGCGACGCTCGGCGCCGGCCAGCTTGCCCGTTTCACGGGCCTTCCCTGGCGCTCCGGCGGCGGCAGTGCCGCCAACATTTCCGATGCGCAGGCGGCCCACGAAACGCAATTCGCCCTATGGGGCTCGGTGCTGGCTGGCGCCACGGTCTGCATCCATGCGGCGGGCTGGCTCGAAGGCGGCTTGAGCGTCTCCTTCGAGAAGCTGATCACCGACATCGAGGCATTGCAAACGGTGGCCGAACTCTGCGAGGCGACGCCCGGCGACGAGGCCGCGATCGGCTTCGAGGCGATCGCCGAAGTGCAGCCGGGCGGGCATTTCTTCTCGGCCGGACACACTATGGCGCGCTACCGCACCGCCTTCTACGAGCCGCTGGTCGCCGACTGGTCCAATTTCGGCAATTGGACGCAGGCCGGATCAAGAACCGCCACGGAGCGCGCCACCGGCATCTGGAAACGGCTGCTGGCCGATTTTCGGCCGCCGGCTTCGGCCGCCGCCACGTCAGGCGTTCTCGACGAATTCATAGCGCGGCGTACCGAAGCCGGCGGGGCGGCACCGGTCTCGTGATCTGGCCAGTATCGGCCTCGCAAGAAATGCGGCTACCGCAAGCGCGTCGGTGACACCGGTCACCCGCGGGAACGGTTGTCAAAAATATTTGTCGCCGACTGAAAACTAATTGTAGTATTGTTTCCGGAAATTGTTTCAGGAATCCGGTCGATCAAAACAGCTCTGAAATTGAATTTTCTGTTCCGGATCCCTATTTTAAAGAGAAGGCTTTACTTTCGTTATTTCAGCCAAAAAGGAGAATTTTATCGATGGCGGAATTCAATCACAATATCATGGAGAAAGCTGAAGCGCGGTTCATGGAAAAGCAGAAGAAAACCGCGGAGCGAAACCAGGCAACGGCCGAATATGTTTCCGAGGCCAAGGCCAGGGACATCAAGACGGCAAGATTGCGGGCGCTACGGCTGGCCAAGGAAGAGGCCGACCGTGCAGCGGAAGCCCTCAATCCCGTCGCTCCCAAGAAAAAGCGGGCGGCAGCCAAGAAGCCAGCAGCAGTCAAAAAAGCGGGGGCCGCCTAATCGCGGTCAAGTCATGAGCCTGACATTTCCAAACCTCAGCCGAAGCTACGACCAGGCGAGCCGACGGATCCGCTTCGTCGGCTATGACGGCATGTCCCGGATTTCTTTCCTTGTCGATGCAGACGCGATCTCGACGGCCCCGCCGGACGCGGTGTCAGCCGAAGCCACATATCTCGCCGCCTTCGATTCGGCCGTCGGTCCCATACATGACATCGCAAGGAATGCCTATGTCCGTACCGGCAAGAGCATGTATGTGCTGACCGCAGCCGATTTTCGATAATCCCGACCGTTGGCTTGATCGGCGCATCGAAGGATCCCGTGATCTGGCGCCAGAACTTCATCCCGGCTACGCTGTAAGCAGGAATCGCTGACGGCGCGAAGGCCTGTTCAGCTGTGACGGGCGAGGGGAGAAGACGATGACCGCGCCGGCCGCCGCGTTGCAGAAGGCCTTGTTCGAAGCGCTGAATGGTGACGGTTTCCTGTCAGCGGCCTTGGGTGGCGCTAAACTGTTCGATCATGCCCCGGAAAATGTCCCGTTTCCCTATGTCGCTTACGGCCGGACCAGCGTCTACGACTGGACAACAGGCGTCGAGAACGATGCCGAGCAGCTTTTCACGCTGCACTTCTGGTCGAAGTCCGAGGCGAGGAAAGAGATGCTCGATGCGATGGGCCTGGTCAGTGCCCGCCTCGACGATGCGGCGCTCGCGGTCGATGAGCGTCACCGCGTCAATCTCAAACTCGAATTCACCGAGGCCCGTTACGACGAGGACGTTTCAGCCTGTCACGGGCTGCTGCGTTTTCGTGCCGTGACGGAAGAAAACGCCTGACGCGCTTTCAATATGGCTGCAACACAGTTTAGACTGCTCGTCGATGAATTCGCCGGGTTGGAGCGGCGAAATCATGAGGTCGGTTGTCTCGCATTTCAGGGGTAAGAGAGGCATGTGCTGCAGGCGTTCACTGTTCATTTCACGTTCAGCACCGATGCGTTAGAACGCTGATCATGAGAACGCTTCGCTCCCACTTCCGAACCGCGATACTGGCGCTATCTGCGGCCGGTCTGTTCGTGTCGCAGGCGACGGCGCTGCCGGTCGTCATGCCGGAGCAGAAGGGGCTGGTCGTCCTTGCTGCCTCCGACTGCTACGCGATCGGTCAGCAGGTTGCCGAGCAGAATGGCGGCACGCTGGCCAAGGCATCGCAGTCGACCCGCGGTGGTCAGCCGGTCTGCGTCATCGTCGTGCTGGTTCCGGGCAAGGACGGACAGCGTCCGCGCCGCACCGAGATCGTCGTTCCGCAGAATTGATCGCACCGTTTCCCAGTGTGCCGGAATCGGCCTATATCTGACCAATTCTTCAACAGGTGTTGATCCCCGCATGCGCGTACTGGTCGTCGAAGATGACAAGGATCTCAATCGGCAGATATCGGACGCGCTGCTCGACGCAGGCTATGTCGTCGACCGCGCTTTTGACGGCGAGGAGGGGCATTTCCTCGGCGACACCGAACCCTACGACGCCGTCGTGCTCGATATCGGCTTGCCGCAGATGGACGGCATCAGCGTGGTCGAGCGCTGGCGGCGCGGCGGTCGCAAGATGCCGGTCTTGATCCTGACGGCGCGCGATCGCTGGAGCGACAAGGTGTCTGGCATCGACGCCGGCGCCGACGATTACGTTACCAAGCCGTTCCACATCGAAGAGGTGCTGGCCAGGGTCCGAGCGCTCATCCGGCGCGCGGCCGGCCACGCGTCGTCGGAGTTGACCTGCGGTCCGTTGCGGCTCGACACCAAGGCCTCCAAGGCCGATGTCGACGGCGTGCCGCTGAAGCTGACGTCGCACGAATTCCGCCTGCTTGCCTATTTGATGCACCATATGGGCGAGGTGGTGTCCCGGACGGAACTGGTCGAGCATCTTTACGATCAGGATTTCGACCGCGATTCCAACACAATCGAGGTCTTTGTCGGACGGCTTCGCAAGAAGATGGGCATCGACATGATAGAAACCGTTCGCGGCATGGGCTATCGAATGCGTGAGCCGGAGGCGTAAGGCGGAACCGCTCAAACAGACTGCTAGGACGCCGCTTTCACTGCGGTTCTGGCCGCGTTCGCTGGCGTTTCGGGTGATCGCGTTTTCCACGGTCTGGGCCATACTCACCCTGATCGTCATCTTCACGTTGATCACGACGCTTTATCGCCAGGCGAACGAGCGCGGTTTCGACAGCTTGTTGTCGGCGCATCTGTTCAATCTGATCGGCTCGGTCGGCGTGTCCGAAGGCGGTTCGCTGACCGGTGCTCCCGACCTTGGCGATCTCCGGTTTTCGGAGCCGAATTCCGGCTGGTACTGGTCGGTGGAACCTGCGTCGGAAGGCGTGCACGGTGATCTGCACTCCTCCTCGATGACGAAGACGATCCCGTCGCCAAGTGTTGCCGAGGTCCCTTTCAATACCAGCTTCCAGCGCAGCTATGCCACCGAAGGCATCAATGGCGAAGAGTTGGAGGTGTTCGAGAGCGAATTCGTTCTCGACGCGAAAAATCGCGCAGCGCGCTTCCGTGTCATGGGTAACCAGACCGAGCTGGAGCAGGAGATCGGCGCCTTCCAGCGTCGCCTGCTGACCTATCTCTCGCTTTTCGGCGTCGGCATGATCGCCATCAACGCCATTGCCATCCTGCTCGGCCTGCAGCCATTGCGCCGGGTCAGGAACGCGCTCGCCATGGTGCGCGAAGGAACCGCGCAAAGGCTGGACGGCAGCTTCCCGGCTGAGATCGAACCGCTCGCCAACGAGACCAACGCACTGATCGAAAACAACAAGCGTATCGTCGAGCGCTCGCGCACGCAGGTCGGCAACCTCGCCCACTCGCTGAAGACGCCGCTGGCGGTATTGATCAACGAGGGGCGGGCGCTCGGCGGCGCCAAGGGCAAGCTGATAGCCGAGCAAGCCGCCTCCATGCAAAAGCAGGTTGACCACTATCTGCAGCGCGCCCGCGTCGCGGCGCAGCGCGACAGCGTCGTCTATCGCACGCCGGTGACACCGCTGGTCGAGCGCATGGTGCGCGTGCTGCAAAAACTCAACCCGCAGACCGCTCTCTCGCTTTCGTTGCCGGCAGTCGACATCGTCTTTGCCGGCGAACGTGAGGATCTGGAAGAATTGCTTGGCAATTTACTCGACAACGCCATGAAATGGGCAAAGAGCGCGGTCGCCGTGTCGGTGACACCAATCTCAGGCAAGAAGAGTGGCGCTGGCAAGGACGCTGCTGCCAATCTGTTCGAGATCAGCATCGAGGATGACGGCCCAGGCATTCCCGAAGACAAGGCCCGCGAGGCGTTGAAGCGCGGACGCCGCCTCGACGAGACCAAGCCAGGGACTGGACTTGGTCTTGCCATTGTCGCCGACCTCGTCAACGAGTATGGAGGCGTTCTGGCTCTGGAACGGTCGGGCATGGGCGGATTGAAGGCGGTGGTTCAATTGCGGAGCCTTCAGTGATGCCTGCAGGGGCAAATCGACAATCGATCGGCGATGCGTGATATGGCGGCTTGTCGATTGGTCCCGGAGCCGTCGGTCGCGGCCAAATTTCCGACAAACATCAACACTATGTCCACGCCGACCTCCCCGATTGCGCGGCTCTCAGCTCTAACTCAAGAAAACCGGTTGTTGGCATGAAGATTCGCGTCGCGCTCGTTTCCGTACTGCTGGCCGTTTCCGGCTGCACGACGCTGGGCAAAGGCCCGGGCGCCACGGTCGCGCCACAGCCTGCCGCGACGCCGCCAAGTAGCGGCAAGATCGCGACGACGATCATTTCCGCGATGGGGGGAGGCCTCGTCAGCGGATCGGTTGGTACCGGCTTGACCGACCCCGAAAAACGCAAGGCGCTGGAGGCTGAATACAAGGCGCTCGAGTACACCACGAGCGGTCAGAAAGTGACGTGGAAGAGCGATCGTTCGACGCATTATGGTGAAGTCGTGCCCGCCCAGCCCTATCGTGTCGGCTCGCAGGACTGTCGGCAGTACACCCACACGGTCTTTACCGGTGCCGCCGGCGCCACCGCGCGCGGGACCGCATGCCGCAACGCCGATGGCAGTTGGACGCCGCTGACATAGCCACCGGCCGGACAGTTCGGTTGATATCAACCATGGACTTGCGGCGCGCCTGCCGTCAAAGCGTCGCAGGATGCCTGTGTTGGCAGGGCAGGGCTCTGCCGCTATTGGAAGAAGCATGCTGTTCTGGGTCATAGCTGCCGTTCTCACCCTGGGTGCAAGCCTGGCGGTTCTGCTGCCGCTGGCCGGCGGCTCAAAGGGTGGTTCGGCGAGCAGCGAGCACGACCTTGAAGTCTATCGCGACCAGCTGTCGGAGCTTGACCGAGATGTGGCGCGTGGCTTGATCCAGCCGGCCGAGGCCGAAGAGGCGCGTGCCGAAATCGCCCGCCGCATCCTGCGCCTGGACAATTCCGATCCGGCCGACAAGGCCGCGGCGCGGCAGCCGTCGATGGCGACCAGGTTGGTTGCGACCGCAGCCGTGCTGGTGGTTCCGCTGGTCAGTTGGGGCTTGTACAGCCAGCTTGGCTCGCCCGATCTGCCTTCGCAGCCGCTCAGCGAGCGGCTGGCCAAGAATCCCGCCGACAGTTCCGTCGAGGAGCTGGTGGCACGTGCCGAGGCCCATCTCGCCGCCAATCCGTCCGATGGCAGGGGTTGGGACGTTCTGGCGCCGATCTATCTGCGCATGCAGCGGTTCTCCGACGCGGTGACGGCATATCGCAACGCCATTCGCCTCGACGGCGGCAGCGCCGCTCGGCAGGCCGGCCTCGGCGAGGCGATCGCCAATGCGGCAGGCGGCATTGTCTCGGCCGACGCTCAGGCCGCTTTCGAGGCGGCGTTGAGGCTCGATCCGGCAAATCCGAAGGCCAGCTTTTATTTCGCGATGGGCATGGCGCAGGAAGGCCGCATTGTGGAGGCGACGGCGGCCTGGCAGAAAATGCTTGCCGCCTTGCCGCAGGACTCAGCCTGGCGCAGCGCCGTTGAGCAGGCGCTTGCCGAATCCGCCAAGCGGAGCGTCGCTTCGGGAGAGCCTGCAAAAGGCCCAAGCACCGGGGATGTCGGCGCCGGGGATGTCGATGCCGCCTCGTCGATGTCGCCGCAGGACAGGGAAGCGATGATCAACACGATGGTTGCTGGACTTGATGAAAAACTGCGGCAAAACCCGCGCGATGCGGAAGGATGGATGCAGCTTATTCGTTCCTATGTCGTGCTGGGCAAGGCCGATCAGGCACGTGACGCGCTCAACCGCGGTATCGCCGTTTTTGGCTCCGATAGTGACGAAGCGAAGAAATTCACCGCCTTTGCCGTCTCGCTTGGCCTGACGGCGATGGAGTAGACCATGACGCGCAAGCAGAAAAGACTGTCGGTGATCGCTGGAGGGTTGGCCTTTCTCGGTGCCGCGACCGGACTGACCTTCTATGCGCTCGGCCAGAAGGCCTCGTATTTCTACATGCCCGCCGATCTGGCCACCGCCAGCCTGCAGCCCGGCCAGCGCATCAGGCTCGGCGGCCTCGTCGAAAAAGGCACGATCGAACGCGGCCAGGGAGCCACCGTCGCCTTTTCGGTGACCGACAACCAGAAGCAGGTCAAGGTCACCTACACCGGCATTCTTCCCGACCTTTTCCGCGAGGAGCAGGGCGTCATCACCGAAGGCACGTTTCGTCCGGACGGCGTCTTCGTCGCCGATAGCGTGCTGGCCAAGCATGACGAGAACTACATGCCCAAGGAGGTGGCCGACGGCCTCAAGGCCAAGGGCGTGTGGCAGGAGAGCAAAAGTGAGTAACGGCCTTGGTTGAAACCGGACATTTCGCGCTGGTCCTGGCGTTCGCGCTGGCCTTGGTACAGACGCTGGTGCCGTTGTTCGGCGCGCGCATGGACAATCAGAAGATGATGGCCGTCGGCGGACCGGTCGCGGTGACGGGCTTTGCCTTGACCGCGCTGTCCTTCGCGGCGCTGGCGATAGCCTATGCAACGTCCGATTTTTCGGTGGCCAACGTCTGGGACAACTCGCATTCGCTGCAGCCGCTGATCTACAAGATCACCGGCACCTGGGGCAATCACGAGGGCTCCATGCTGCTCTGGGTGCTGATCCTGACCTTCTTCGGCGCGCTCGTCGCGGTTTTCGGCAGCAATCTTCCCGCGACGCTTCGGGCCAACGTGCTGGCCGTGCAAGGGGCGATCGGCGTCACCTTCTTCCTGTTCATCCTGGCGACGTCCAATCCGTTCGCCAGGATGAATCCGGCGCCGATCGAGGGCCGCGATCTCAATCCGATCCTGCAGGATCTCGGCCTCGCCATCCATCCGCCGCTGCTCTATCTCGGCTATGTCGGCTTCTCGATCTGCTTTTCCTTCTCGGTAGCAGCTCTCATCGAAGGCCGCATCGACGCATCCTGGGCACGCTGGGTGCGGCCATGGACGCTGGTCGCCTGGATGTTCCTGACCGGTGGCATCGCCATGGGCTCCTACTGGGCCTACTATGAACTTGGCTGGGGTGGTTTCTGGTTCTGGGATCCGGTCGAGAACGCCTCCTTCATGCCATGGCTGGCGGGCACCGCGCTGCTCCATTCGGCGATCGTCATGGAAAAGCGCTCAGCCCTGAAGATCTGGACGCTGCTGCTGGCGATCCTGACCTTCTCGCTGTCGCTGCTTGGCACTTTCCTGGTGCGCTCCGGCGTGCTCACGTCCGTCCACGCCTTCGCCACCGATCCGACGCGCGGCGTGTTCATTCTCTGCATCCTGATACTGTTCATCGGCGGATCTTTGGCGTTGTTTGCCTTTCGTGCCTCCCGGTTGACGGCCGGCGGCCTGTTTCATCCGATCTCCCGCGAAGGGGCATTGGTCCTCAACAATCTGTTCCTGACCACCGCCACCGCCACCGTGTTGATCGGAACATTGTATCCACTGGCGGTCGAGGCCGTTTCAGCCGACAAGATTTCGGTCGGCGCGCCGTTCTTCAACCTGACATTCGGCCCGCTGATGGTGCCGCTTCTGGTGGTGGTCCCGTTCGGGCCGCTGCTGGCCTGGAAGCGCGGCGACATCTTCGCCGTCGCTCAGCGCCTGATGGTGGCCTTCGCCGCAGCGCTTCTGGCCGTGCTGGTGACGGCCTTGTTCATCGACGGCGCGTCGGTGTTCGCAGCACTCGGCGTCGGCCTGGCGTTCTGGCTGATTTGCGGCGCGCTCACCGATATTGCCGTCAAGTCCGGCTTTGGCAGTGTCGCGCCCGGCATTATGCTCAGGCGCTTCGCCGGCCTGCCGCGCTCGGTCTTCGGCACGGGGCTCGCCCATCTCGGCCTCGGGCTGACGACGCTGGGCATCGTCGGTACACTTTGCTTCGGCACCGAGAAGATATTGTCGATGCATGCGGGCGAGACCGTGCAATTGTCCGGCCATACGCTGCGTTTCGAAGGGCTTTATCCGGCCCAGGGGCCTAATTACAGCGAGGATCGCGGGCGCTTCGCCCTGCTCGGCGCTGATGGAAACACTACCGCCGTAATCACCTCATCCAAGCGCTCCTATCCGGTCCGACAGATGACGACGACAGAGTCCGGTATCAAGACGATGGGGTTCAGCCAACTCTACCTCTCGCTTGGCGACGAGGGGGCCGACGGCTCCGTCGTGGTGCGGCTATGGTGGAAGCCGCTGGTGACGCTGATCTGGGGCGGCGGCCTGGTCATGATGGCAGGTGCTGCGATGTCGCTCATGGACCGGCGCCTGCGCGTCGGGGCACCGTCCCGCCGCCGCAAGTCGACGGGCGCTGTGCCTTCCGCGAGCCTGCCATGACCGCAAGATTTTCGTTGGCCTCGCTGATCCTGCTGCTGACGCTGTTGTTTGCCGGCGCCGCACTTGCGGTGAAGCCCGACGAGGTTCTGGCCGACCCGGCGCTCGAGGCGCGGGCGCGGACGCTTTCGGAAGAGCTGCGCTGCATGGTTTGCCAGAACCAGTCGATCGACGAATCCGATGCCGACCTTGCCCGCGACCTGCGCGTGCTGGTGCGCCAGCGCCTCGTCGCCGGCGACACCGACCAGCAGGTGATGGACTACATCGTTTCGCGCTATGGCGAGTTCGTGCTGTTGAAGCCGCGCTTCAGCCTGCGCAATGCGCTGTTGTGGGGCACGCCTGTGTTTCTGCTGCTTGTCGGCGGCGCCTTCATCGTAATCAGCGCTCGCTCGCGCCGTTCGACGGCAACCAATACGTTGACCGCTGAGGAGCAGACTGAGCTGGATATCATTTTGCATCGGGACTGAAGGCGGGTGACCGCCGGCAACATTACAAAAGTTTCATGCACCGGAAATGGCGCCGTAATGTGCGCCCCTCTATTTCTCTTGCCCGAGGATGCCGACCGAAGCGCATCCCTTGAAGAGGATACGTGACCCATGAATATTGCCCCCAGTTCATATCCCCGCACTCGCAAACGCCTGATGGCTGCCGCAGCTTCGGTGGCCATTGCCGGCGCGATCGGCTTCGGCGCCGTTGCCACCGGGACAGCTCCGGTCCTGGCCGAGGCCGTGCATGTCGAGGCGCCGCAGGTCCCGAGCTTCGCCGATGTCGTCGAGCGCGTTTCGCCGGCGGTCGTCAGTGTACGTGTCAAAGCCAAGATAGAATCGACCGCCGACGACGGCTCCGACCTGCCCGACGGCTTCGGCAATCTTCCCGACGATCCGCAATTGCGCCGCTTCTTCAGGGAGTTCCGTGGCTTTGGCGATCAGGGGGGCCAGGATGGAATGCGGCGCTTCGGACGCCGTGATCAGAACCGCCAGCCGCGGCCGGTCGCCCAGGGGTCCGGTTTCTTCATCTCCGAGGATGGTTACCTCGTCACCAACAACCATGTCGTCGGAGACGGCTCGTCCTTCACGGTGGTGATGCATGACGGCAAGGAACTCGACGCCAAGCTGGTCGGCACAGACCCGCGCACCGATCTCGCGGTGCTCAAGGTCGAAGGCGACGGCAAGTTCACCTATGTCGACTTCGCCGATGATTCCAAGGTTCGCGTCGGCGACTGGGTCGTGGCCGTCGGCAATCCGTTCGGCCTCGGCGGCACCGTCACCGCCGGCATAGTCTCGGCCCGTGGTCGCGACATCGGCGCCGGCCCTTATGACGACTTCATCCAGATCGACGCCTCGGTGAACCGCGGCAATTCGGGCGGCCCGACCTTCAATCTTAACGGCCAGGTCATCGGCATCAACACCGCGATCTTCTCGCCGTCCGGCGGCAGCGTCGGCATCGCCTTCGACATTCCCGCCTCGACCGCCAAACAGGTCGTGCAGGATCTGATGAAGGGCGGCACCGTCCAGCGCGGCTGGCTCGGCGTCGAGATCCAGCCGGTCACCTCCGAAATCGCCGAATCGCTGGGGCTGAAGTCCGACAAGGGCGCGCTCGTTTCCAGCGCCCAAAACGATGGTCCCGGCAAGAAGGCCGGTATATCAGCCGGTGACGTCATCACTCAGGTGGACGGCAAGGACGTCGCTTCGCCGAAGGAACTCGCCCGTCTGATCGGCGCCTACCAGCCCGGCAAGCCGGTCGACGTCACGGTTTGGCGTGACGGCAAGAGTGAGACCGTCACGGTCGATCTCGGCACGCTGCCTTCGAGCGACAAGCAGGCTTCGGCCGACCAGCAGCCTTCCGCTCCGCCAAAGGCCGACACGCTGGCCGATCTCGGCCTCACCGTCACCAGATCCGACGATGGCAAGGGGCTTGTGGTGACCGACGTCGACCCCGACAGCGATGCCGCCGATCGCGGCATCCAGCCCGGCGACGTCATTACCTCGGTCAATTCGACGGAGGTCAATGGCACCGACGATGTTACTAAGGCCATGGCCGACGCGGTGAAGTCGGGCCGCAAGGCGGTGCTGATGCAGATCAGCCGCGACGACAGCAACCGCTTCGTCGCGCTGCCTGTCGCCAAGGGCTGACGTCTTAGACGTTTCCGGTGCGGCGGTTTCAAACACCCTCGAGCCGCCATACGGGAAAGTTCGGGGCCGAATACGTTAGTCAGTCAGTCATCGTGTTCCGCCCCAGCGGCAGCGGGCTCCCATCGCCCGCTGCCGCTCAAACCACAGAACATGCCGCCCGAAAGCCTGCTTCAATCTTGCGCCGAGGGAGCCGGTGTCATTGCGGCGACAGCGTTCCAAAACAAAGACTTGCCGCGTATCCTTGAATCACTTTGTTCGCGATACGCCTGTGAGGCCACGATGCATATGCCGGCCACTCAATCTTCCAGCGAAATCGCGTATAACGGTCCCATGAAGATTCTCGTCATAGAAGACGATCGCGAAGCGGCCGATTACCTCCAGAAAGCCTTCACCGAGGCCGGGCACACCGCCCATGTCGCCGGCGACGGCGAAACCGGCTTCGCGCTCGCTGATTCCGGCGACTATGACGTGATGGTCGTCGACCGCATGTTGCCGCGTCGCGACGGCCTGTCGGTCATCGCCGGTCTGCGCTCCAGGGGTAACACGACGCCGGTGCTGATCCTGTCGGCGCTAGGCGAAGTCGACGACCGGGTCACCGGCTTGCGTGCCGGCGGCGACGACTATCTGACCAAGCCCTATGCCTTTTCCGAGCTTCTGGCCCGGGTCGAGGTGCTGAATCGCCGCGCCAGCGCCAGGGAAGCCGAAACTGTCTATCGGGTCGGCGATCTAGAGCTCGACAGGCTCTCGCATTCGGTGCGACGCGCAACGCGCGAGATCACGCTGCAGCCGCGCGAGTTCCGGCTGCTCGAATATCTGATGCGCCATGCCGGCCAGGTGGTGACGCGCACCATGCTGCTGGAAAATGTCTGGGACTACCATTTCGACCCGCAGACCAACGTCATCGACGTTCACGTCTCGCGGCTGCGCGGCAAGATCGAGAAGGGCTTCGACAAGCCGATCCTGCACACGGTTCGTGGCGCCGGCTATATGCTCAAGAGCGGCTAGCATGGCTCTTTCTATGCCGGCTATCATGAAGACGACGGCAGCGCGGCTTTCGGCGCTTTATCTCCTCTTGTTCGCCATCTGCGCGGTGCTGCTCGTCTTCTACATGACCTCTCTGTCGGCGCGCATGCTGACCGCGCAGACGCAGGAGACCATCAACGACGAAGTGCTCGGCCTCGCCCGGGCTTATCAGCGCGGCGGCCTGCCGGTTCTGGTGCGCGTGGTCGAGCAGCGTTCCCGCCAGCCCGGCGCCAATCTCTACCTGATTGCCGATGTCAACGGCCAGATCCTGACCGGAAACGTGCAGAGCCTGGAGCCGGGCGTTCTCGAGGCAGAGGGCTGGACCACTCGTCCGTTCTCCTACCGGCGCTTCGGCGAGGGCGCGCTGGAGCGGCAACGCAACCCGGTGGCCGACGAGAACGAGACGCAATCCGGCGAGAGTGAAATCCAGGCGGAAGGCGAGAAGGGACATAACGCTATCGCGCTGGTGCTGCGCCTGCCCAATCAGATGATCATGCTGGTCGGTCGCGACCTCGGCGAGCCGGAGCGATTCCGCGCCGTCATCCGCCGCGCACTGATGCTGGCGCTGGGCATGATGGGGCTCGGCGGGTTTTTGATCTGGTTCTTTGTCGGGCGCGCGGCGCTGAAGCGTATCGACTCAGTGTCGGAAGCGAGCCGCCGCATCATGGGCGGCGATCTTTCCGGCCGGCTGCCGGTCACCGGCGCGGGCGACGAGTTCGACCGTCTCTCCGAAAACCTCAATTCCATGCTGGCCAGGATCGCCACGCTCAACGAAGGGCTGAAGCAGGTCTCCGACAACATCGCCCACGATTTGAAGACACCGCTGACCAGGCTGCGCAACCGCGCCGAGGCGACGCTTTCCGGCAAGCACAAGACCACCGACTACCGGCAGGCGTTGGAAGGGACCATTGCCGAGTCCGACCAGCTGATAAAGACCTTCAACGCCATCCTGATGATCTCCAGGCTGGAAGCGGGCTATTCCTCCGAAAGCACCAGCCGGGTCGATCTGGCCGCCTCCGTGCACGATGTCGTCGAGCTTTACGAGCCGGTGGCGGAAGAGGCGGGGGCAACACTCGAGACTTCGGTGCAAGACGCCTTCGCTGTCGAAGGCAATCGTGAGCTGATCGGCCAGGCACTGTCGAATATTGTCGACAACGCGATCAAATATTCGACCGACTCGGTCGCCAGGCCCACCGTTCGCGTTGCGCTTGAACGCGCCGGCAGCGAGATCAAGCTCTCCGTCTCCGACAATGGCCAGGGCATTCCCGACGATGCCGATCGCGCCAGGGTGACCGAGCGTTTTGTGCGGCTGGAAAAAAGTCGCTCGCAGCCGGGCTCCGGCCTGGGCCTCAGTCTCGCCAAGGCTATTATGACATTCCACAACGGGCGGCTCGATCTTCTGCCGGGCAATCCTGGATTGTCGGTAGTCATGAGCTTTCCCGGACGGGAGGATCGCTGATGCCAGTGAAGGTGGCTGCGGAACAGACCAACTGGCTCTTGAAGCCGGTCGCAAAGCTTGTGCCCCTGGATCAGAGCCAAGCCCGGCGGGAATTGTCTGAGATCGCTTCCACCGCGCAGGAGGAGGGGCTTACCCGGTTGGCAAAATTCCTGGCCGGCAGGGGCGCCGCCCAGGATTTCCTCGCCGCGGTGTTCGACCTGTCGCCGTTTCTGCGCGACACAGTGCGCCGCCGCCCTGAGATTCTCGATGCGCTTTTCGATGGAACGGTCGAGGCCCGGCTGATTGCGATCGGCGCGGCGATCGACGAGGCCGCGCGAGGCGACGCCATCTCCGAAAGCCGCCTGATGATGGAATTGCGCCAATGGAAAGCGGAAGCGCATGTCTTGATCGCGCTGGCCGATCTTGCAGGCGAGGCCGAAACCGCCGTCACGGTGCGGCGGCTGAGTGATCTTGCCGACGCCTGCACCCGCGCTGCTGTCGACTTCCTGCTTCGCGACGCGCACGGACAGGGCAAGCTCAAACTGCCGTATCCCGAGGATCCGGCGCGCCAATCGGGCTGGATCCTGCTCGGCATGGGCAAGCTTGGCGCGCATGAGCTGAACTTCTCCTCCGACATCGATCTGGTCGTTTTCTTCGACCCGCAGGCGCCTGCCGTCGTCGATCCGCTCGATGCGACGGAGCTGTTTTCGCGCCTGACGCGCCGGCTGGTCCGCATACTCCAGGACCGCACCGAACACGGCTACGTTTTCCGCACCGACCTCCGGCTTCGTCCCGATCCCGGTTCGACGCCGCTGGCGATCCCGGTCGAGGCCGCACTGCGTTACTACGAAGCGCGCGGCCAGAACTGGGAGCGCGCTGCCATGATCAAGGCGCGTCCGGTGGCCGGCGATCTCGCCGCCGGTGCTGCGTTCCTGAAGGAGCTCCAGCCCTATATCTGGCGCAAATACATGGACTACGCGGCGATTGCCGACGTTCATTCGATCAAGCGCCAGATCCACGCTCACAAGGGGCATGGCGAGATCGCGGTGAAGGGCCACAACGTCAAGCTCGGCCGCGGCGGCATTCGCGAGATCGAATTCTTCGTCCAGACCCAGCAGCTTATCGCCGGCGGCCGCTTCCCCGAGCTGCGCGGCCGCGAAACCGTGCCGATGCTTGGCCAGCTTGCGGCACGCGGCTGGATCACGGCCGAGGCGTGCGACGCGCTCGCAGGGCAATACTGGTTCCTGCGCCGCGTCGAGCATGCCATCCAGATGATCGCCGACGAGCAGACGCATATACTGCCGGAAGATGACGAAGGGCTCGAACGTATAGCGCGTATGCTCGGCTTTGCCGATGCCACGGCCTTTGCCAAGGCGTTCCGTGCCGCACTTCATCAGGTTGAACGCCACTACGCCGCACTTTTTGAAACCGCGCCCGAGCTTTCGGCGGGCATCGGCAACCTGGTCTTTACTGGCGATGTCGACGATCCCGACACCTTGCGGACGCTGGAAAGCCTGGGATTCCAGCGGGCGAGCGACATCTGCCGTGTCATCCGCGGCTGGCATTTCGGCCGCTATCGCGTCACCCAGTCGGCCGAAGCGCGCGAGCGGTTGACCGAACTGACGCCGGCGCTGCTGCAGTCCTTCGGCCAGACGCGCCGGGCGGACGAGGCGTTGATACGCTTCGACGAATTCCTCGCCGGCCTGCCCGCCGGCATCCAGCTGTTCTCGCTGCTGCAGTCCAATCCAGCCCTGCTGAAGCTGCTGGCGACGATCATGGGCGCAGCTCCCCGGCTGGCCGCTATCATCACGCGCCGGCCGCATGTGTTCGATGGTCTTCTAGATCCGGCCCTTTTGACCGAACTGCCGGACCGCGCCTATCTCTCGGCGCGTCTCGCTGCTTTCCTCGAAGGCGACAGGGCCTATGAGGACGTGCTCGACCGCCTGCGCATCTTTGCGTCTGAGCAAAAATTCCTGATCGGCGTCAGGCTGCTTGCCGGCTCGATCGATTCGGCCCGCGCCGGCCACGCCTTTTCCGATCTGGCCGATCTCACCATCGATGCGGCGCTGCGGGCAGTGATCGCCGAGTTCGCGCTCCGCCACGGTCGCATCGCCGGCGGCACTGTTGCGCTGCTCGGCATGGGCAAGCTCGGCAGCCGCGAATTGACGGCCGGCTCCGACGTCGACCTCATCCTGCTCTATGATCACGACACCGATGCCGAAGAATCCGACGGCGACAAGCCGCTCGCCCCGTCCCACTATTACTCCAGGATGACGCAGCGGCTGATATCGGCCGTGTCCGCACCGACCGCCGAGGGCGTTCTCTACGAGCTCGACCTTCGTCTTCGGCCGTCCGGCAACAAGGGGCCGGTGGCCACTCATGTCGATGCCTTCAAGAAGTACCAGCGCAAGGACGCCTGGACATGGGAGCATATGGCGCTCTCCAGGGCTCGCGCGATCGGTGGCGATAAAGCGCTGTGCGCCGAGGTCAAGGCCGAGGTGGCAGCGGTGCTTGCCCTGCCGCGCGACAGCGCCAAGGTGATGGCCGAGGCGTCCGAGATGCGTGCGATGATCGAGAAGGAGAAGCCGCCGCGCGATCTCTGGGACATCAAACTGATCCCCGGCGGTCTCATCGATCTCGAATTCATCGCGCAGGTGGCGGCGATCACGGGAAAGGTCGAAGCCGGCCGCCGTGTCACCGGGACAGCGGAAGTCCTGTCGAGGCTGGCGCCGGATTTCGCCGAGGCCCAGGTCAGGCAGGAGCTTTGCGATGCCTATGCGCTCTATCTGGCGCTGACCCAGAGGATACGGCTCTGCCTCACCGGCGTATTCGAACGGGACGACGTGCCGCCGGGGCTCTCGGATCTGCTTCTGGCGGTCACCGACCTGCCGGATTTCGGTGTGCTGGAAGCGCACCTCAAAGAGACGTCGCAAAAGGTCAGGAAGGATTTCGACCTTTTGCTTCGTGCAAAGTGACCGTGACGGCACAACGCCAAACGGCTGTTTCGAATAGCATCGGGGGCGCTGTCTCTCCGGTGCTCCCGAAAATTCCATCCCCTTCACGACAACAGAGGGTCAGGCGGCGGCCCTGACCGGCTGCGTCGACTTCTTGATCGGAATGCGCACCGACACGATCGTGCCAACGCCTTCGGTGGACCGGATTTTCAAGGCGCCTCCCTGAAGCTCGGCCAACGAGCGTGAGATGGCGAGGCCAAGGCCGGAACCGGCATGGCTCTTGGAGAACTGGTTCTGCACCTGTTCGAACGGCCGCCCGAGCTTGCTCAGCGCCTCCTTCGGGATGCCGCAGCCATTGTCTTCGATCGTCAGCACCAGAGCGCTGGATGTGTTGCGGGCCCTTACCGCAATGCGACCGCCCTGGCCGGTGAATTTCACCGCGTTCGACAGGAGGTTGATGATGATCTGCTTGATCGCCCGGCGATCGGCGAACAGCGTCAGTGAATCGGGGATGCGTGTTTCGACAGCGATCGATTTTTCCGCCGCCTGCAGCGAGATGACGCGCACCGTTTCCCTCATCAGCGGGCAGAGGTCGATTTCCTCCTGATCCATCGAGAACTGGCCGGCCTCGATCTTCGACATGTCGAGAATGTCGTTGATCACGCCTAGAAGATATTTGCCGCTGCCGTTGATGTCGGTGGCATATTCCTCGTAGCGCGACGAACCCAAGGGCCCGAACAGCGCCTGTTCCATCAGCTCCGAGAAGCCGATGATCGCGTTGAGCGGCGTGCGCAATTCATGCGACATGTTGGCCAGGAACTCGGATTTGGCCCGGTTCGCGGCCTCGGCGCGCTCGGTTTCCTTCATGTATTTGCGATTGAGCTCGACCAGTTCGCGCGACCGTTCTTCCTCCGCCCGGCGGGCAAGGCTGAGATCGTGGATCGTCGCCATCAGCCGGCGCTCGCTGTCGACCAGCTTCTCCTGGTGCAGCTTGATCTGGGTGATGTCCGAGCCGACCGAGACGGTGCCGCCGTCCCTGGTCCGAAGCTCGTTCACCTGCAGCCAGCGCCCATCGGCAAGCTGCCGCTCGAAGGTCACGCCGCCTTGCTGCCCGTTGAGGTTGGCAAGCCGGCGCTCCGACGCGAAGGCGAGCATGCGTTCTTCCAGAACGGTGCGCGAGGCGCCCGGCATCACATCGCGATCCGACAGGCCATTGTCCTGTTGGTACTTGGAATTGCACATGATCAGACGTTGGGTCGAATCCCAGAGCACGAAGGATTCGTTGATGTTTTCGATAGCCGTTCGCAGGCGAAGATCCGCTGCCTCGGAGCGCAGCGCCAGGTGCCGCTGCTCTGTGACGTCGACGGCAATGCCGATCAACTGGATCTCCGGCGCTTCCGGGTCGATGACCTGCGCCCTTGCGCGCATCCACACCCATTGTCCGTCGGCATGGCGCATCCGGAACACCTGGTCGATGTGATCGATCTCGCGTGCGACGATTCTGTTGGCGAGCTGGAACAGGTCGCCATCCTCGGGATGGATGATCTCGTCGACCTCGCCGAACGACAGCATCGTATCGCAAGGCTCATAGCCTAGCATGTCATACATCGAGCGCGACCAGTACATCTTGCCGCGCACCATGTCCCAGTCCCACAGGCCGCAGCGACCGCGCACCAGCGCCATATCGATGCGCTGGTGCGCTTCGAGATAAATGCGGTCGGCGGCCTGGGCGCGCGCCGCCTGGCCGAAATAGGCGTAGAGGACGATGATCAGCACGCCGGCTGTCAGCACGAACAAGGTGACGTTGAGCGAAACGGTCTTCCGCCACGCCTCGAAGACCGCTTCCTGCGGAACGAGCGCTGCGGCAGCACCGTTCCTGGCATTTGCCAGGCTCACCGCCGCATACCAGTCCTGGCCACCGATGCTGACCTCCATCACCCCGGCGCGGTCGCCGAACATGAATAATGGTTGACCGCCCTGGGCTATGGCGTCGAGCGACCGCCCCTTCCAGCCCGTCGATTGCGGTGTCACGGCAACGATCTTGAACGCGCCGTCGGTGACCGCGAGCACGTGGCTCCGGCCCATGGCGCCCAGACGGCTAATGCCCTCCAACAGGTCTTGCGTCGCCCCAGGCGTTGAGGCCAGGTTAGCATTGACGGTAATCGAACTGGCAAGTTGGCCCGCCGCGAGCGACAGGATCGCCTTGGCGTCGCGCTCCACGTCATCGCGCTCGTTCATCAGCGACAAGAACCGCAGTGCAGCGATGACCAGCAGGAAAATGATGATCAGCGCCGGTATCGATCGGCGCAACAACGGCTCGGCTGCCAGGAGCCGTCGGTAGGCGGGTTCGGCGATGAGCCGAGCGTTACCGGCGAGACCGTCGCGTCTCGCCTCACGCCGTTCAAAAGCCGTCCCTCCGGGCGCGCCCCACGCGTCCGCCTTCGCCATAAATGGCTCTCCCCGATTTCAAATCTGCTTGACGATCCGGCGACGCCGCACTTCCGAATCTTCAGCTAAAGAATCAAAGGTGATTCGCCTTGTCCAGAGGCGCAGCGAAAAAAGATTAAAAATCGACTAAAATAATGGACTTTCCCGCCCGATGATACCGGGCGGCAGCGCTAGGCCTTGCCCTTCTCCCACAGGAAGGGGAGAAGGCAAGGATGCTTACGCCAAGGTCCGCTCGACGATATCCCGCAAATCGGCCGACAGGTTTTCAGCATTGCCAATTGATAGCAGCGCCTCCCTTGCCTTGGCCTGACGACTGGGTTCGAGCGAACGCCATGATCTGAGGGCTGTCGCCAGCCGGGCGGCCAACTGCGGATTTCGCTTTTCCACCTGCAGGACCGTTTCGACGAAAAATCGGTAGCCTTCGCCGTCGGCGCGATGGAAGCCGGTCTGGTTGGCGCTGGAAAACGTGCCGACGAGCGAGCGCACCCGGTTCGGATTGGTCATCGAAAACGCCGGATGGCCGGTCAGGGTACGTACCGCATCGATGGTTTTCGGGCCGGGCACGCTGGCCTGGATCTGGAACCATTTGTCCATCACCAGCGGATCGGTCGCATATTTCACTTCGAAGTCGGCCAGTGCCTTGACAGCCTCGGGTGAACCGCTGTGACGGAGCGCAAGCACGGTCAATGCAGCGGCGCGGTCCGTCATGTTGGTGGCGGACTGGAAATGCCGAGCCGCAAGCGCAGCACCTTCCGGCAGCAGCGAAAGATAGTCGAGCAGGATGTTGCGCAGGGCCCGGCGCCCGGCGCTTGCCGCATCCGGACTGAAAGTGTCCTTGTCGGCAAGTCGATCGTAGAGATCGGAGAATATCTCTCGGTTGGCCCCGGCGATCGCGGCCGTCAGCGCCTCGCGAGCCGAGAAGATGGCATCGGGGTCGATGTTCTTGCCGATGTCACGGGCGATGTCGGCTTCGCTCGGAAGCGCCAGAGCCAACGCCCGATAGGCCGGTTCGAGTGTCCCGTTGCCGGCTATTTTGCCGGCGAGCCTGGTCAGCCGTGATGCGAAACCGGGCCGCTTGCCGCCGAGAACCTGGCGGAAGGCTGATATCAGCGCGTCGGTCAAAAGCGTGTTGAACGCCTGCCAGCGTGAGAAGGTATCGTCGTCGTGGCCGGCAAGAAAGAACTGATCGTCGGGCTTCTGTTCGACGGAAAGCGTCACCGGCGCCGAGAAGCCTCGGTTGAGCGACAACGCCGGGCGCTCGGCAACGCCCGAAAAGCGCACCATGTGTCGGCGCTTGCGGATATGGATGACACCGTCCTGGACGCTGGCGCCCTCGACATTGCTGAAGGCCATCGCCTTGCCATCGGCGCCGACGAGGCTAAAGGCCAACGGAATGTGCATCAGCCGCTTGCGGCTTTCGGACGGCGTTGGCGGCACCGACTGCTCGATCTCGAGCGTGAATTCCTGGGCTGCCGGATTGTGCGTCGAACTGATCGTCAGATTGGGCGTACCTGCCTGATGGTACCAGAGCGAAAATTGCGACAGGTCGCGGCCGGACGCATCCTCGAACACTTTGATGAAGTCCTCGATCGTCGCAGCCTCGCCATCATGGCGCTCGAAATAGAGGTCCAGGCCGGCCCTGAACGTCTCGGCGCCGAGAATGGTGCGGATCATGCGCACGACTTCAGAGCCCTTTTCGTAGACCGTCGCGGTGTAGAAATTGTTGATCTCGCGGTAGCGTCGCGGCCGCACCGGATGCGCCAGAGGTCCCTGATCTTCGGGAAACTGATGCGCCCTGAGCGTGCGCACTTCGGCAATGCGTTTAACCGCTCGCGAGCGCTGGTCGGCGGAAAACTCGTGATCGCGAAAAACCGTCAGTCCTTCCTTCAGGCAAAGCTGGAACCAGTCGCGGCAAGTGATTCTGTTGCCAGTCCAATTGTGAAAGTACTCATGCGCGATGATCGCCTCGATATTGGCGAAATCGGCGTCCGTCGCGGTCTCCTGGTCGGCCAGCACATATTTGTCGTTGAAGATATTGAGGCCCTTGTTCTCCATCGCGCCCATGTTGAAGTCGGATACGGCAACGATGTTGAAGACGTCGAGGTCGTATTCGCGGCCGAACGCCTCCTCGTCCCATTTCATCGACCGTTTCAGGGCGTCCATGGCATAGCCGGCGAGCCCTTCCTTGCCCGGCTCGACATAAATGCCGAGCTCGACCTCGCGGCCGGACAGCGTGACGAAGCTGTCAGCGACCTTGCCGAGTGCGCCTGCCACCAGCGCGAACAGATAGGACGGCTTGGGGAAGGGGTCGTGCCATCTAGCATAATGCCAGCCGTCGGCAAGTTCACCACTGCCCGCCGGGTTGCCATTGGAAAGAAGCAGTGGCGCCTCATGCCGCAGCGCCTCGATGCGCACCGTATAGACGGACAGGATGTCAGGGCGGTCGAGAAAATAGGTGATGCGCCGAAAGCCCTCGGCCTCGCATTGCGTGCAATAGACATTGCTGGAGCGATAGAGGCCCATCAGGGCTTCGTTGTGTACCGGCGCCAGCTCGGTTTCGATCAGGAGCTGGAAGCGGGCTGCTGCGGGCGGCGCGGTGATCGTCAGCTGATCGGGCGTGGCAAAAAAATCCGTCGGCGCAAGTGTGCGGCCGTCGATTGCTATGCGGCTGAGCGTCAGGCCATCGCCATCCAGCACCAGCGGCACTGACGCCGCTATGCCGCCGCGACGTTCGACCGTCAGCACGGCAACGACGCGGGTGGCCTCCGGCGACAGGCGGAAAGTCAGGCTGGTTTCCGGAATGAGATAGTCGGTGGGGCGATAGTCTTCGAGCTTGAAGTCCTGGCCGGTGTCCGTGCGCATTCCGTGGGTTTCCTGTCGATTCCCCAAGCGGCAAGTGGGTCCGCTGGTCCAAGTAATTTGAAGCCCGCGCTCTTTACACGAAACCGTCACTCGACAAAACTGGCGCAACGCCTATTTCAGGCGCTCGATCTCCAATCATCATCGTGAGGTACCGATGACCGTCGTCACACCGAAATTCGGCATGGGCGCCTCTGTGCTGCGTCGCGAGGACCAGGCCTTCATCAAGGGTCTCGGCCGCTATACGGACGACATCCAGCCCGTCGGCCTCCTGCACGGCTATGTCCTGCGCTCGCCGGTGGCCAAGGCGAGCTTCACCGTCGGTTCGACCGAGGCGGCCAGGGCCGCACCTGGCGTCCATCTGGTGCTGACCGGTGCGGATATTGCTCATCTCGGCAATCTGAAATCCGGCGCCATGCAAAGGCAGCCGGACGGCACCAAGGCGCCGACCCGCGACATTCCGATCCTTTGCCGCGACCGCGTCAATTACGTCGGCGATGCCGTCGCATTCGTCGTCGCCGACAGCCGCGCGCTGGCGCAGGACGCGGCCGAACTGATCGAGGTCGACTACGACGGCGAAGATGCCGCGTCCGGTACCGCCACGGCGCTTGATGAAGGCACGCCGCTGGTCTGGCCGGAACTCGGCTCCAATCGCGCCTTCAGCTATCATATCGGCGACAAGGCAAAGACCGCGGCAGCATTCGCCAAGGCTGCCAAGGTCACCCGGATCGAATTCATCAACAACCGGTTGGTCTGCAATTACATGGAGCCGCGTTCGGCGATCGGCGAGTGGAACACGCAAGAGAACCGCTTCGTCCTGACGACGGGTTCGCAGGGCGTGCATTCCATGCAGTCCATTCTGGCCGGCGTGTTCAAGATCAAGAAGGACCAGCTGCGCGTCATCACGCCGGATGTCGGCGGCGGCTTTGGGCCGAAGACCTTCGTCTATCGCGAGTATCCGCTGGTGCTGGAGGCGGCCAAACGGCTTGGCCGTCCGGTCAAATGGGCTGGCGACCGCACCGAACACTTCCTCACCGATGCACAAGGCCGCGACAATGTCGTGAGGGCTGAAATGGCGATGGACAAGGACGGCCGCTTCCTCGGCATGAGGGTCGACCTTCTCGCCAATATCGGCGCTTATGTCTCTCAATACGGCCCGTTCATCCCCTATATCGGCGTCACAATGTCGACCGGCGTCTACGACATCCATGCGCTCGACGTTTCGGTGACCGGCCTCTACACCAACACCTGCCCGGTCGACGCCTATCGCGGCGCCGGCCGGCCGGAAGCGGCATTCCTGCTGGAAAAGCTCGTCGATGCCTGTGCCCGCGATCTCAATCTTCCCGTCGAAGAGATCCGCCGGCGCAATTTTATCAGGCCTGAGCAATTCCCTTATCGCACTCAGACAGACCGCCTCTACGACACTGGTGAATTCGCAGGTCATATGGACCGTGCCATCGAACAGGCGGAGTGGCAGGCGTTCCCGGAGCGGCTGGCGCAGTCGAAAGCGGCTGGCAAGATCCGCGGCATCGGCATGGCGACCTATATCGAGGCCTGTGCCTTTGCGGGCTC
Source organism: Mesorhizobium sp. M0938 (assembly GCF_040319125.1). Classification (NCBI taxonomy): domain Bacteria; kingdom Pseudomonadati; phylum Pseudomonadota; class Alphaproteobacteria; order Hyphomicrobiales; family Phyllobacteriaceae; genus Mesorhizobium; species Mesorhizobium sp. M0938. The sequence continues at coordinate 160,660 of NZ_JAMYNS010000003.1, read as the reverse complement.
CGAACCGGCCTTTGTCGAACTGAACGGCGACGGTACGGTCACGCTGAAGATTGGCACCCAGGCCAACGGGCAGGGACACGCGACCGCCTATGCGCAATTCCTCTCTGAAAAGCTCCATCTCGACATCGACAAGATACATGTCCGCCAAGGCGACACTGACGAGCTGAAGGCCGGCGGCGGCACAGGCGGCTCGCGCTCCATTCCCCTGGGCGGCGTATCGGCGTCTCGCGCAGGCGAGGATCTGGCCAACAAGATCAAGCGCATCGCCGCGGATGAGCTGGAGGCCTCGGCCGGCGACATCGAATTGTCCAAGGGCGTTGCCCGCATCGTCGGAACCGACCGCACCATTGATTTTTCGAGCATCGCCAAGGCCGCCAAGGACCCGGACGATCTCAAGGGTTTTGGCGAGTTCGTCCAGGACGAATGCACCTACCCGAACGGCACCCACATCTGCGAGGTCGAGATCGATCCCGACACCGGTATGACGGAGATTGTCCGCTATACGATCGTCGACGATTTCGGCGTCACCGTGAACCCGATCCTGCTGGCCGGACAGGTGCATGGCGGCGTCGTCCAGGGCATCGGCCAGGCGCTGACCGAGAACACGATCTATGGTGAGGACGGGCAGCTGTTGACAGCGAGCTTCATGGACTATGCCATGCCGCGCGCCGACGATTTTCCGTTCTTCCATTTCGAAACCCGCAACGTGCCCTCGACCACGAATGCACTCGGCATCAAGGGGGCAGGTGAGGCGGGCACGATCGGCGCAACGCCTGCCGCGCTCAACGCGGTGACGGATGCGCTCTATCGCGTCTACGGCATCAAACACATCGACATGCCGGCGACGCCGGCGCGCATCTGGGCAGCAATCGAAGAAGCAGCTGGTAAGTGAGTCCATCGGATCACTCCGGTGGGCACAACACGCTTACCGGGATCATGCTCAAGATCGTGTCGGTGGCGGTCTTTGTCGGCATGTCGTCCTGCATCAAGGCGGCGGGCACCGTGCCGGCGGGCCAGATCGTCTTCTTCCGCTCCTTTTTCGCCATCTTTCCGATCATCGTCTTCCTGGCATTCCAGGGAAAGCTCCGCACCGGCTTTTCGACCAAACGCCCGCTCAACCACATTGCGCGCGGCGTTGTCGGCGTCTGCGCCATGGGCCTCGGCTTCTTCGCGCTGACGCGGCTGCCGCTGCCGGAAGCGATCACGCTGAACTACGCACAGCCGCTGCTGGTGGTGGTGTTCAGTTCGATCTTTCTGGGCGAAACGATCCGGGTTTATCGCTGGAGCGCGGTTGCCGTCGGACTGGTCGGCGTGCTGGTCATCTCATGGCCGGAACTGACCCTGCTGAGTTCGGGTGCAGCACTCGGCGATCAGGAGGTGCTCGGCGTCATCGCCGCCCTAGTCGCGGCAGCGATCTCGGCCGTAGCCATGCTGCTGGTGCGCAATCTCGTCCAGAGCGAGCCGACGGCAACCATCGTGCTGTGGTTTTCGGTGACGGCGAGCGTCCTGGCGCTGCTTTCCCTGCCGTTCGGCTGGCAGGCGCTGACGCCGGTGCAGGCGGGGCTTCTGGTTCTTTCAGGTTTTTGCGGCGGCGTCGCTCAGATTCTGATGACGGCAGCCTATCGCCATGCCGAGGCTTCGGTCGTAGCGCCGTTCGAGTATACCTCGATGCTGCTTGGCATTGTCGTCGGCTATCTCGCTTTCGGCGACGTCCCGACGGTTCATATGCTCATTGGCGGCCTGATCGTCGTCGCCGCCGGCATCTTCATCATCTGGCGTGAGCGCCAGCTTGGCCTCGAACGCGCCCGCACCCGCCAGGCGACCCCGCCGCAAGGATAATCAGGACGGCTCCGCCCGCTCCTTCGCCAATCGCACCAGCACCGTCCTTGTCTGTTCATCGGCGGGGAAAAAGGACTCGATAGCCAGCTCTGACAGCGTCACATCGAGCGGTGTGCCGAACACGGTGATCGTGCTGATGAACGACAGCACGGCATCGCCATGGGCAAGCCGCAGCGGGTGCACGATCGCATTAGGCTCGACCGGCACCGGCCGCGCGCCGCTCAGGCCGGACGGATAGGTCCGAAGCTCGCGTTCCAATTCGACCAGGACCGGGTCGCCTGAGGCGTCGTTCTGGTGTTTCAGCCGGTCGAGGAGATGCGCGCGCCATTCGGCGAGGTTGACGATGCGCGGCGCTACGCCACCCGGGTGCAGGCTGAGGCGCAGCACGTTGACCGGGGACTTCAGCAACGAGGGCTCGGCGACATTGGCCAGGAATGGGCCGATAGCAGCGTTCGCCGATACCAGGTTCCAGTGCCGGTCGACGGCCAGCGCCGGGAAGGGCTCGTGCCCCTTGAGCACGATCTCGACGGCCGCCATCGCCGGCGCCAGCGAGGCATCGGTGAGCGAACGCTCGCTGAAGCTAGGCGCAAAGCCCGCCGCCAGCAGAAGCTGGTTGCGCTGCCTGAGCGGGATCGACAGCTGCTCGGCCAAATGCAGCACCATGTCGCGAGAGGGTGCCGAACGGCCGCTTTCCACGAAGCTCAGGTGCCGCTGCGAGATTTCGGCTTCCATGGCTAGATCGAGTTGGCTCATGCGCCTGCGCGTGCGCCATTCGCGAATGAGGCTGCCGGCGGAAGTCTGGGATGCTGTCATGGCGATATGACTAGGTCGGCGGCGGCGGCTTTTCAATTACCGGGCAGGTTATAGCGCTTCTCCCGGCTTTTGCGGGGCGAGAAAACGCTGGTCGTCAACCCAGCGCCCGCAACTTCGCCTTCACTTCCAGGAAATCCCGCCACGCCAGTTTCTTGTGCGCGGGAGTTCTCAACAGATAGGCGGGGTGAAGGGTCGGCATGGCGGGAATGGCAATGCCGGAGGCGGTCGTGTGGACGCGCCAATTGCCGCGCAGCCGCAGGATGCCCTCGCTGGTGTTGAGAAGCGTCTTTGCCGAGGGGCCGCCCAGATTGACCAGCACCTTCGGATTGACCAGCTCGATCTGCCGTTCGATGAACGGCCGACAGATCTCCGTCTCGTGCGGTGTCGGGGTGCGGTTGCCCGGCGGCCGCCAGGGGATGACATTGGCGATGTAGGCCGACGTCCGGTCGAGGCCGATCGCGGCCAGCATTCGGTCGAGCAGCCGGCCCGAGCGGCCGACGAACGGCAATCCCTCGATGTCCTCGTCGCGGCCGGGCGCCTCACCGACCAGCATGACAGCGGCATTCGGATTGCCGTCGGCGAACACCAGGTTCTTGGCGGTGAATTTGAGATTGCAGCCGTCGAATGCCGCCATGTGCTGGCGAAGCTCATCCAGCGTTGCCGCGGTCGTCGCCAATTGACGCGCCAGGGCCGCTTGCTGCTCGTCGGGCACCGTCGCCGCCCCGGACGGCGCGCGGGCTACCGGTGCCGCAGCTTGCCTTTCGCCCATTTCGGCGCGTGCCACGCTCGTCGAGCGCGGCAGTGCGGCGTTTTCACCAGTTGGCTGCGTAACTGCCGCTGGCGCCCGCTCAGGCGGCTTCGACGCAGCCTCGGCAAACCGGTTCAGAGGCTCCTCTTCGAGCGCTTCATCGACGCCCGCGCTGGCGTAGAAGGCCAGCAGGTCCGCGATATCAGGTCGGTTGTCTCGGGAAACGGCAGTCATGCTTCACATTCGGCCGCGCGGCAGGAATTTGCAAGCAATGCATGTCGCCCAAAAGTGCATAGCGGTTTTGGGATAACGACATGCATAAACAGGACTCTTAACTCGACGGTATACGCGGATCCTGCACGAGATAGAACGTCCAGCGCGGCGTGTAGTCGGTGATCAGGTAATCGAAGCTTGCCGTCTTCAGTGGATCGATCTTGCCGCTTTTGAACAGTAGCCGGTCATAGGGTTCGAAGTCGCGATCGAAATCGGCGAAGCTGCTCGACCATATGTTGTCAGGCGTCTTGTTGCGCTGGTCGAAAGACAGGCCGTCGCCGAACACACTCGGCCGGTGGAGCATCTCCTGGAGTTCGAACTGGAACTCGACCCAGGCCTGGCCGCTGTTGTTGAGTACGTCGATGCGCATATACATGAGGCCGTTGGCAAATTGGCCCGCGGTGCCGAACGGCTGGATCGGTTTTGTCGTGCGGATGGTCAGTGTCACCGGTGTTGCCGAATTGAGCTCTTCGGTGATGACAAGCGGGTCGTCCTTTGTCCCGATGCCCGAGGCGCTGGTGATGCGGAAGCCGCCGAGCTCGTCGGAAAAGGAGTAGGCTCCGGCCGCCCAGACCCTTTGTGGCTCGGCGTGGGCCTCAATGGGCGCGACCGGCAAAAGGGCCAAAGCGAGCGCCCGGCAAATCCGTCCGGGCGAGAAAAAAAAGCGCGTCGATGAAAAGCCGGTCGGCCCGTATATGCGCATGGTGCGAAGTATGGACGATAAGCAAGCCGTCGAACAATTAAAAACGTGAGGGCGGCGGCTCTCGTTGGAACTTGCCTGGCCCGGATCGATGTTCCGTGGACCGCAAACCATGATCTTGTAGTACGATGCGCGACTTTTTGACGAAAACGCCATTGTCACGTCAGCGCCGGTTTCGCGTCGCGAATTGATGCGCTATGCAGCGGATAAGCCAGCAAGATGCGCAAATGCGCTCGCATGACCCCAAAAAGTGAAATCACTTTTTGGAAAGGATCATGCGAAAATAAAAGTTGCCAGAGTGTCCTTTGCGCGTCCAATGGGCGCGCGGCACTCTGGGCAGTGAGGGGTTGATGAGCGATATCGAACGCGAAAGCATGGAATTCGACGTGGTCATCGTCGGCGCCGGTCCGGCGGGCCTCGCCGCCGCGATTCGTCTCAAGCAGGTCAATCCCGAGCTTTCCGTCGTCGTCCTGGAAAAGGGTGGCGAAGTCGGCGCCCACATCCTGTCCGGCGCCGTTGTCGATCCGATCGGCATCGACCGGCTGTTGCCGGGCTGGCGTGACGAAGAGGGACATCCGTTCAAGACGCCGGTCACGGCAGACCATTTCCTGGTCCTCGGCCCCGCCGGTTCGTTCCGGCTGCCCAACATCCTGATGCCGCCGCTGATGAACAATCACGGCAACTACATCGTTTCGCTCGGCAATGTCTGCCGCTGGCTGGCGACCAAGGCCGAGGCGCTGGGCGTCGAGATCTATCCGGGCTTTGCCGCCGTGGATCTCATTTACGGTGACGATGGCGCGGTCACCGGCGTCGTCACCGGCGATATGGGCGTCGAGAAGGACGGCACGCACGGCCCGGGCTTCGCGCCGGGCATGGCGCTGATGGGCAAATACGTCCTAATCGGAGAGGGCGCGCGCGGCTCTTTGGCCAAGCAGCTGATCGCCAAATACCATCTTTCCGACGACCGCGAGCCCGGCAAATACGGTATCGGCCTCAAGGAGCTCTGGCAGGTCAAGCCGGAGAACCACAGGCCGGGCCTGGTGCAGCATTCTTTCGGCTGGCCGCTCGACATGAAGACCGGCGGCGGCTCCTTCCTCTACCATCTGGAGGACAACCAGGTTGCGGTCGGATTCGTCGTCCACCTCAACTACAAGAATCCCTATCTGTCGCCGTTCGATGAATTCCAGCGCTTCAAGACCCATCCGGCGATCAAAGGCACGTTCGAGGGCGCCAAGCGGCTGGGTTATGGCGCCCGCGCCATCACCGAAGGCGGCTGGCAGTCGGTGCCGAAACTGTCCTTTCCCGGTGGCGCGCTGATCGGGTGTGCTGCCGGCTTCGTCAACGTGCCGCGCATCAAGGGCTCGCACAATGCCGTGCTTTCCGGAATGCTGGCGGCCGAGCATGTCAGCGACGCGATTGCCGCCGGCCGCGCCAATGACCAACTGGCCTCTTACGAGGCGGCATGGCGGGCGACCGACATCGGCAAGGATTTGAAGAAGGTGCGCAACGTCAAGCCGCTGTGGTCGCGCTTCGGCACCGTCGTCGGCGTCGGCATTGGCGGCCTCGACATGTGGCTGAACACGCTGTTCGGCTTCTCGCCCTTCGGTACGCTAAAGCACGGCAAGGCCGATTATGCGACGCTGGAGCCGGCCGCCAAACATAAGAAGATCGCCTATCCGAAACCGGACGGCGTACTCACCTTCGACCGCCTGTCCTCGGTGTTTCTCTCCAACACCAACCACGAGGAAAACGAGCCGGTCCACCTGCTGGTCGCGGATATGGATCTGCAGCAGCGTTCCGAACACGATGTCTATGCCGGGCCCTCGACACGCTACTGCCCGGCCGGCGTCTACGAATGGGTCGATAAGGATGGCAACGCCGCCGCCGATCCCACCGCGAAGGACGTGCGCTTCGTCATCAACGCGCAGAACTGCGTCCACTGCAAGACGTGCGATATCAAGGACCCCAACCAGAACATCAACTGGGTGCCGCCACAAGGCGGTGAGGGACCAGTTTACCAGAACATGTAGCGCAAGATATTAGCTATTACTAACTGAACAGATCTGGCGAACGTATTGAATGCTAGAAAATTGCCGTTCTGGTCTTCGCGCAGATACCGAATCTACGCCACGGCGGCGATAGTCTTATCCTCCACCGGCTGCGGCACCGGCGTTCCATAGACCCAGAAGGAATCCGGAACCGGAGAGCCGCTCCAGACCACGGCCTCGGCGATCTGGGACGCCTCCCATACCACGGTTTTCCAGGCCGGATCGAAGATCATGTAGCCGGGATCGCCCATCACCTCGATGCGATTACCCCCCGGTTCCAGCATGTACAGGAACGTTGCCCCGCCGATGCCATGCCGGCCCGGGCCGTGCTCGATCGAAATCCCGGCTTCCCTTGCCAGCTCCGCCAGATCGAAGAGATGCTGCACCGAAGTGTAGTGGAAACAGACGTGGTGGAAGCGTCCACGCATCTCCGTCGGCTCCGGGACGATTGCAATATCGTGCGAAAGGTTGGTCACGCTAAGCCAGCTCGCGATCGCCGACCCGTTGTCACCAACGACCCGCTCGCGCTCGCGAAAGCCCAGCACGTCAACCATGAAATCGCGGCAGGCGCCGGTGTTAGCGGCCATCAGGTTCAGGTGGTCGATGCGGCGAACCGGAATGCCGTTGAGCGGGCGCCTCTGCGGGCGATTAAGCAATTTCGTAGCCTGCCCCGGCGGTACGCTGACATAGTCGATGTCCCACAGCAGCTCCATCTGGTGCCCCTCGGGCGTTTCGAATCTGAAGGCTCGGCCATGGCCGGCGTCACCGTCGATCCAGCCTCGCCCGAGGCCGGTCGCCTCTATCGCTGCGACCCGCCGCTCCAGCGCCTGCGGGCTGCGCGTCCGCCAAGCGACGTGCCCCAGTCCGGCGTGCTGTGCCTCGCTCACCTTCAGCGAGTGGTGATACTGTTCCTCATAGCCGCGTAGATAGGCCGACTTGCCCCGTCGCTCAGTCTCTTGCATGCCCATGAAATCCATGAAGAAGCGTAACGTCCCATCGAGATCGGGCGTCAGCAATTCGAAATGCGCCAGCTGGGCGACATCGAAGATTGGTTCGGAAAGGGTGTTCATGACGACACTCCTGAAGGGTGAAACGGGTCTATTTTGACGGAAATATACTCCTGTATCCGTCAAGTGGCCGCACAACAGTTCGCGGCACGGTGTGATACCCTGTCAGGCCGCCGGTACCGGCTGAATGATCCCCTGCGCACAGAAGAGTTGCCCGTCGGCCAGCCGCGCATAATTATGAACGACTTTGTTCTCGTGATCCTGAACCTGAACGACGAAGTTGCCGCTCTGCTCCGTCCAGCTCATGATAAAGAGACCAGGGCGGACGTCTGTCAGGTCGCTCTTCACGACCTCGTCGATCTGAGTAGCGCCGATCGTCGCCCGTACATGCAATTCTGTCGGCGACAGAACCGTCAGCCGAGGCACGAACGGGCCGAATGCACAGTCGAAAGTCTTGCCGACGAGCGATGTCGGGCCACCATGGGTCGCAGCCATTTTATTCTCCTGGATGATTTGGCGCTCACACGCCCAGAGTTGGGCACACGAGCCTTCGTTGAGACAGAATGCTTGAAAACTGCTATTTCTGCTAATTGGAGCGCTCCAATGCAAGGTCTGCCTTTTATAATGACGAGTCAAGAATAAACTTGGAGCGCTCCAAAAAAGTGTTTAACTGAAGGAATGAACCATTCCAAAACGCCGACCCTCGCGGATGTCGGGAGAGTCGCCGGGGTCTCCCGCGGCACAGTCTCCAACGTCTTCAACCACCCAGACCTCGTGCGGCCCGATGTGCGCGAGCGTGTCGAGGCTGCGGCGCAGCAGCTTGGTTACGATGGTCCCGACCCCAGAGGACGAGTGCTGCGGGACGGCAAGTTCAACGCCATCGGATTTATGCCGCCGGGCGCCTATGCCATTGCCGACGTGATCAGAAGCCCATATGGACGAGAACTGGTGCTTGGCGTTTCGCTTGCGTGCGACGAGGCCGGGGCAACGCTGAGCCTAGTCAACGGTACGGACGAAACGCGCACCTCCACCATCCGGGAGGCGTTGGTTGACGGCTTCATTTTGGGCCATAGCGTAGACATCGATCTGATCACCTCGGCGCAGCGCCGGCGCCTGCCTTTTGTCATCCTCGAAAGCGATGCCGGCCCGGATATCAATTCGATCCGGATCGACGGCAGGAGCGGAGCACTTATGGCTGTCGCGCATCTGGCTGCTCTCGGGCATCGGCATTTTCTGATCCTCTCCATCCGGCGCACCTCCGGACCGCCGATTGTCCATATGCCGGGCAAGGGCAAGCGTGCGATTACCGCGGGCTTTCAGCTCGACTATGAAAGGCTCGAGGGTTTCGCCCAAGGCTTGGCGGAGGTCAATCTGTCGATCGATGATGTCCCGATCATCGAAACCACCCCTGGGGAGCTTTCGGCCGGGGCTGTCGTGTTCGATCGATTTCCAGAAGCAACGGCAATCCTGACCATGTCGGACTGGCAGGCAATCACTGTCCTCGACGAAGCGGTTCGTCGCGGCATAAACATTCCCGATCACGTGTCGGTTGTGGGCTTCGATGGCACCGCGGAATCGGCACGCACCACGCCCCCACTGACCACTGTCACACATGACATCGCCGGGAAGGGTCGCCTTGCTGCCCAGATGGTGTTTGAAAACGGCCAGCCGAGGCAGATCATCATGTCGGTTGAACTGGTAGTCCGCGGATCGACGGCCCCGCCGCGTTAAGGAATTCCACAAGGATCGCGATCAGCGCGCAACGTGGCGCCCTGCCGAACGCATGGCGCGTCGCCGCAGGCGCTCAAGGCGCCTACAGGATTCATCCGATTTTCAGGGAAGCCGCGTTTGCTCCAGCAAGCGGACGATCGGGAACTCGGGCGTATTGAGATTCAAATCAGGTCGCGCCGAAGAATCTCGCCCGTTCAACACGCGATCGAATAGGCCGCTGCGATGCGCGGATCAATGGAGCACAACGTCAGCGTGTGAAGTCCATCGGGACCGTCGACCAAAATGACGGCTCGCTATATTTGCGGCCTCTAAAAAACATTGAAGCGGCGCGGCGCTTGTGGTTCCTTTCCTTCCTGACCCGGAGAGATGAGACATGCGCCTGGCGGTTCTGACGTGCCTTGCAGCGATTGGCGCTTTGTGCGGCTTCGCACCGTCGGCATCGGCTGACACGAAGGTGCTGGTCAAGACCCGAACCTACGACATATCAGGAACCACGGGCGCCGCACTGATCGAAGCCATGGACCGTAGGGGTCCGAAGAGGCATGGCTTCATGACGCACGCCATCGCGCTGACCGCCTATACTGTAAATTGGGACCTTGAGATCAGCAGGGAGGGCGGTGTCTGCCGTCTGCGGCAGGCCAATGGGACACTCGATCTCACCTACACCTTACCCCGAATGACCTCAGCCGCGACGCCGGCGCTTCAGAAGCGCTGGAAGCGGTTTTTCGAGGGCGTTCGTGCCCATGAGCATAACCATGGCCGCATCGCCAAGGTGATGATGCGGGCCACCGAGAAATCGATCACGGGACTGGAATTCGCCGACAACTGGGTTTGCAGCAAGACACACCGCGAGGCGAGGCGTCGGATCAAAGCCGTCTATGCCGAATATGAGGCGAAACAGAACGCCTTCGATGCGCGCGAGCATCGCGACGGCGGCCATGTCGAGCACCTCGTTCGTGCTCTGGTGCGCAAGCAGTAGGCGCTCAGCTTCGAGTCTTGCGGTTCTGTGTGACGAATGCGGTCGCGGTTTCATCTTCGTCGACCGGCTTTTTCTCTTCCGGCCTAAGCGAGAATTCCACCATCACCGGAAGATGGTCGGAGCCTGTGCCTTCCAGCCTCGACACCGAATGGATGAGAACCGCGCCCTTGCTGAAAACCTGGTCGATCGGCAGTCCGGCGAAGCGCAGGAAGTCCGGCAGCTTGATATAGAGCCAGGTCGGCCCCGGCGAAGGCACCACTGTCAGCTTGCCAAGATCTGCCACGCGCCGGACGGCGGCACTCCACGGCACTGCATTGCAGTCGCATGCCAGGACCGACGTCTCGCCAAGCGAGGCGAGTTCCTCCTGCAATCCGCCGATCTGCCGTGATTGGTTGCGCGGCCATGGCCAGGTGAGGTGCATGGCGGCGACGTCGACGTCGTTTCCGCCGAAATCGACCGTCGCGATGGCCATCGCACCGCGCCTGTCGCAGCGCGGTTGCGTTCCGGCGGCAAACGGCCGCCTGGACAGCAGCGCAACGCCGAACACGCCATTGGGGTAGGGGCAGAGGATCCGGTAGGGATAGGCGCTGGCAATATAGCCAAGCTCGGTCGTCCACATCTCCGACACTTCATCGAGAGTGATCACGTCCGGATTGGTCCGGCCGATCAGCGACAGTACTTTCTTCGGTGTCGGATTGTTGAACCGCAGGTTCATCTGCAGCAGGCGGTAGACCATCGGGTCACCGGGGTAGACCGTCTGGTCACCGGGGTAGACTGGCTGGTCATCGGGGTTAACTTCGTAGGCTGCCTGGACCGGCCACAGGCGAGGCACGGGCAGCGCGTTCGACGTGGTGGCAAACGCAGCCACGGCAAAGAGCAGCGCTGTGGCCGCCTGCAGGCGAAACGAGGTCGCGAGCAGTGGCAGCGCGCAAAGCGCCATCAGCACGGCAAGATGAACGCGGAAATGGGCGAAGGAATCGAACGCCGGATGCAGCGTTCCGAAAAACCCGGCCACCAGCGCGACCGAGCAGCCGAGCATTGCGACGAATGCCACCGACGCCATCATGTTTCGAACGCGTGCCATCCACTTTGCTTATCGGCAGAAATGCGGCCAATCAAGATGACGAAATGCCTGCCGCGCTGTTACCATGCTCCGGTCGATGAAGATCGGTCCTACTGGAACGCCGTCTCCGAAAAGCTTCTGAGCTTGCGCGAATGCAACCGTTCCATCGGCATCTCGGCCAGCTTTTCCATCGCCCTGATGCCGATGGTCAAATGCTGTGCCACCTGCCGCTTGTAGAACTCGGTCGCCATGCCGGGCAGCTTCAATTCGCCATGCAGGGGCTTGTCGGAGACGCAAAGCAGGGTGCCGTAGGGCACGCGGAAACGGAAGCCATTGGCGGCGATCGTCGCCGATTCCATGTCGAGCGCGATCGCTCGCGACTGCGACAGCCGCTGCACCGGCCCACGCTGGTCGCGCAGCTCCCAATTGCGGTTGTCGATGGTGGCGACGGTGCCGGTGCGCATGATACGCTTGAGGTCATAGCCGGAAAGGCCGGTGACTTCGGCGACCGCCTCCTGCAGCGCCACCTGGATTTCGGCCAGCGGCGGGATCGGCACCCAGACCGGAAGGTCGTCGTCCAGAACATGGTCTTCCCTGACATAGGCATGCGCCAGCACATAGTCGCCCAGCGCCTGGGTGTTGCGCAGGCCGGCGCAATGGCCGAGCATCACCCAGGCATGCGGCCTGAGCACCGCAATATGGTCGGTGATCGTCTTGGCGTTGGACGGGCCGACGCCGATATTGACCATGGTAATGCCGCCATGGTTCGGCTTCTTCAGATGATAGGCCGGCATCTGCGGCAGGCGCGGCGGCGCGACGCCCGCGCCAGGCGCGCTTTGCCCAGCCTTGGTGACGACGTTTCCCGGCTCGACAAGTTCGACGTATCCGCCGCCGCCATTCGCCATCAGCTCGTGCGCACGGGCGACGAATTCGTCGATGTAGAACTGGTAGTTGGTGAACAGCACGAAATTCTGGAAATGCTGGGGACTGGTCGCCGTGTAGTGCGACATCCGGTGCAGCGAGTAGTCGATGCGTTGCGCGGTGAACGCCGCCAGTGGCCTGGCTTCGCCTAACGCCACTTCGAACGTGCCGTTGGCAATCTGGTCGTCGGTGCCGTCGAGATCCGGCACGTCGAACAGGTCACGGATCGGCCGCCTGATGCGCTCGGCTGCCGCGCCGTCGACATGGGAGCCTTCCAAAAACGCGAAATGAAGCGGAATGGGCGTCGTCGATTCCGAAACCGTGACTGGAACGCCGTGATTGCGCATGATCAGGCGAAGCTGTTCGATGAGATAGCGTTCGAACAGGGCAGGCTGGGTGATGGTGGTCGAGAAATGCCCAGGCGTCGGCATGTGGCCGTAGGCCTGCCGCGAGTCGATCTGGGTGAACGAAGTCGTGGTGACGCCGACCTCGGGATAGAAGGCCCGGTAGCGCTTGTTGTTGTCGCCGCCTGCGGCGAGCGCCGTAAACGAATCGCGCAGGAATTTGGTGTTGCGGTCGTAAAGGACCTGCAAGGCCGCGACGGCCTTTCCGGCATCATTGAAGCTCTGCCGGCCGAACGGCTCCGGCATCACGACTGAGTCTATGGCCTGGGGATAGATTCGCTTTTCCATGACCCAATATAGAGGCTTGGTCAGGCGGTTGGGAGGGGGTATGCCGGCCTGAGCACGGCCAAAGCGTCGTTTTTTGCTCGAATGGTTTCGATGAAGGTCGATCGGGCCTAGCCGCGCCGCAGGCTGACCAACAGCACAAAGCCGACGCCGTTCTTCTTCAACGCCGGCGCTTCGATCGTCGAGCCGGCATCGGCGCGCAGCGTCGGCACGGCCAGAACCGGCGCTGCAAGGACCATCAGGATGAGCGTCGCCCGCGGCACAAGCCGAAGGATCCTGAAGGCGTTGGCGACGATGCGGTTCATGGCGTGTTGTTCTCTCTAAAGGTCTTTGTGGGCGTCAGCGGCGAAGGTGGCTCGGGCAACCGAACCGGCAGGAACTAGCCTGGTCCCAGGAGCGCGCCGGACGGCTAGCCTCGGCAACGAGGATGGCGAACAACATGCCGAACAGGCTCACCAGCAGGCAGACGATGGTAAAGCGGCGGGCGAACATTGCGTGGCGTCTCCTTCAACACGCATGAGAATGCCCTGACGCAACTGAACCGGTTCTGATGCCGGCGTTCATCTGCGGTTCAAATTAATCAACGGAGTGTTGAATGCCCGCCGTGCAGTGCGCCCACGCCGGTCACGAGCGTCGCCGCAGTCTTTCTGCCGACTCCCGACGTCGCTCACACGAACGAAGGATGCGCAAAATTGCTGGTAGGTACGGAAGGCGCGGCCTGACGATCGGTCCGTTGTCGCGAAGAGATGCCGTAACAGAAAACGGGGCTTCGCGGCCCCGTTTTTCAATTTGTGACAAGTGGAACGATCAGAGCTTGTGCCAGGTCTGGCTCTTGCAGATCAGTCCGCCGAGCACGCAGCCACTCATCTTGAGCGAGGCGCCCGAGACCGAGGCCTTGCCCGAATAGGTCTTGTCGGTTTCCGGATCGGTTATGGTGCCCGTATATTTGTTGGCGCCGGACACCTTGAACGAACCGATGCGCTTGCCGGCAAACTTGCCCGATTTGAGCGTGATGGAATATCCACCGCCGCCGCCCGCGATGGCGGCGGTCGCACCGGCCTGCGTTTTCCAGTTGCCTTCGATCGGATCGGCCCAAGCCGTGCCGGCCATGATCAGTGTGGCCGCAAGGGCCATGCCGATTTTACGAAACATGTTTCTCCTCCCTGCAGGCATCCGGCCGGGTATTTCGCCTCGGTCTGCCCTTTACGCAAACGTAAGCTAATCCACCTCCCAGCAAAACAAAAGCGGTGCCGCTGCGGAAGACTTCAGGATTTTCGGCGGTCCGAAGCGGTCTCGCCGGCGAGAAATGAAACGATGGGCATGCCGGCTTTGTCTCCCGTGGTTAGCGGAGTCTTGATTTGCGCCTCACAAATTTTCGTCAAATTTAGCCCAAACCGCCGAAATTGCTGGTTTTGCATCCTTAACGAATTCCCGCGTTTACCTCTTGTTTTAGCTTTGTTTTCCTCAAATTAAGCACACCGTTTAACGACGGATTCAAGCCTTCGCTTCATTCTCGAAAGCATCGAAAGAGCGGCCACCCCAAGGGTTATCGACAGATACCAAGGGACAGAAGAAGGCAGCTCTCGGGAGCCTGACAGGGGCTAGAACAGGGGATTGAAATGGCACGTTTTGAAATGCCTGAAGCCGGCTTCGGCGCCATAGGGGCAACTGCCCAAGCCGACATTCTTTTCGAACTGGGCATGATGTATGCGACCGGCCGCGATTGCGAGACCGATGTCGTCGCCGCCCACAAATGGTTCAACATCGCTGCGATCAAAGGCTCGATCCGCGCCGCGGAACTGCGCTCGGAATTGTCGGCCGCCATGTCGAAGGTCGAGATCGCCAGGGCGCTTCGTGAAGCTCGCGAATGGATGACGATGCACTAAGTCAGCCCTCGATTTCATCAGGCACTAAGTTCATCACGCACTGAGATCACCGACAGGGACGCTCTAGGTCAAGGCCGCACAGATGGCCGGACCGGCGAGAGCAAGGCCGCGCAAGACGGTCGCATCAACAACAACAAGAATGCGGCAGGCCGGACACGGCCGAACCGCGCCACGACAGGGAAGGCGAGCGGTTTCGGGCACGGGAGTGTCCGGAGATGCTCCGATCGACAAAGCCGCGACCGGCCGAAACAAGGCCGGCGCGGCTTTGCGTTTTCGCGCCATGATCCCAAAAAGTGGAAACCGTTTTTGGAAAGATCATAGTCAAACAGAAACGTTGCAGGCCTAATCGAGTGCCGCCAATGCGCCTAGACAGGCTTGCCGAAGAATGAAATTCTCCCGGCCACTCTGGAAGAGGCGCGGCCGGGGCGGCTGCGCGAGAGTGGAGGAGTTGTATCACCATGAAAAAGTTAGGTATTTTGAGCGCGGCCGTGTTGGGCCTGATGATGAGTGCGCCGATTGCCTTCGCCGAGGACATCACCTTCGCGGTGGTCGGACCGATGACCGGACAGCTTGCCACCATTGGCGATCAGTTCAAGCATGGCGCGCAAGCCGCAGCCGACGCAATCAACGCGGCCGGTGGCGTCGATGGCCGCCAGATCAAGCTCGACATCGAGGATGACCAGTGCGATCCGAAGCAGGCGGTTTCGGTCGCCAACCGCATCGTCGCCAACGGAGTCAAGTTCATCGATGGCCATGCCTGCTCGGGCTCGAGCATCCCGGCATCCGCCGTCTACGCCGAAGCCGGCGCGCTGATGATGAGCCCGGCTTCGTCGAACCCGGTGCTGACCGACGCAGCGGCGAAGGCTGGCTGGCCGACGATCATGCGCCTCTATACGCGCGACGATGCGCAGGGCGCTTTCATTGGTCCATGGATCGCCAAGAAATATGCTGGCAAGAACGTCGTCATCATGCATGACAAGAGCGCCTACGGTCAGGGCGTGGCTGATGCCGTCAAGGCAACGATGAACCAGAACGGCCTCAACGAGATCCTCTACGAAGGCATCAATGCCGGCGAAAAGGATTACTCCGCGCTTGTCACCAAGCTCAAGGAGCTGAAAGCCGATGTGGTCTATTTCGGCGGCTACCACCCCGAAGCCGGCCTCATCCTGCGCCAATCGGCGGAGCAGAGCGTCAAGTTCCAGCTGATCATGCCGGACTCGATCGCCTCGCCGGAATTCTGGCAGGTTGCCGGTCCCGCCGGAGAGGGCACCATGTTTGTCTTCCCGTCGGATCCGCAGGCGAAGCCCGAAGCCAAGGAAGCCATCGAAAAGATCAAGGCGGGCGGCTTCGTGCCCGAGGGGTTCACGCTGTTCTCCTATGCCGTGATCCAGGCCTTCGCCGAAGGCGTCAAGCGCGCCGGCAGCGACGATCCGGCCAAGGTTGCCGAGGCGTTGAAGAACGGCGAGCCGATCAGCACCGTCGTCGGCTCGGTCACTTTCGACGAGAAGGGCGACCTCAAGAACGCCAGCTACGACATCAACCAGTGGCACGACGGCAAATACGCGCCGATCCAGCCGTGATGGCTAGCGTCGCCTAGCGACAATCGGAGATGGCCGGGTCTGACCCGGCCATTTTCATTTGGGGCATGCGTTTGTGGCGCGTGTCGTCCACAACGCCTTATGGATAAAGGAACCAGCGGTCAGCCGTGGGCTTCCTCAGCAAAGCGAACCAGCACCGTCCCGTCTGTGACCTGCGCGCCTTCGGCCGCGATTTCGGCGATTACCCCGTCATGGGTAGCAGCGATGGTGTGCTCCATCTTCATCGCTTCCAGGATCAACAGCGGCTGGCCCTTGATGACGGTATCGCCTATCGCCGCGCGCACCAGCTTGACCAGACCAGGCATCGGCGCGCGCAGGCTGTCTGAACCGGCCGCGATTTCGTCGGCTCTCGCCAGCGGGTCCGGCACTGCGAAGCTGTAACCGACGGCGCCTTCGAACACGGTGACGTGGCCGGGCCAACGGGCGAGCCGAGGGGCGGAGCGAAGATCAAGCGGGTTGGCGCTGTCATAAGGGGTGCCCAGTGCCACTTGGAAGCGCCCGTCCGGTCGCAGCACCGACACAAGTGCGACGATCTCATCCTCGCCGTAGCGCAGCCGCGTGCGCCGCGGAACAGTGTGGAAATGCGCATAGCCGGCAAGCGACGACCACGGGTCGTCGGACGGCGCCTGGGTCCCGGCGCCGGATGCCGCGAATGCGGCTGCGGCGACGGTCTGGCTGCTCGGCGGCGGCACTGCGGTCAGTGCTTGCTGGTGCCTGCCGATCAGACCGGTATCGACATCGCCTGCCGAAAAATCCGCGTCAGCGGCAAGAGCGGCGAGGAAGGCTGTGTTGACGGTCGAGCCGGCGATCTCGGTCTGCGAAAGGGCTGTGCCCAGCGCTTCGAGCGCCGCCTGCCTGCCCTTGCCGTGCACGACCAGCTTGGCGATCATCGGGTCGTAGAACGGGGAGATAACATCGCCGGCCCGCACGCCGGTTTCGATCCGCATGCCGGCGCCCTCGGGCGCGGCATCCGGAAATTTCAGGTGATGCAGCGTGCCTGTCGCCGGCAAAAAACCCTTTGCCGCGTCCTCGGCATAGATGCGCGCCTCGAAGGCGTGTCCGGAGAGCGTGATCTCGCTCTGCGTCTTCGGCAGCTTTTCGCCGGAGGCCACCCGCAACTGCCACTCGACCAGATCGGTGCCGGTGACCATTTCGGTGACGGGGTGCTCGACCTGCAAGCGGGTGTTCATTTCCATGAACCAGAAGCGGTCGGCCTTCAGGCCCTGCGAGGCATCGACGATGAACTCGATCGTGCCGGCGCCGGAATAGTTGATCGCCTTGGCGGCCTTCACCGCCGCCTCCGTCATTGCCTTGCGCAAGGCCGGCGTCATGCCGGGGGCGGGGGCTTCCTCGATCACCTTCTGGTGGCGGCGCTGCGCCGAGCAGTCGCGCTCGTAGAGATGCACGACATTGCCGAAGACATCCCCGAACACCTGAACCTCGATGTGGCGCGGCTTCTCGACATACTTCTCGACCAGCACGCGGTCGTCGCCGAAAGCGGCCTTGGCCTCGCGCCGCGCACCCGACAGCGCCTCGGAAAAGTCGTCGGGATGTTCCACGCGCCGCATGCCCTTGCCACCGCCACCGGCGCGCGCCTTGATCAGCACGGGATAACCGATCTCGCGCGCCTTGGAGGCGAGCAGCACGATCTCCTGAGCCTCGCCGTGATAGCCCGGCACAACCGGCACGCCGGCCTTCTCCATCAGCCGCTTGGCCGCGTCTTTCAGCCCCATGGCGCGGATCGAAGCGGCCGACGGGCCGATGAAGACGAGCCCGGCCGCCGTCACCTGATCGACGAAATCAGGGTTTTCCGACAGAAAACCGTAGCCGGGATGGATGGCTTCCGCGCCGGTGGCCAAAGCCGCCGCGACGATCTTGTCGCCGCGCAGATAACTTTCGCCGACGGGCGAGGCACCGATATGCACCGCCTCGTCGGCCATCTCGACATGCAAAGCCCTGGCGTCGGCGTCGGAATAGACGGCGACCGTGCGCACACCCAGTTTGCGTGCCGTGCGGATCACACGGCAGGCGATCTCACCACGATTGGCGATCAGGATCTTGGCGAACATGGAGCCTCCGCAGCCAGGGTTTGCGACAGGCCTGGCAGGCGGCCGTCTACTTGGAGGCGGCGATTCCGCAGCCTCCGCTTGCGGTCTTGACCTTGTATTTTTTGACGCCGTCCTGACAGGACCGCAGTGCCAGATCTTCCGCAGCCTTCTTGGACGGCGCGTTCAGCCGCGCGCTGCAAAAGACGTACAGATCGGTCACGCGCGAATAGAAGGTCGTGGCATAGGCGGAATGCCCGCTGGCCGCCACATAGGCTTTGTAGGCCTTCGGGCAGTCTCCCGTCGAACCCGGCGGAAAATTGACGGCGAAACGGCTGTCGCCCTTGCTCCCCGCCAGCGATTCCGCCGCGCCAACCCCAGGCGCCGCGAATATAAGCAGTCCTGCAAGTACAGATACAGTTGTTTTCTGAAAAGGCCCTAGTCTCATCTTCGCCCAATCCCCATTGGTATTTGCAACGAGCAATAGCCGCAATTTTTCCGGGCGGCCAGTTCAATGGTTGAAAATAAGTCTGAGGGACGGGATTTCTCATCGGTGCAGGTCACGCTCCGCCAGACGCAGCAACGCCTGCTGGTACAGTTCCGCCGTCTGTTGGTCGAAGCAGCAGAAAATGACAGTTTCCGGAACCGCTTTCTGGCCGATGAAGGCACTCACGGTGTCAACGGCGATCTGCGTCGCCTGCTCCTTTGGATATCGGTATACACCGGTCGAGATCGCCGGAAATGCCACTGTCCGGCAACCGTTGGCTGCGGCAAGCTCGAGCGACCGGCGATAGCAGGAGGCCAACAACTCGGCCTCGCCTTTGCCGCCGCCTTGCCAGACCGGCCCGACCGTGTGGATGAAGCGTGCCGGCAGCCTGTAACCCCTGGTAAGTTTTGCGTCGCCGACCTTGCAGCCATTCAGCATCCGGCATTCGAATTCGAGCTCGGGGCCGGCCGCCCGGTGAATGGCGCCGTCGACGCCACCGCCGCCCAAGAGCGAGGTGTTGGCGGCGTTGACGATGGCATCGACCGCCAGCTTGGTGATGTCGCCGGTATGAACGCGAATTCTGTGGTTGATCTCGCTCATTTCACATCCTGAACACGCCGAACTTTGTTTCCTCGATCCCGGCGTTCAGCGCGGCTGAAAGGCTGAGCGCCAGCACCTCGCGCGTCTTGGCCGGGTCGATGATGCCGTCGTCCCACAGCCGGGCGGAGGAATAGAGCGGATGGCCCTCATGCTCGTATTTCATCAAGATCGGCTTCTTGAATTTTGCTTCCTCCTCCGCGCTCCATTCTCCGCCCTTGCGTTCGATCCCCTCGCGCTTGACGACGGCGAGCACGGTCGCCGCCTGTTCGCCGCCCATCACCGAAATGCGGGCGTTCGGCCACATCCACAGGAAGCGTGGCGAATAGGCGCGTCCGCACATGCCGTAGTTGCCTGCGCCGAACGAGCCGCCGATGATCATGGTCACCTTCGGCACACGGGCCGTGGCGACAGCCATCACCAGCTTGGCGCCATCCTTGGCAATGCCGCCGGCCTCGTATTTTCGTCCCACCATGAAGCCGGTGATGTTCTGCAGGAAGATCAGCGGGATCTTGCGCTGGCAGCACAGTTCGATGAAATGCGCGCCCTTCAGCGCGCTTTCCGAAAACAACACGCCGTTGTTGGCGATGATGCCGACCGGCATGCCCTGAAGATGGGCAAAGCCGGTGACCAGCGTGGTGCCGTAATTCTGCTTGAACTCGTCGAACTCGGAGCCGTCGACGAGGCGCGCGATCACTTCGCGCACGTCATAGGGCTGGCGCAGGTCGGTCGGCACGATGCCGTAGAGCTCACCGGCTGCATGAAGCGGCGGAATCGGATCGCGAAGTGCCAGCCCGATGTCCTTCTTTCGATTCAAGTTCTTGACGATGCGGCGTGCGATCGCCAGCGCATGCTCGTCGTCCAGCGCATAGTGGTCGGCGACCCCGGAAAGCCGCGTGTGCACATCGGCCCCACCCAGTTCCTCCGCGCTGACATCCTCGCCGGTAGCGGCCTTCACCAGCGGCGGGCCGCCGAGGAAGATGGTCGCCTGATTGCGCACCATGATCGTCTCGTCCGACATCGCCGGCACATAGGCGCCACCCGCCGTGCACGAACCCATGACGCAGGCGATCTGCGGAATGCCTGCAGCCGACATATTGGCCTGGTTGTAGAAGATGCGGCCGAAATGGTCGCGGTCGGGAAACACCTCGTCCTGGTTGGGCAGGTTGGCGCCGCCGCTGTCGACCAGATAGACGCAAGGCAGTTTGTTCTGCATCGCGATCTCCTGCGCGCGCAGATGCTTCTTCACCGTCAGCGGATAATAGGTGCCGCCCTTCACCGTGGCGTCGTTGACGACGACCATGACTTCGGTGCCTTCGACGCGGCCGATGCCGGCGATGAGGCCGGCCGATGAGATGTCTTCGCCATACATCGACCACGCGGCGAACTGGCCGATTTCAAGGAACGGCGAGCCGGTGTCGAGCAATTGAGCGAGGCGCTCGCGCGGCAAGAGCTTGCCGCGGCTCTGGTGGCGCTCACGCGCTTCCTCCGAGCCGCCACGCTCGACGGTTGCCGCCTTTTCCGCAATGTCGGCGACCAGCGCCCGCATACGCTCGGCATTGGCGCGGAAGGTGTCCGAGGCGGGCGAGATCTGTGAGGTGAGGGTGGTCATGATGTTACCGGATCAATTCGATCTTGCAGCCGACATCCAGATCACCCCAATCGCGATCAGCGGTGACGGCGATGGCGTTCTCGCGAATTGCCAGTGCGAGGCAGGCCCGGTCGCCCAGCGATAAGCCGCGATGCCGCGTCAGTTCGCGAAGCTGACCGGCGGCGATGCCCATCGCTTCGTCGAAAACGGCGACCGGCATGCCGAGGCTCGCAAGGTCGTCGGCAGCCTCCTCCATGCTGCGTCCCCTGTCGATCAGCTTGGCGATAATTTCAGCCGCATTGACGGAGCTGCATTGCGCATCCGGCGCAAAACCCAAGGCGATATCGGTGCCTTTCTCGTTGAGCAGGATCGCAAGCGCCGCCGAACTGTCCATGACGTAGGGTTTCATTTCGCACGCTTTCTCGTCGTCCCTTCGGCATGAAGCCGGTCCAAACGCTTGTCGCTTCGGCGCTGTTCTTCCCGCCGCTCCTTCAGAAATTCGTCGACGACACTTTCCTCGGGCTTTTTCAACGCCGACAATTCCGCCTGGACGCGCCGCAGATTTTGGAGCCACGACCTTACCCGCAACTCGCCGTTCTCGACGTGAAGGATCAAGTCTTCACCAGGCCTCACGCCCATTTCCTCGCGCATCGCAGCCGGGATAACGAAGCGCCCGCCCTCGCCAAGCTTGATGCGCTCTCGTTTCGCTGGAGCCCGGAGCGGAGTTTTCCGAGCTCCGGCCTCGAACTGGTTTTGCGGATTTTCGCCCAACCCTGCCTTTTCCGTTTCGTTTGCCATGGTCTGCCTCGTTCCAGCAATGCGGCACATTTCAGAATTATGGCACTATCTCCTATGTATGCCAGATTTCAAGACAGCGCCACTAAACTCCCTCCGCCATGATTTCGCGCCCGATCAGCCAGCGGCGGATTTCGCTGGTGCCGGCGCCGATCTCGTAGAGCTTGGCGTCGCGCAAAAGCCGACCGGTCGGATAATCGTTGATGTAGCCATTGCCGCCCAGCAACTGGATGGCGTCGAGGGCCATCTGTGTCGCCTTCTCGGCGGCGAACAGCACGCAAGCGGCGGCGTCCTTGCGGCTCGTCTGGCCGCGGTCGCAGGCGGCGGCGACAGCATAGACGTAGGCGCGCGCGGCGTTCATCGTCGTGTACATATCGGCGAGCTTGCCTTGCACCAGCTGGAACTCGCCGATCGGCTGGCCGAACTGCTTGCGTTCATGCACATAAGGGACCGCCACATCGAGGCACGCCGCCATCAGCCCGATCGGGCCGCCGGCGAGCACGGTGCGCTCGTAGTCGAGGCCCGACATCAGCACTTCGACGCCGCGCCCTTCCTCGTGCAGCACATTGTCGAACGGCACCTCGACATTCGAAAAGACCAGCTCGCCGGTATTCGAGCCGCGCATGCCGAGCTTGTCGAGCTTTTGCGCGACGGAAAAGCCGGCCATCGATTTCTCGACGATGAAGGCGGTGATCCCACGCGAATGGAGCTCCGGATCGGTCTTGGCATAGACGACCAGCGTCTCGGCGTCCGGGCCATTGGTGATCCACATCTTGGTGCCGTTGAGCACATAGCGGTCGTTGCGCTTTTCGGCACGCAGCTTGAGCGACACGACATCGGAGCCGGCGCCGGTTTCCGACATTGCCAGCGCGCCGACCTTTTCGCCGCTGCACAGCGCTGGCAGATATTTTTCCTTCTGTGCCGGCGTCGCCCAGCGATTGATTTGGTTGACGCAGAGATTGGAATGGGCGCCGTAGGAGAGGCCGACCGAGGCCGAGGCACGCGAAATCTCCTCCATCGCGACCACATGGGCGAGATAGCCCATGCCGGTGCCACCGAAATCCGGGTCGGCGGTGATGCCGAGCAGGCCGAGGGCTCCGAATTCGCGCCACAGATGCGCCGGAAATTCATTCGAGCGGTCGATCTCGGCGGCGATCGGTGCGATCTTTTCCTGGGCGAAGCGCCGCACCAGGTCGCGCAGCGCCTCGATGTCTTCGTCAAGCCCGAAGTTGAGTGTGTGCGTGTACATGCCGTTCCTCCCGGCGCATGGTCCCGAAATCGAATTCGATTCCGGGAGGGATCATGCGCAAAATCAAGGTGCTACAGCGTCCTTTGCGCGGCCGAAGCCGTGCGGGGCGCTGTAGGTCGTAGTCGCGCCGTGGGCCTCTGCTCCCACCAGCCGCATGGTCATTGAAAGATATGTGGCGGTCACCTCCGAGATCGATAGCCGCTCGCCCGGTCGGAACCAGACGATGACGCCGGTCATCATCTGGATCACCGCCATCGCCGTCAGCCCTGTGTCTTCGACGCTGAAGACGCTGGCTTCGGCGCCGTCGCGCAGGATGGCGCGCAGCTCCTTTTCATAGGCCGTGCGCATACGCAGGATCTGCGTCAGGCGATCATGCGACAGGCTGCGCAGCTCCATGTTGGAGACATGGGTGGCGTGGCGACGCTCGATGTGGAAGGCGATGTGGTTTTCGACATAGGCGGCAAGCCGCCTCGCCGGATCGGCCGCGGCGGGGCGCGCCGCATTCCACGCCCGGATAAGCCCCTCCATGTGCTCGCGCATCAGCGTGAACAAGAGGTCTTCCTTGGTCGGGAAATAGCGGTAGAGCGCGGCGGCCTGGACCCCGACCTCCGCTGCGAGCTGGCGCATCGACATCGCCTCGTAGCCTAGACGCGCGATCAGGTTAACCGCCGCTTCGCGGATCGCTGCCTCGGTCTTTTCGCCGTCGGAACCGGTCGTGCGGGCCATCATCGCCTCATCGTGAAGCGACAATAATAAAACGAACGTTTAATTAATTCAAGAGCTGCATTTCTGATGAACGACTGCGACCTTTAAATAGTTGACTAAGTCAAATAATACAGTGATGATCCTGCGGTGTAGAATCTCCAGAAACGGAGCCCCGACATGCCGGATGAGCGGAATGCTATGGTCGCTGAGATCCGTCATTTCAACAGGTTTTACACCAGCTTGATTGGGCTGCTCGACGAGACCTTGATGCAGAGCACCTATACGCTGACCGAGGCGCGGGTGCTATTCGAGCTGGGTCGCCGCGCGGGAGCCGTCGCTACCAACCCGAGCGGCGAGGCAGGGTTTCTTGCGCGAGCGTTCCATCTCGGTCTCGAGCCGGCTGCGTCCGGGATTGCCGGCGAGCTCCGGCTGGACCCCGCCTTTGTAACGCGGATCCTTAGAAAATTCACCGCCATGGGCCTGACCGAATTGCGTACCGATCTGAACGATCGGCGTCAGCGCACCCTGTCCCTGACCGCGCGGGGAAACTCGGAACTGGCAGCACTTCAGGCGGCGGCGGATCGCGATCTCACCCGGCTGACGGCCGGTCTGGCCGACGACGAAGCCGCCGAGCTTTCGAACACCTTGAAGCGGGTCATGTGCCTGCTCGGTGACGGGGAGATAGCGGCAAGGCCGAAAACGACGGCGTAGCGATCTTCAGTTCCCCCGTGCCGCCGCCAACGCGCCGGGCAATTCCTCGGCAAGAATATCGAGCTCATGGTCGAGGCCGACGCTGACCCGGATGCAGCGGTCGAGCACCGGCACTATTGGCTTGCGGATGAACACATCGCGCGACAAAAGCGCCTGCAGCACGTTCAGTGCGAAGGCGCCGTCGCGGCCGCAGTCTATGGTGACGAAATTGGTCGCCGAGGGCAGCGGCTTCAGTCCATTCGCCTCGGCTATCTCAGCTATACGCCGGCGGCCGGCAGCGACCCGCGCCACCACACTCTGGAGATAGTCCTGATCGGCCAACGCCTCGACGCCGGCAATCTGCGCCATGCGGCTGACGCCGTAATGGTTGCGGATTTTTTCGAAGTCGCGGATCACCTGGGCGTCGGCCACCGCATAGCCGCAGCGTATGCCGGCCAGCCCGTAGGCTTTCGAGAAGGTGCGCATGCGAATGACGTTCGGCCGCGCCACATCGATCGGCGGCAGCGCCGAGGCGGGCCCCAACTCGCCATAGGCCTCGTCGAGCACCAACATGGTGGCCTCCGGCAGGGCTTCGATGAAGCGGATGAGCTCGGCCGCCTCCCACCAGCTTCCCATTGGATTGTCCGGGTTGGAGAGGTAGACCAGCGGCGCATTTTCCTTGCGCGCTGCAGCCAATAGGCCGTCCAGGCTTTCCCGGTCGTCCTCGTAGGGGACCGCGACCAGCCGGCCGCCGACGCCGGCTATGTGGAAATTGAAGGTCGGATAGGCACCGAGCGAGGTGGCCACGGCATCGGCCGGTGCCACATACATGCGAGCCACCAGGCTGAGCAACCCGTCTATGCCTTCGCCGACAACCACGTTTTCGGCGCTGACGCCGAGATGCGCGGCGACAGCCACCTTCAAATCGTGATTGTCGGGGTCGCAGTACATCCACATGTCCCCGGCGATCTCCGCCATGCGGGCGATGACGCGCGGCGAGGGACCGAAACTGCTCTCATTGGCGCCGATGCGGGCGCGAAACGCGCGGCCGCGGTCCCGCTCCTGCGCTTCCGGGCCGACAAACGGCACCGTTGAGGGAAGCGCGCTGATGATTGGCGTGAGGGGAGGGCGCTGGCGCATGGCAATGCTCGTTCGAAAAGGGGCTCGTTCGAAAAGGGACTTCTTGCTAGCGCGGCACAGTTGGCCGCGCAAGCTCCCGCCTTGACTGCAACCGGCATGCTGGATTCCTTCGGCTCTTTTTGCTAGCGAGATATCATGAACAATCGACTCCCACCTGCTTGGTCAAAGCACATCAACCCCGGTCCCGCGCCGAAAGCGAAGGTGCCGATACTGAAACCGACGGTGAATCAAGGAACCGCTCAATCGCGCGCGCAAGCCGACGACGCGCTGCTGAAACAGGCATATATCCATCAGCAGGCAAAGCGGCTCGACGAGGCACAGGATCTATGCCTTCGGGTTCTGGCGCGCACGCCAAACCATCCGCTCGCCTTGTATATCTTGGGGACTCTATACCTGCGTTACGATGATGAGATGGCCTTGCGATATTTCGCACGGGCGGTCGGCGAGGAGCCTAAAAACCCCTACTACCACCTGAGTCTTGGCGAGGCCTATGTGAAGGTCAGCGAATATTCGCCGGCAATCAAGCATATGCAGTACGCCTTGGAACTGCAGCCCGGCCTTATCGAAGCACTTTGTGCATTGGGGCGCACTTACATAGCGTTTGACAAGCCCGACATGGCTTTGCCGCTTTACGAGAAGGCGCTGAAAATCAACCGCGATCATCCCAAGGTACGGGCCGGGCTGGCCCGTGCGCTCAGCAGCCTGGGGCGCATGGATGAGGCAGCCGTCTATCTGAAAGAAGCAATCGGACGTCGCATTGGGGTGCCGGACGCCTACAACGACCTTGTACAGACGCGAAAGTTCACCGAGGAACCCGAGGAGCTCCAATCCATTCTTCGTGAACTCGGCGATCCGAAGCTTGGTTCGGAAGGCGCACAGCAACTCCATTACGCCGCCGGCAAGGTGCTGAACGACATCAAGCGCTATGATGAGGCATTCGACCATTTCAACAAGGCGAAACAGGCCTCCGGCTACAAGTTCGATATCGACGTGTATCGTCGCTGGATAGACGCGATGATCGAAACCTTCACGCCGGATTTTTTAGCTGCCAGGGCCGGCTATGGAAACACTTCCGAAGTGCCTGTGTTCGTGGTTGGCATGCCTCGCTCGGGGACGACGCTTACGGAACAGATCTGCGCCAGCCATCCCGATGTTCATGGGGCAGGGGAGCTTAACAAATTAAGGCGGGTTGCGAATGCGATCGGCCTCAAAACCTCATCGGCCGGAGATTTGACCCAGCCGATCATGTCGATCACAGAAGATCTGTCCAGAACCTTGGCCCAAGAGCATCTGTCCTATTTGCGGGAGCGGGCGCCTGCCGCGCTTCGCGTAGTCGACAAGATGCCGCACAATTTCGAGCTGATCGGCCTCATCGGCCTTCTCTTTCCCAACGCACGCATCATTCATTGCCGTCGTGATGCCGTTGACAATTGCGTCTCCTGCTTTGTCCAGAACTTCAACGAGGGGCACAGCTACAACACCGACCTGAATACACTAGGCCTGTACTATCGCGAATATGATCGCCTGATGCGGCATTGGAACGAGGTTTTTCCAGGTCTTATCTTCGAAAATCGCTACGAAACGCTGGTTGAGGACCAGGAAGCGCAGTCGCGCCGCCTCATAGATTATCTCGGGCTTCCCTGGGATGACGCCTGCCTGCGCTTTTTCGACAGGGATGGTTCGGTCAACACGCCCAGTCGCTGGCAGGTTCGTCAACCGATCTACAAATCGTCCGTCAAGCGCTGGAAGAATTACGAAAACGAAATTCAGCCGCTGATCCAGTCGCTGGGCGATCTTGCAGAGATTTGACATGAGGTTCGGCGGGCCGCGAGGATCTCAATCAATCGCATAGGCTTGCTGCCGACCGACCTTCGGCCGCTAAACGCTGCTGCGGTGCAGAATCTTTGGAGACGCTGGAGGGACAGCGCCCCCCTCTGTCCTGCCGGCCATTTCCCCCACAAGGAGGGAGATCGGCAGCTGCGCTGACGGCGCCTGTTCATCAACGTTCGAGATTGGCGAAAGCAACGGCGACGGCCAATCTCCCCCCAAGTGGGGGAGATGTCCGGCAGGACAGAGGGGGGCGCGAAGGATCGCTGCTGCTTTCATTCTGCGCTCCTGCTCCACCCTGGGGATGATGGGTGGGCTGTGGCCAATCGCCAGCGCTGGAGATTGGCGGCTGCATTCCGCTCCAAATCAGCAGAGAACGACCGTGGCCAGTATCGGGGCGCCGTGCATCACGCATTTGGCAGCCACGCCGATACGAAAAAACCCGGCGGTTGCCCGCCGGGTTCATTTTCAGTCAGACGCTGCTGATTAGAACGAGCGCTGGAAGCGGAGAATACCGCCGATGCTGTCTTCGTCGTCCGCACCGGTCCAGTTGGAGAAGTCGGCTTCGCCAAACTTGCCTGCGTGCAGGTAGTCGACTTCGGCCGTGATCGTCAGGCCCGGGACGACGTCGTAGGCGATGTTGGCAGCGATGCCGAGGTTCTCGCCTTCGTCATACGAAGCCTGGAGGTTGAACGAGGTCTTCTCGTTGATGGTGTAGGTACCACCGCCCCAGACTGCCCAGTTGCCGCTCCACAGCTTGTACATGCCGCGGCCGTTGGCATCCCATACATATGAAGGGTCCGTATAGTTGTCGTCAGTGCCGTAGCCGGCCATGATGAACAGCGACAGGTTCTCCATCGGCGTGATGTCGAGGCGAACCTTGCCGGCCACTTCTTCATAGTTGCTGTCATAAGCAACGACGCCGGTGATCGCGCCCCAGCCCTGCGTCCACTTCACGCCGCCGACGACATGCGGAACGTAGCTGTCGATTGTGAAGGGGCCGTAGCCTTCTTCGAGCGAGACGACGGCCGAGAAGCCGTTGCCGGCGTCGAAGTAGTACTGGACGACGTTGGTGTCGAAGCCACCAAAGGGAACCAGCGTATCGTTGATGACGTTGCCGGCGTAGCCGATGAACGTATCGAAGGCCGACTCGTCCTTACCGACGCGCAGCCCACCGAGCTGGATCCAGGCGAAGTTCAGCGAGACGCCTCTGTTGCCGGCCTCGTTAGGGACGAAGGCCAGCTCCCCGTCTGGGGCGTAACCAACGTCGGCGCGGCCCTGGCGGTTGCCGAAGTTGAAGCGGGTCTCGGTGTAGGTCTTCAAGGTGCCGAGCTCGGTTTCCTGGCCGGTCCAGGTCTTCAGCGTGAAGCGAGCGCGCTTCCAATAGGTGTCGTTCTCGCTGCCGTCCTCGTAGTCGCCAGACGTTGCACCAGCGAAGGCGCCGACGTCGCCGACGCCGATGTCGTAGCGGAGATAGCCGCCGATGCGCAGGCAGGTTTCGGTGCCGGGGATGTAGAAATAGCCAGCGCCGTAGACGTCGCAGATCCGGACGTATTCAGCGGGTTCCGGCTCGGCGACGACGACGGCGTCGGCGGCGCGCGCACCGGAAACTGCGACCAGCGCCGCAGCGGAGCCGAGAAGAAGGCTCTTGATGTTCATTTTCTGACCTCCAGTCAGAATCGAACGAAACAGCGGACCGGTGACGGCTGTTTCTACGGTAGTTACTTGTTATTGCTTGGTTTTTTGGAGAATCGCAGGATTTGCCGTTGGTCGTGAAAACTCGCCACAGACGTTCGTGAGCGAAAACCGCGCCAAAAAAGGCGCTGCCAACCAACTCTTGGACACAGGAAGTTTTGACAGATTGGCTGCCCCTTTGTCGGTGGCGATCGCATACATTCTCCCTTCGTCATCCTGGGGCGGAGCAAGGAGCGAAGTGACGCAGCGCAGACCCCGGGATCCATGCCGTGACGTTTGCGTGTCGCAACGGTGCAAGCTCTGCTTCAGCGCACCCGTTGGCGACCGCACTCGTCGAACGGCCATCCTGAGCCGCTGCATTCTTTGGCTGATGTCATGGCATGGATCCCAGGGTCTTCGCGACGTCGCTTCGCTCCTGCTTCGCCCTGGGATGATGAAGCTGGGAAAGGCTTCGGAACCAGGTTTTGCAAGGGATTCTCGAGAAGAATTCGCCGGGCTTGTCCTGCGAAGCGCGCAGCGCGAAGCAGGATGGCGGAGAGGATGGGATTCGAACCCACGAGAAGCTTTTGACCTCTACTCCCTTAGCAGGGGAGCGCCTTCGACCACTCGGCCACCTCTCCGTTGCGCCGGTGGATAAAGAAAAGCGCCGGCACAATCAACAAGCCTGCGCGATTATCATTGAAAAAACCGGCTCCTGCTGAAGCGCCGCCTTGGCGTGCGGCGATTCCGTGGCGATTCGCTGGCTGGCGGCTCCGGGGGCAATGGTCGCATTTCCGGCTGGCAATTGCCGGAATCGGCAGGGTCACAAGGGCTCGCCCAAGGGTTTCCGGCAGCTCGATGGTTAATGAGAGCTTTCCGAGTGAGGCCAAATCGTGTCATTTGTGCAACAACGTTTGGGGATAGCACCCGCACAGACCTTTCGCCGGTACGATGGTGGTTGAACGCCGCCGCCTCATGGGTAATGTCGAGTTCGAAGGAGCGGCGCGGTGCGCATCTTTTTCGGTAGTGGGGATGGGGCAGGGAACGCTGTCCTTCAGCAAAGAATACCCAGACCCGTTTTTTAACTTTTGACTGGAGGTCAGAAAATGAACATCAAGAGCCTTCTTCTCGGCTCCGCTGCGGCGCTGGTCGCAGTTTCCGGTGCGCGCGCCGCCGACGCCGTCGTCGTCGCCGAGCCGGAACCCGCTGAATACGTCCGGATCTGCGACGTCTACGGCGCTGGCTATTTCTACATCCCCGGCACCGAAACCTGCCTGCGCATCGGCGGCTACGTCCGCTACGACATCGGCGTCGGTGACGTCGGCACTTTCACCGGTGCGACGAACTGGGACCGCGAGGACGGCGGCGAGAACGACACCTATTGGAAGCGCGCTCGCTTCACGCTGAAGACCTGGACCGGCCAGGAAACCGAGCTCGGCACCTTGAAGACCTACACCGAGACCCGCTACAACTTCGGTAACAGGCAGGGCTTCGCCGCCATCGACGAGGATGGGTACCTCGTCGGCAACGATGCCGGCAACAGGGGCGTTTCGCTGAACTTCGCTTGGATCCAGCTCGGTGGGCTGCGCGTCGGTAAGGACGAATCGGCCTTCGATACGTTCATCGGCTACGCCGGCAACGTCATGAACGATACGCTGGTCCCCTACGGCGGCTTCGACACCAACGTCATCCAGTACTACTTCGATGCCGGCAACGGCTTCTCGGCCGTCGTCTCGCTCGAAGAAGGCTACGGCCCCTTCACGATCGACGACTATGTTCCGCATGTCGTCGGCGGCTTGAAGTGGACGCAGGGCTGGGGCGCGATCACCGGCGTCATCGCTTATGACAGCGCCTACGAAGAAGTGGCCGGCAAGGTTCGCCTCGACATCACGCCGATGGAGAACCTGTCGCTGTTCATCATGGCTGGCTACGGCACCGACGACAACTACACGGACCCCACCTGGGCATTCCCCGCTGGCGGTCGCGGCATGTACAAGCTGTGGAGCGGCAACTGGGCACTCTGGGGCGGTGGTACCTACACCATCAACGAGAAGACCTCGTTCAACGCCCAGATCTCGTATGACGAAGGCGAAAACCTCGGCGTCGTGGCGAACATCGCCTATGACATCGTCCCCGGCCTGACGATCACGGCGGAAGCCTCCTACCTCGGCGTTGGTGATGATACCGTCTCCAACTGGACCGGTGCCGACGATGATGACAACTTTGGCGGCCAGCTCCGCTTCCAGCGCTCGTTCTAAGGGCTGGTTCTAACAGGTGAAATCCAGCCCGGGCGCTTCAACGCCCGGGCTGTTCTGTTTCGTGACTGGATCAAGGCAAACAGAAGGAACAGGGGGAAATCGGTAGCTGAATAGAGTCCGTGGGATGATTTCGTGGGATCCGTTGATGGCGGATGAAATCACAATCGCGTGATTCAAAACTCTTGAAAGGGCGCTTCCAAGCGGATAGGTCTGATCCTATCCACCCCGGGGGTGTGGCGAATGATGACGAACGAAACGATTCAAGAGGATGACCTCTCTGATCATTTTTCGGTTTTTTCTTCTCAGATTTCCAAGATAAAATACAGTTACAACAAGATAAGAGAAGTAAAGTCGTTCAGGATCGGGGAACTATTTTCAGCATACCGGGATATACTTTGGGATGATGGGCGGCATAAATACAATGTCAGCTCTTTCATCGGCGAAATAGACGAGATTCTCCTCGGAGAGCGTTTCAGCGCCTTTGACCAGAGTACCCTGGATAACCTTATCGGCACCTTGCGCCAGCGCGGCAACAGCAACGCAACCATCAACCGGAAGATGGCTGCTCTCAGCAAACTGCTGCGCAAGGCTCATAAGATGGGGGATATCCACAGCCTGCCCGAGTTCCGCCGCCAGAAGGAGCGGGCGGGACGGATTCGTTTCCTGGAGAGGGACGAGGAGGCACGGCTGTTCGCCGCCATCAAGAGCCGCAGCGAGGATGCCTACCGGCTCTCCGTTTTTCTAGTCGACACCGGATGCCGCCTCGGCGAGGCGCTCGGCCTGATCTGGAATGATATCCAGGAGCATCGCGTCAGCTTCTGGATCACCAAATCCGGCCGCAGCCGCACCATTCCGATGACCGAACGGGTAAAAGAGGTGATCAAGCTGCCGGCCACCGAGGGCCGCCGGCCCAAGGGCCCGTTCACCAAGCTCAGCCAGGCGCAGTTTCGCGCCATCTGGAACGATGCGAAAGCCGAAATCGGTCTTGCCGCCGACGATCAGGTTGTGCCGCACATTCTGCGCCACACCTGCGCCTCGCGGCTTGTCCAGGGCGGCATAGATATCAGGCGCGTGCAGATGTGGCTCGGTCACCAGACGCTGTCGATGACCATGCGTTACGCGCATCTCGCCACCAATGACCTCGACGGCTGCGTCACCGTGCTGGAAACGCCTCGCGGCGGGACGGCTGGAAGCGCCGAAAGCTCTGTATTTTCGTCCCCATTGACGGCGCCTTCCGCATCGCCGAGCGAGCATAAGGCGGAGCCTGCAGCCGCAAAGGCACCGCGGAAAAGCTCGAAAGCCAAATAAGCCAAGGCCATTTTCTATACTGTTGTAACTACCCCGGGACCGATCAGGTCTTGGGGTTTACTTTATCTGGACTTGAGCTCTGCCTGATTCAAAAAAGCGGCAATAGCACCAGGCAGGGCGCCGGTCTCGAGGAAAGGCGCGTGGCCTTGGCCCTCGACGGTGATCGTCTCGATGTCGGGATGGCGCTTTCGCATCTGTTGAAGCGTTTCGGCGGACAGCAGTTTCGAATTGGTTCCGCGTATGGCAAGCAGCGGGATCGCCGCCAGCGCTTCGAACTGCGGCCACAGTACCGGCAACGGCTGGGTCAAATCGAGTCCGGCCAGCGTGTCGATCAGCCTCGGGTCGAAATCCGGCATCAGCCCTTCCTCCGTCTCCCGGCAGAGGGCCGATACCATCCGCTCCCAATCGGCCCCGGTCAGGGCTGGAAAGTCGCTGCCATGCGCGCCGCGCAGGGCACTGATCGCCTCGGCATGCGTTTTCGGCTCCGGCGCGGGCTCGAGATAGGAGCGGATATGGGCGAGACCGGCGGCCTCGACCACCGGGCCGATGTCGTTGAGAACGATGGCTTTCAGCACCGATGGCCGCATCGCGCCGAGCACATGGATGATCAGCCCGCCGCGCGACGTGCCGATGAACGCGGCCTCTTCGATAGCAAGCGCCGCCAGCCCGGCGAGGATATCACCGGCTTCGACGCCGACAGTGTAGTGGCTGATATCGGGGCCGTAGGCGGACTGGCCGCGCCCGCGATAGTCGAAGGCGATGATTTTTCGCGGTCTTTCCTCCCGTCGCGACAGGTGCAGTGCCAGCTCATGAAAGTCGCGGCTATTGCGGGTGAGGCCGGGCAGGCAGACGACCGGCCAGTGGCCGGAGTTCGCTTCGCCGTAGATACGTGCGTGGAGTTTCAGCCCGTCCGGCGAGGCGTAGAAGAAGTCGGAAAAACCGCTCGACATTTGGACTCGATTCCTCGCCGTTGCCGGATCCTCACGACTGCTACAGGCGAGGGGCGGGGTGGTCAAATCGACTTCGTCGTCGGCTGGGCAGAGGGGACGCGAAGGATCGCCAGCCTCTGGCCTAATCTGCCTTCCTTTGGTTCAACTCCGCCCGTTCACCAGATCTCCGGCAATGTCGTATTTCCCGGAAATGCGCATCTTGTAGACCTCGTAATTCTCCATCACGCGTTGGACGTAACCTCTTGTTTCCGTGTAGGGAATCCGCTCGATCCAGTCGACGACGGCATCGATGTCCTTGCCGCGCGGGTCGCCGTATTTCGCCACCCACTGGGCGGCGCGGTTGGGGCCGGCATTGTAGCCGGCGAAGGTCAGCACGTAGGAGCCGTCGAAGCGGCCGAGCTGCTCGCCAAGGAAGGCGGCGCCCAGCGTCGCATTGTAGCCGGCGTCAGTGGTCAGCCGCGCCTGCGAGAAGATCATTCCGGCTTTCTTCGCCAATTGCCTGGCGGTATCAGGCATGAGTTGCAGCAGGCCGCGCGCGCCGGCACTGGAGACCGCACCGATGTTGAACTCGCTTTCCTGGCGCGCGATCGCGTAGGCCAGCGCCTTGCCCGAACCGGAAATGTTGGCGGTGTCGGGAATGACGCCGAGCGGATGCGACAGCGCGCCGACATCGATGCCGCGCGCGCCGGCGATCTTGCCGACTTTCAGCGCCAGGAAATGATTGCCCTGCTTTTCCGCCATCCCGGCCAGCAGCGCCAGCTCTCCGGGGCTGGTCAACTGTCCGGCGAGGTCGCGGTAAAGCGTGTCGGCGTAACGCTCATAGCCAGCCTCCTGCAGTCGCTTGATGGCGCTGACCGCCTCGCGGTTGGCGAAATTCCGGCGGTCGGCGGTATCAGGCGAGGGATAGGCGATGTTGAGCACCTGCCGGCCGACGCGCTCACCGGCAAGCTGGCCGTAGAAGGTCGTGCCGTAGGCGGCGGCACGGGTGAAATGATCCTTCGCACTGCCGGGACCACCGGCTTCGGCCGCACGGCCGAGCCAGTAATAGGCGCGCGACAGCGATATCGGCCCCTGGGTGAGATCGGCGATCCGCGCGAAATGCTTGGCAGCGATGTTGGGGTCGTTGAGACCGCGCAGCGCATACCAGCCGGCATGGAACTCTGCATCCGCCGCGCTGGCAGCACTTTCGGCGGCATGTGCTGCGACGATTCTGTAGGCGGTCTTCATGTCGCCCTGGTCGACCAGTTCGCGCGATAACACTCGACGCTCGGCCCACCAGGCATCCGGATCGACCAGCGCATTGCGATCACTTGGCGCCTTCATCATCATTGCGGCGGCGGCGGAAAACTTCTCCTGTTTGCGCAGATATTCGGCCTGCGCGAAGACAAAGCCGGCCGAACGCTGTGCGGCGGGCACCGCCTTCAGCAGTTTCGCCGCGCTCTTGTCGCCCCTGTCCGCCGCTGCCCAAGCGTCCGCCAGTTGCTGGGCGCCGGCAAGGTCGGCGACACGCAGCGCGGAATTGACCCGGTTGGCATAGAACATGCGCTCCATGCGGAAACGGTGGTCGGCTACGGGGATCAGCTTGCCGAATTCCTGGATGATGTGAGCTTCGTCCTTGGCTTCCAGTTTTTCGGTGCGCCAGAAAGGCGACAGCACCGAGCGCGCCGCCTTGACGTTGCCCCGCGACACATAGGAGCGGGCGAGGATCATCACGCCCTCGACTGTTTGTGGCTGGCTGCCGCCGAATGCCTGCACCACGATCTCAGGCGCGGGGTTCTCGCGGTAGAGTGCGCGCTCGCTGTTCTTGCGCAAGGCGATCGTGCCCGGCCAGTTCGGCAGCATTTTCGCAGCATCGGCGATCTCGCCGCTTGGCACCTTGTCGCCGCCATAGCGGGCAATCGCCCAGGCAAGGATATGCTGGTCGAGCGAATTGACCGGCAGGGTCTCGCGCACTTTTCGCGCACCGGCAATGTCGTTTGCCGCCAGCGCGTCGAGGCCGCTCTTCAGCCTGGCGACGCTGGCGGACGGAGATCCGGTATTCGGCAGGCCTTTATCCTGCAAGCCCGTATCCGGCAGGCTTGGCATCGGAATGGCCGACGTGACCTGCGCATCGACTTTGCCGGTGGCCGCCACGCTCGGCGTCATCAGGAGGATTGCGCCGAACAGCGCGACAAAATGAGGCTGCCTGGTCGGCATGGTCGTCGTTATTTCCTGTCTTGCACATAACCAACAGGCACAGATCAACTGAAGCCTAATCGGCTGCTATGAAGAGCCGGTAAACAAAGGGTAATCAAGGTCGTTCAAATTGCGCTTGCTGGCACTACTGCCATGCTTGCCGCGCAACAGTGTCGAGACTATGGTGCGCCGCTTCGCTTTCGGCTAGAAGGCGCGCGACAAGAAATACCAAGAACCAGAGAAGTCCCAAGGAGTTGGACGACATGCTGAGAGGCTCGCTTACCGCGCTCGTGACACCGTTCGAAAAGAGCGGCCGTTTCGACGAGAAAGCCTTTCGCGCCCTTGTTGCCTGGCAACTCGCCGAAGGCACGACGGGCCTGGTTCCGGTCGGCACGACAGGCGAGTCGCCAACGTTGTCGCATGACGAGCACCGCCACGTCGTCAAGATCTGCATCGAAGTGGCCAAGGGTCGTGCTCCGGTCGTCGCCGGCGCCGGCTCCAACAACACCGAAGAGGCGGTTGGCCTGGTGCAATATGCCGAGAAGGCGGGCGCCGACGCGGCACTCGTCGTCACGCCCTACTATAACAGGCCGACGCAGCGCGGGCTCTATGCGCATTTCGCCGCGGTTGCCAAGGCGACTAGCCTGCCGATCATCATCTACAACATTCCGCCGCGCTCGGTGATCGACATGATGCCCGAGACGATGGGCCAGCTGGCGCACGACTTCAAGAACATCGTCGGCGTCAAGGATGCCACCGGGAAGGTTGAGCGCGTGTCCGAGCAACGCGCCACCTGCGGCAAGGATTTCATCCAGCTTTCCGGCGAAGACGCCTCGGCGCTCGGCTTCAACGCCCATGGCGGCGTCGGCTGCATCTCGGTGACGTCGAATGTCGCGCCGCGGCTGTGCGCCGAATTCCAGGAGGCGACGCTTTCCGGCGACAACGCCAAGGCGTTGGAGTTGCAGGACCGCCTGCTGCCGCTGCACAAGGCGATTTTCATCGAACCCGGCGTGTCCGGCGCCAAATATGCGCTGTCGAAGCTCGGCAAGGTCGAGAACGTGCTACGTTCGCCGCTGATGACGGTCGAGCAGTCGACCGCCGAAAAGATCGATGCGGCGATGAAGCACGCCGGCTTGATTAATTAGGGATGAGGCGCCACCTCTCCGCATCATGAATCAAGTCAGAAAAGCCGATCCCAACAACAAGACCGTAGCGGAAAACCGCAAGGCGCGGTTTTCCTATGAGGTGCTCGACACGATCGAGGCCGGCCTGGTGCTGACCGGAACCGAGGTGAAGTCGCTGCGTCAGGGCCAGGCCAACATCCAGGACAGTTACGCCTCGGTCGAGGGCGGCGAGATCTGGCTGATCAACTCCTATCTGCCGGAATATCTGCAGGCCAACCGCTTCAACCATGAGCCGCGCCGCCGCCGCAAACTCCTGCTCAACAAGCGCGAGATGGCCAAGCTGTCGCAGAGCGTCGACCGCGAAGGCATGACGCTGGTGCCGCTAAAAATCTATTTCAACGACCAGGGCCGGGCGAAGGTGCTGCTCGCCGTTGGCCGCGGCAAGAAATTGCACGACAAGCGCGAGACCGAAAAGCAGCGCGACTGGTCGCGCGAGAAGGGCCGGCTGCTGAAGGAGCGTGGGTAGGCTGGGAACCTCCCTTTTGAAGAAGCCGATCGTGCTGTGGGGGGCGGCCAGCCTGATCCTGGCATGCCTGCTCGTCGCGGCGGCCTATTTCTACTTCCAGTCGTTTTCTCCGGACCGCAGCAAATATCCGGTCAGAGGTATCGACGTTTCCCATCATCAACGGCAGATCGACTGGCGCCGTGTCGCCGCCGACGATGTTGCCTTCGCCGTCATCAAGGCGACCGAGGGCGGCGATCATGTCGATGATGCTTTTGCCACCAATCTGCGGGAAGCCCGCGCGGCCGGCCTGGCGGTCGGTGCCTATCATTTCTTCACCTTCTGCAGGCCTGGCGCCGATCAGGCGCGCAATTTCATCTCCGTCGTGCCGCGCGATCAATCGCTGCTGCCGCCGGTGGTGGATATCGAATTCGTCGGCAATTGCCCGCGGCGGCCATCGCCCGAAGAATTGCATGCCGAACTCTCCGCTTTCCTGCGCCCCGTCGAGGCAGCCTTCGGCAGGACGGCGATCCTCTACGTGACCGACGAGGCTGCGCGGGTCTATGCCGGCCAGATCGCCGGCCGCCCGCACTGGGTTCGTTCGCTGGCGCTGTGGCCAGGTCATGACGACTGGATCTATTGGCAATACCACGACAAGGGTCGCGTCGACGGCATCACCGGCGATGTCGATCTGAATGTCCTTCAGGGCGGGCAGGAAACGCTGACGACACTGTCCGCAGCGCCACCTGAATCCATGCCTTCAGAAAACCCGCGAACACCCTGAACGGATTCAGGAATATCGCCACTGGTGAGGCGCTTCTCGGTCTCTCTTACGCCGCCGCCTGCGATGTCTGCGGGCTGAGGGCAACATTCGCATCGCCCCAGGTCTTCAGGGCGGTGATCACCGGTTCCAGGCTCCTTCCGCGCGGCGTCAGGCTGTATTCCACCTTCGGCGGCACCTGCGGGTAGACCTTGCGCGCAATCAGCTCATCCGCCTCCAGCTCGCGGAGCTGGTTGGTCAACATACGCTGCGTGCAGTTCGGT
The DNA here is from genome assembly GCF_040319125.1 of Mesorhizobium sp. M0938. Taxonomy (NCBI): domain Bacteria; kingdom Pseudomonadati; phylum Pseudomonadota; class Alphaproteobacteria; order Hyphomicrobiales; family Phyllobacteriaceae; genus Mesorhizobium; species Mesorhizobium sp. M0938. Next base: position 122,204 of record NZ_JAMYNS010000003.1, on the reverse strand, counting down.
ATCCGCCGGCGAATCTCGTTGAAGCGCAGCGTGCCCTCGAACAGATGGTAGAGCACGACGCCTTTCCACTTTCCGTCAATGTAGCGGAGCGTCCCCTCCACGGTGCAGCCGGGGCTGCAATCAAATCGCTCGTGGCGAATACGCGGCATAACGGTATCCTTTTCGACACTATGTGCTTTATATGTGCATTCTTGCGCACAGTGATCGTAGACAGCATGTCTAGACCATGATCTCGAAAAGTGGAACCCGGTTTTCGGAAAAGGTCATGGTCAAACAAAAAGATGCACAACAGCGATCATGGAGATGAAGATGCGCGCAGTCGGTTATCAAATACCAGCTCCCATCACCGACGAGGCCTCCCTCGTCGATATCGAACTGCCGAAGCCCGAGCCCAAAGGCCGCGATTTGCTGGTCGAGGTGAAGGCGATCTCGGTCAACCCGGTCGATACCAAGGTGCGGCGCAGTTCCGCTCCCGAAGCTGGCCAATGGCGGGTACTCGGCTGGGATGCCGCCGGCCGGGTCGCCGCGACCGGCGCGAATACGAGCCTGTTCAGGCCCGGCGACGATGTCTTTTATGCAGGCGCTTTTGCGCCGCAAGGCACCAACGCCGAATTCCATCTCGTCGACGAGCGGCTCGTCGGCCGCAAGCCAACCTCCCTCGGCTATGCTGAAGCGGCGGCGCTGCCGCTGACGGCGATTACCGCTTGGGAGACCCTGTTCGATCGTCTCGACGTCAGAAAGCCTGTCGCGGGAGCGGCACCCGCCATCCTAATCACTGGCGGCGCTGGCGGCGTCGGGTCCATCGCAGTGCAGCTTGCCAGACAGCTGACCGGGCTGACGGTGATTGCCACCGCGTCGAGGCCTGAAACACGGGACTGGGCGCGCGGGCTCGGCGCCCACCACGTCGTCGATCATTCCAGGCCGCTGGCCGCCGAAGTCGCGGCACTTGGCATCGGTGCCCCCAGCTTCGTGTTCTCGACGACGAACACTGATCAGCATCTGGCCGAGATCGCCGAGTTGATCGCACCGCAAGGACGTTTCGCGGTTATCGACGATCCGAAGTCGCTCGACATCAACCCATTCAAGCGCAAGAGCGTCTCGGTACACTGGGAGCTCATGTTTACCCGCTCGATGTTCGAGACGGCGGACATGTCGGCGCAAGGCGAACATCTGAACGAATTGGCTGGGCTCGTCGACACTGGTACGATCCGCACGACGCTTGGCGAGACTGGCGGCCGCATCAATGCCGCCAACTTGAAGCGCGCCCATGCATTGATCGAAAGCGGCAAGGCCAAGGGCAAGATTGTCCTAGAGGGCTTTTAGCCAGGCTGACGACGGCCGTCCGACTCTATTTCTGCAAAAACGCCGCTATCTCACTGAACACGTTGAGGAACATCGCTTCCGTCAGCACGCCGGTGTTGGTGTTGTAGCGCGAGCAATGATAGCTGGAAAACAGCGTGATGCCGCCGGCCTGCTGCTGTCCGCCATGCCGGAAGGGATGGGCGGCAACACGCCCGCCCAGCGCCCGCACGGTCGACTGGTGCGCGATCGAGCCTAGCGCCAGCACGGCGCGCAGGTTTTTAAAACGCGCGATCGTCGGCACCAGGAACGTCCGGCAGGTGGCAATCTCGGCGCCGACCGGCTTGTTCCCCGGCGGCACGCAGCGAACCGCATTGGTTATCGCCGTGCCGACAAGCTCCAGCCCGTCATCGGGCCGCGCCTTGAATTGGCCGCGGGCAAAGCCATGTGCGATCAGCGTGTTGTAGAGCAGGTCGCCGGCATAGTCGCCGGTGAAGGGGCGTCCGGTGCGGTTTGCGCCGCGCAGGCCCGGCGCCAGTCCGACGATCAAAAGCCGCACCGCATCCTCGCCCTCGGGCGGCAGGAAGGTCGGCACCGGCGCATTGAACCAGGACGGCTCGCGCTGCCGCCATTGCGCGATAAAATCGTGCAGCCGCGGGCAGAGCGGGCAGTCGCGATCGGGCTCGGGGGAGGCGACCGACGGCGCGGTCAAGACCGCCGTCAATAGTCGTCCTCATCGGCTTCGGCAGGCTCGGGCCGACGCACCGGCCGCTCCGACGGATCGCGGCCGACCTCGCTCTTCAGCGTCATCAAGTCGATGAAATGGTCGGCCTGGCGGCGCAGATCGTCGGAGATCATCGGCGGCTGCGAAGCCATGGTGGAGACGATCGAGACCTTGCGACCGCGCCGCTGCAGTGCCTCGACCAGCGTGCGGAAATCACCGTCGCCGGAAAAGATGACGTAGTGGTCGACGACGTCGGCGAGTTCCAACGCATCGACGGTCAACTCGATGTCCATATTGCCCTTGATCTTGCGGCGGCCGGTCGAGTCGGTAAACTCCTTGGCCGGCTTGGTCACCACCTTGAAGCCGTTATAGTCGAGCCAGTCGATCAGCGGCCGGATCGAGGAGTATTCCTGATCCTCGACCAGCGCGGTGTAATAGTAAGCGCGCAGCAGGTAGCCGCGCTTCTGGAAGCTCGACAAAAGCCTGCGGTAGTCGATATCGAAACCGAGCGCTCGCGACGTGGCGTAAAGATTGGCACCATCGATGAAAAGAGCGATTTTTTCACGAGGGTCGAACATGGAAAATATTCCTTTTCGAAAATAAGCGGCCGTCTAAATGCGCGTGACTATCGGTCGGCTTGAAATAACCCACTGACCTCAGTCATTCGAGATAACGCCGGTTTTACGGCAATCCAAGGGTATGATGCTGCATAGCAAGCAATTGTGATCGGTGCCGTATCGTCGCAGGCGGCGCGCGCCCAGACCCCGCCTCGGGCGGCCCGGGGCTTGCCCCCGAACTGGCAGCGCCCCTGGCCGCGGACCGGTATCGCCAAAAAGCTTGTATTTTGGCGGCGTTCGGGTTATGGACCGCGCCTGTTTTCCATTAAATCCAGGCATGAAAGGGGCAGCTCATGGCCCGCGTAACCGTTGAAGATTGCATCGACAAGGTCGATAACCGCTTCGAGCTCGTGCTTCTGGCCGGCCATCGTGCTCGTCAGATCAGTCAGGGCGCGCAAATCACCGTCCCTCGCGACAACGACAAGAATCCGGTCATCGCACTGCGCGAGATCGCCGAGGAGACGCTGTCGCCCGACGATCTCAAGGAAGACCTGATCCACTCGCTGCAGAAGCATGTCGAGGTCGATGAGCCGGAAGCCGATGGCGAGGCGATCGCCGATCAGACCGGTACCGCTGTCGCGGCAACCGATGCCGACGACACCGAAGACAACATCACCTTCGACCGCATGACCGAGGAAGACCTCCTGGCCGGCATCGAAGGACTGGTACCGCCGGAAAAAAGCGACGATTATTAATCTTCGCAACGACTGCCGACACTTTCGCGTCGGCGGTTTCGTGGTTATCTATGACATGCGCCGTACGCCAGTGCGGCGCATGATTCATTTCAGCCTTGCGAGATCCCGCCCATGATGCGTCAGTATGAGCTTGTCGAGCGCGTCCAGCGCTACAAGCCTGACGTCAACGAGGCGCTGCTCAACAAGGCCTATGTCTACGCCATGCAGAAGCATGGCCATCAGAAGCGCGCCTCCGGCGATCCCTATTTCTCGCATCCGCTCGAAGTCGCCGCCATCCTCACCGAAATGCACATGGACGAGGCGACGATCGCCGTTGCCTTGCTGCACGATACGATCGAGGACACCACGGCGACCAGAGCCGAGATCGACGAGTTGTTCGGTCCGGAAATGGGCAAGCTGGTCGAAGGTCTGACCAAGCTGAAGAAACTCGACCTCGTCTCCAAGAAAGCCGAGCAGGCGGAAAACCTGCGCAAGCTCTTGCTGGCGATCTCGGAAGACGTTCGCGTGCTGCTGGTCAAGCTTGCCGACCGCTTGCACAACATGCGCACGCTCGACCATGTGCCGGAAGCCAAGCGCCTGCGCATCGCCGAGGAAACGATGGACATCTATGCGCCGCTGGCCGGGCGCATGGGCATGCAAGGCATGCGCGAGGAGCTCGAGGAGATCGCCTTCCGCTTCATCAATCCGGAAGCCTACCGCGCCGTCACCGCCAGGCTCGCCGAAATCTTCGAGCGCAACAAGGGCGTGCTGTCCGAGATCGAGAAGGCGCTGTCCACGCTGTTCGAGAAATATGCGATCAAGGCCGAGGTCAAGAGCCGCCAGAAGAAGCCGTGGTCGGTGTTCCGCAAGATGGAGGCCAAGGCGCTGTCCTTCGAGCAGCTGTCCGACATTTTCGGCTTTCGCGTCGTCGTCGATACCGTCGAGGACTGCTACCGGGCGCTCGGCGCCATCCACACGACATGGTCGATGGTGCCCGGCCGCTTCAAGGATTACATCTCGACGCCGAAGCAGAACGACTACCGTTCGATCCACACCACAATCGTCGGACCGTCGCGCCAGCGTGTCGAGCTGCAGATCCGCACCTACCAGATGAACAAGATTGCCGAATATGGCGTTGCCGCACATTCGATCTACAAGGACAGCGGCGGCAAGGTGAACGGCACCGCCCATGCGATCTCGAAGGAGACCAACGCCTATGCCTGGCTGCGGCGCACTATCGAGCAGCTTGCCGAGGGCGACAATCCCGAAGACTTCCTCGAAAACACCAAGCTGGAACTGTTCCAGGACCAGGTTTTCTGCTTCACGCCCAAGGGTATGCTGATCGCGCTGCCGCGCGGCGCCACGCCGATCGACTTCGCCTACGCCGTGCACACCGAAGTCGGCGACACCTGCGTTGGCGCCAAGGTCAACGGCCGCATCATGCCGCTGATGACCGAGCTGAAGAATGGCGATGAAGTCGAGATCATCCGCTCCAAGGCGCAGGTGCCGCCGGCGGCGTGGGAATCGGTCGTCGTCACCGGCAAGGCGCGCTCGGCGATCCGCCGCGCCACCAAGAATGCCATCCGCAAGCAGTATTCGGGTCTCGGCATCCGCATACTGGAGCGCGCCTTCGAGCGGTCAGGCAAGACCTTCACCAAGGAAAGCCTGAAGTCGGTGCTGCACCGGCTGGCGCGCAAGGACATTGAGGATGTGCTGGCCTCGGTCGGCCGCGGCGAACTTGCCTCCACCGATGTCATGAAGGCGGTCTTTCCCGACTACAAGGACGAACGCGTCACGCTGGCCGCGCCCAAGCAGCGCGAGGAGGGCTGGTCGAAAATCCGCAATGCCGCCGGCATGCTGTTCCAGATTCCGGGCCGTGCAGCGCGCAAGGATAAGGACCAGCCAAAGGACGGCGCCGTGCCGATCCGCGGCGTGCGCGGCGACTTGCCGGTCCGCTTCGCGCCGGAAGGTGCCGTGCCCGGCGACCGCATCGTCGGCATCGTGCAGCCGGGAACCGGCATCACCATCTATCCGATCCAGTCGCCGGCGCTGCAGGCTTTCGACGACCAGCCTGAACGTTGGATCGACGTGCGCTGGGACATAGACGAGCGCACCAAGGAGCGCTTTCCGGCGCGCGTCTCGGTCACCGCCATCAACGCGCCGGGCTCGCTGGCCGACATCGCGCAGGTCGTTGCGTCCAACGATGCCAACATCCATACATTGTCGATGGTGCGCACCGCGCCCGATTTCACCGAAATGCTGATCGATCTGGAAGTCTGGGATCTGAAGCACCTGAACCGGCTGCTATCGCAGCTCAAGGACAATTCGAGCGTCAGCGATGCGCGGCGCGTGAATGGGTGAATAGTGAATAGTGAATAGTGAAAGAAAGGTGCTCTCACTACTCACTACTCACTACTCACTACTCACTACCATTCACCATTCACCATTCACCATTCACCATGGACATGGAGCGAAGAATGAACACCGACGAAGTGCTGGGCATTTTCCGTGAAGCCGGTGCCGTTCTCGAAGGGCATTTCATCCTGACGTCGGGCTTGCGAAGCCCGGTCTTCCTGCAGAAGGCACGGGTGTTCATGCATGCCGACAAGACCGAGCGCCTGTGCAAGGCGCTGGCCGAAAGGATCCGCGCCGCTGTGTCCGGGAAGATCGACTATGTCGTCGGCCCGGCGATCGGCGGCCTGATTCCGGCCTACGAGACCTCGCGCCATCTTGGCGCACCGGCGATCTGGGTCGAGCGGGAAGGGGGCGAGTTCAGGCTCCGCCGCTTCGAGATCGCCAAGGGCTCGCGCGTCGTCATCGTCGAGGACATCGTCACCACCGGCCTGTCGATCCGCGAGACCGTCGACTGCTTGCGCGCGCTTGGCGCCGACGTGGTGGCCGCTGCCTGCATCATCGATCGCTCGGCCGGCAAGACCGATGTCGGCGTGCCGCTGATCGCGCTCGCCGAATACGAGGTTCCGGCCTATCCTGCCGACAAGCTGCCGCCCGAACTCGCCGCCATACCGGCAATCAAGCCGGGCAGCCGCAACATATAACTGAGGGCGCTGCCGTGATTGCCGGCATCGATCATTTCGTGCTGACGGTTCGCTCCGTCGATGACACCTGCGCCTTTTATCAGCGCGTGCTCGGCTTCAAGCGCGTCGACACGCCGAACCTGCCGACGGCGCTGCTCTTCGGAACGCAAAAAATCAATGTGCACGAGGCAGGCCACACTTTCGAGCCGAAGGCCAAGACGCCGACTCCGGGTTCGGCGGATTTCTGCTTGGTCGCCGCCCGCCCGCTCGGCGAGATATGCGCCAGTCTCGAGGCCAATGGCGTTGCCGTCGAAGTCGGGCCGGTCAAGCGGATCGGCGCCCGTGGCCCAATGATGTCGGTCTATTTCCGCGACCCGGACGGCAACCTCGTCGAGGTCAGCGAGTACCGGAAATAACAACCCTCAAATTCGTAGTGTCTCAACGTCGGCAATGGCGGCTGGCGTTCCGCAGGCGCTCTGGTCGATGGACGATCTTTGCGAAAAGATGGACGCCGTTGCGCCGAAGCCGGGCAAGCGTGGCCCTACAAGAAGCGGCCCTAAGAACTTTGGCGCTGTTTTAAAAGCTGCTCAACCTCAGCGACACGAGCCGCTAGCTTCGCGAGGAACGGGACGCCGTGTTTCTCCATGCGATCAGCAGGATAATTCCTGATAGAGAAACGATATCGCTCTGTTTCGTCGACGAGGGCCGCATGAAGGCGCTCTAGTTCTACGTCGGAAAGGCTCTCTCGTCGCGCGTAGGCGGTTTCGATATACATCTAACAAACTTGCCACGGGTCGGCGACTGCCGCAATTCAAACTGAGACACTACCTCAAATTCGCTCGATTCGACACGCTCGGAAAAGAATGGCCAACTTCCGGCGGACGGTGACGTGGCGAAACCCAATTTGGCCAGAGCCACAGCTCAGGCCAGTTCCGCTTCCACAGGGCAGTCGAGGCAAGCGGTATAGTTGCAGAGCCGGCAAATACGGTATGCATCGTCCTCGGTGCTGACGAGCCCACGCAACAGCTTGCCGGCAAGTTTTCCGAATTCCTGCAACTCCTCCGAACTTAAAACGGCGAGCGCTGACGCGAGCCCCGTCTGACGAGCAGAAAGGATAGCACTGCAGGTCGTCTCGCCCAACGGAGTGAGCCTTAGCGCTACCGCGCGATGGTCGTCAGGCGCCGAGAACCGAGCCGCCAATCCGTCCGCCACCAGTCGATCGACCAGTCTAACGGTGCCCGAATGAGACAGCGACAATGCGCGGCGCAGCCTCTCGATCGACAGACCCGGTACGTGGCCAATGAGGGTGATCGCGGAAGCCGCAGGGCCGGGCTCCGGGGCTTTGGCCTGGGCGTCCCGCTGCAACGTGTCCGCGAAGGCGAGAGCCAGGGCGCCAATCACATTTTCAATCTTGGAATCAGCCATCGACAAAAAATATATGCTCGAAGCATATACATCAAGGTCGAATTATTATATGCTTGGAGCATACAAATCGAAGGAAGAAGGCCATGATTACCTCTACAACCGCCAACGCTCCGTTCGCGGCGTGCATCAATCAAGCTGGCTGCCACCTTACCGCCGTCGGTCGCGCGGTAACCCTTTTGGGGGTGGTGCTCCCTCTGCTGTTGATCGGCATCTTGAAATTCACCGCAATCGAGATCGAGGCGCTTAGGCCATTCATCGAGAATACGCCTTGGCTGGCATGGCTCTATCCCGCGTTCGGACCTGCGGGAGCCTCCTACTTCTTGGGCGTGGTCGAACTGGTCACAGCGCTTCTGCTGATAGCATCTGTCCGCAGCGTTTGGGCTGGCCTCGTGGGAGGTGCCATCGGTTCAGTCACCTTTGCGCTGACATCCTCGACAATGCTCACCCTGCCAATCTGGGAAACGGGATCTGGAGGGCTTCCCTTCCTCAACGGGTTAGGCGCCTTTCTGATCAAGGATGTCGCCTTGCTCGGAGTGAGCTTGGTCATATTGGGGAGAAGCCTTCAGCAACTCGTCTCCCACCGGGAGTTGATCGTAGCGACGAACAACGAAATCGAGGGCTGAGAGCATGACCCTACTCGCTATCTGGCGCAGGACGGACGAACCAGGGCACGATGTCGCGCAGCTAACGCAGACAGACCCCGGCTGGCTCTTGAATGGAGCCGCTGTCTACCTCTCAGATGCCGGCCCGGCGCGTTTTGACTACACTGTGCAACTGGCCGAAGATTGGACGACCAAATCCGGCAGCGTCCGCGGGTTCATCGGTTCCCAGTCAGTTGATCTCACAATCATCCGCAACGAGGTCGGCTGGACCGTTAATGGGCAGCGGCAGCCAGCGGTTCAGTCGATGGTGGATCTGGATTACGGCTTTACGCCGGCGACGAACCTGCAACAAATCCGCAGAATGAACCTGAAGGTCGGCGACAAGGCGGATTTTCCGGTGGCTTGGCTGGTTGCCGGCGCCTCGAGTTTGGTTGTTCTGCCGCAGACCTACCATCGTGTGAGCGAGACCGAGTACATCTACGAGGCTCCCACAGTGCCCTACCGTGCCACGCTGCTCATTCCCGACGCTGGCTTTGCTCAAGATTACCCCGACGGCTGGGTTTTCGAGGCCGGCAACGCCAGCCCTGCGCTATAGTAGCGGAACGCACCGACGCCCGCGACGTCGGCAATCTCCGCCTGCAGCAGACCCGCGGCGGCGTTTTCGTTGTTCCGTGGCCAGTGTATCGCTATATCAAAGTCGTTGTTGCCTTTCGGTGACCGCAAAGCGCAAGATGTGGCCGCAGAGCCCCTGGCCAGAGATGGCTGGACGAAGTGAACCGGGAACTGGAACAGAGTGCTTTTTCGACGCCGCAAGCCTGATGGTTTTCTCGAGCGGGTGCGTACCTATCTGTGGCCACGCCGCTCTTTCTCGCGCTCGCTGCGTTATTTTTCCAAGCGCATCCTGCGGCTGAAGGCTACTCCACATGCTGTGGCCGCCGGTGTCGCGGCTGGCGTGTTCGCATCGTTCTTTCCGCTCGGCTTTCACTTCATCATCGCCTTCGCCGTCTCTTGGCTGATCGCGGGGAATCTGGTCGCGGCCGCACTCGGCACGGCATTCGGCAACCCGCTGACCTTCCCGTTGCTGTGGGGCGCGTCGTGGGAGACCGGCAAGCTGGTTCTGCACGAGCACCTGCCGGCGCATGGGCCGCCCGCGCATCTCGGCGAGATGCTGCACAACCTTTCCTTTTCGCAATTGTGGGGACCGGTTTTAAAGCCGATGACCATCGGCGCCGTACCGCTCGGCCTGATCTTCGGCTTTTTGTTCTACGGCATCACGCGCTGGGGCATGGCCACCTTCCGCGAACAAAGACGCTTGCGCCTGGCAGGCAGAGCTGGAACGGCCGCACGGGAAGTTCCCGCCGAATGATCATCGGTATCGGCAGCGACCTGATCGATATCAGACGCATCGAAAAATCGCTGGAGCGCCACGGCCAGCGCTTCATCCAGCGTATCTACACCGAAGTCGAACAGGCCCGCTCCGAAAATCGCGGCGCCCGCGCCGCCTCCTATGCCAAGCGCTTCGCCGCCAAGGAGGCCTGCGCCAAGGCGCTGGGCACCGGCATGGCGCAAGGTGTTTTCTGGCGCGACATGGGCGTCGTCAACCTGGCCAGCGGCAAGCCGACCATGGCACTGACCGGCGGGGCGGCGGCGCAGCTGGACGCAATCCTGCCTGAAGGGTACAGGGCGGCAATCCACCTCACCATCACCGACGACTTTCCGCTTGCTCAAGCCTTTGTGATCATCGAGGCGTTGCCCGTCGAAGAAGCGCCATATTGATTGCATCTGACCACCGGCATGACGTTGCCCAGCGCGCGCCGAGACTCTATACCAACCAACGCATAATCGAGGACGACATGAGCGTGGCTGAAAAATCCCAGAAGAAATCCGGCGGGCTTGGCGAAACCGTCAGCGTCATCGTCCAGGCGCTTTTGCTCGCTCTGGTCATCCGCACGCTGCTTTTTCAGCCATTCTCTATCCCGTCCGGGTCGATGCGGCCGACCTTGCTCGAAGGCGATTACCTCTTCGTCACCAAATGGTCCTATGGCTTCTCCCGCTATTCGCTGCCGTTCGGGCCGGACCTCTTTTCGGGTCGTATCTGGGGCGCCGAGCCGAAGCGCGGCGACGTGGCGGTGTTCAAGTTCCCGCCGGACCCCTCCGTCGACTATATCAAGCGCGTCATCGGTCTGCCGGGGGACAAGATCCAGGTCAGGGACGGCCAGCTCTTCATCAATGGCGTTGGCGTGCCACGCCAGAAGGTCGGGCAGATCGACAATCGCGACATCACCGAGGAGAACGGGCCGGTCGACGTCTATCGCGAGACTTTGCCGAACGGCGTCAGCTATGACACGCTCGACCTGACGCCGAACTCGATCGGCGACAACACCCGCGAATTCGACGTGCCGCCCGGCCACTATTTCATGATGGGGGATAACAGAGACAATTCCTCGGACAGCCGCTTCACCGTCGGTTTCGTGCCCGACGAGAACCTGGTCGGTCGCGCCAACCTCATCTTCTTCTCGATCGGCGGCAGCGCCAGCCCGCTCGAAATCTGGAAATGGCCGTCGCTGATGCGCCCGTCGCGCCTGCTCCATTTCGTCAATTAGGGTCATGGCGGCGACAAAACGGCTGACCGTCGACGCGCTCGCCGAAGCGCTCATGGAGCGCACGGGCCACGCCTTTGCCGACCGCCAGCGCCTGCAGCGCGCGCTGACCCATGCCAGCGCCCGCAGCAGCCATGCTGGCATCGACTATGAGCGTTTCGAATTCCTGGGCGACCGCGTTCTCGGCCTGGTCGTTGCCGACATGCTGCTGGCGGCATTTCCAGATGCTGCCGAAGGTGAGCTTTCGCTCAGGCTCAACGCGCTGGTCAATGCCGAGGCGCTGTCGCAAATCGCCGAGGAGATCGGCCTGCCGGAGCTGATCCGTGCCGGCTCGGACGTGCGTGGCCTCGATGGGCGCAAGCGCGTCAATTTGCGCGCCGACGCGCTGGAATCGCTGATCGCCGTGCTCTATCTCGACGGCGGGCTGGAGGCGGCCAGCGCGTTTATCCACAAATACTGGCAGCCGCGCTCGCAGGCCACCGGTGCCGCCCGCCGCGATGCCAAGACCGAACTGCAGGAATGGGCGCATCAGGCGGCAGCCGCCGTGCCGGTCTACATGATCGACAGCCGCGAAGGACCGGACCACGATCCACTGTTCACCGTCAGCGTCAGGGTTGGCGCCTATTCGCCCGCAACCGGCAGCGGGCGCTCCAAGCGCGAGGCCGAGCAAGCTGCCGCTACTGCACTGCTGCTGCGCGAAGGCATCTGGCTAAATAAGGGGAGCGCGGCATGACCGCCACCGAAGACGTCACGCCAGCAACAGAAGCTGCCGCCACACACTCCGGCTTCGTCGCGCTGATCGGCGCGCCCAATGCGGGAAAATCGACACTGGTCAACCAGCTGGTCGGCGCCAAAGTGTCGATCGTCACCCACAAGGTGCAGACGACGCGTGCCATCGTGCGCGGCATCGCCACCCATAAGAATGCGCAGATCGTCTTCGTCGACACGCCGGGTATTTTCAAGCCGAAGCGACGGCTGGACACGGCGATGGTGACGACCGCTTGGGGTGGCGCCAAGGACGCAGATATCGTGCTTTTGCTGATCGACGCCGAGCGCGGCATCAGGGGCGACGCCGATGCTATCCTGGAACGGCTGAAGGATGTCCGGCAGCCGATGGTGCTGATCCTCAACAAGGTCGATCGGGTCAAGCCCGAGGCGCTTCTGGCCATGTCCGCGGCAGCGAATGAAAGAGTGCCCTTCAAGCGCACCTTCATGGTCTCGGCGCTAACCGGGTCGGGCTGCAAGGACCTGCTCGACTATCTCTCGGACACCCTGCCTGCCGGCCCCTGGTATTACCCGGAAGACCAGATCTCCGATCTGCCGATGCGTCAGCTGGCGGCCGAGATCACACGCGAAAAGCTCTATCTCAGGCTGCATCAGGAACTGCCCTATTCCTCCCACATCGAGACCGAGAAATGGGAAGAGAAGAAGGACGGTTCGGTGCGCATCGACCAGACCATCTATGTCGAACGCGACAGCCAAAAGAAGATCGTGCTCGGCCACAAGGGCGAGACGATCCGTGCCATCGGCCAGGCGGCACGCATGGAGATATCAGGTATCCTCGATCAGAAGGTGCACCTTTTCCTGTTCGTCAAAGTGCGTGAGAACTGGGGCGACGACCCCGAGCGCTACCGCGAGATGGGGTTGGAGTTTCCGCATTAGAGCATATTCCCGAAAAGTGGGAACCGGTTTTCGGAAAAGATCGTGCTCAAACAAGAAGTCACTATCGACACAGCTATCGTGAGCCGGTTGGTCGCCACGCAATTTCCCCGATGGAAAGATCTTGCTGTCAGGCCGGTAGCATCAGGCGGATGGGACAACAGGACCTTTCGTCTCGGAGACGACATGCTCGTGCGGCTGCCGAGTGCGGCGGACTATTCCTTGCAGGTGGAAAAGGAACAACGCTGGCTGCCAAGGCTGGCACCCCTGCTGCCGCTGCCTGTCCCGGATCCCCTGGCAATGGGGAAACCGGCCGACAATTATCCCTGGCATTGGTCCGTCTACCGCTGGATCGAAGGCGAGACGGCGACGCGGGAGCGTATTGCCAGCCTGCCGCAATTCGCGGCCAGCTTGGCCCGGTTCCTGGTCGCCCTGCAACGGATCGATCCCGCCGGCGGACCGGCGCCGGGCCAGCACAACTTTTTTCGCGGCGGACCACTGACCGTCTATGACGGTGAAACCCGGCAAGCAATTGCGGCCCTCGACGGCAAGATCGACACGGGCGCCGCGAGCGCGGTGTGGGAAGCAGCGCTTGCCGCGACATGGCATGGCGCGCCCGTCTGGTTCCACGGTGACGTCAGTTGGGGAAACCTGTTGGTCAGGCAAGGCCGGTTGAGCGCCGTGATCGACTTCGGGACTTCCGGCGTCGGCGATCCCTCATGCGATTTGGCGATTGCGTGGACGCTATTCGAAGGGAACAGCCGAGAGGTGTTCCGCGCCGGACTTCCCGCCGATGAAGCAATGTGGGCGCGAGGCCGTGGCTGGACGCTGTGGAAGGCGCTGATTACGCTCGCAGGACACATAGACGTCAATCCGGTCGAAGTTGAAAAATCGCGACGCGTGATCGATGAAGTGCTTGCCGATCACCAGCGCGCGGCATGATGACGCCGAATGTTAGTTCCGGCGTTGGGCGACTTCGAACGGGACACCAAGCGGAAGGCGGGCAAGTTTGTTCTTGCTTTGTGCCATCAGTTATGCTACTGATTTGGGCATGGTGCTGATTTGCGCCAGCGACCGCCGCCGAGGCGGTTTTTTTATTTCAGGCTTCGCCATTCGTCGGCGTGGCTGCCCAGAGGCACTTGGGCAATCCGAGTTCGGAGCCCTGGCATCCAAGGCTCCAACCTTGATTTCGCCACCGAAGCGGTGACAAGCTCCATTCATGGAATGGCGCGACGAGGGAATCATTCTCGGCACCCGCAAGCATGGCGAAACCAGTGCCATTCTTGAGGTCATGACCCGTGCGCATGGCCGCCACCTCGGCCTTGTGCGCGGCGGCCGCTCGCGCAAGCAGCAGCCGGTTCTGCAGCCCGGCAATCGCGTCGACCTGTTGTGGCGGGCGCGGCTCGACGAGCATCTTGGCACCTTCCAGGCCGAGGCGATCGAGATGAACGCCGCGCGGCTGATGGACAGCGCCGTCGCCATTTATGGGCTGCAGACCATGGCCGCACATCTGCGCCTGCTGCCGGAGCGCGACGCCCATGGCGGCCTCTACGAGACGTTGGCCGTGATGATTGCCCACCTCGACGATGTGGACGCCGCCGGCGAGCTGGTGGCGCGCTTCGAGCTGCTGATTCTCGACGAACTCGGCTTCGGCCTCGATCTCAGCCAATGTGCCGCAACCGGCGCCAGGCAGGACCTTGCCTATGTCTCGCCGAAATCCGGCCGCTCCGTATCGCGCGCCGCTGGCGAACCGTGGCGCGACAAGATGCTGCCGCTGCCAGCCTTCCTGCAGCGATCTGGCCTGCGCGCCGATCCGCCGGCAATCGAGGACGCGTTCCGGCTAACCGGCTTCTTTTTTACCCGCCATGTCTACGAGCCGCGCGGCATCGAGGCGCCCGGCGCCCGCGCCGGCTTCCTCGCCGCCTTGCGCAAGCACCACGCGCCCGGCAAGGCCCTGATCGAAGAACCCGCCGGAGAAATCACCAGATGAGCGAAGTGGAGCTCTATCCCGGCCGGGTCTCGCCGCTCGGCCTCGGCACCATTCCGCACGGCGACATCCTCGAATATACCGGCCTGGAGTTGCTCCAGCGCATTATCGACAACAAATACCCGGCGCCGCCGATTTCGTTCCAGCTCAGTTTCGACCTGACCGAAGTGTCGGAAGGCCGCGCGGTGTTCCGCGGCATGCCGAATGAGCGCTATCTCAATCCGCTGGGCGGTGTTCATGGCGGCTGGGCCGCGACGCTGTTGGATTCGGCCCTTGCCTGCGCGGTGCAGACGCTGCTCGACAAGGGCGAGGCCTATACGACGGCGGAGTTCAAGGTGAACCTGACGCGGCCGATCACGCCGAAGACCGGCGAGGTGGTGTGTGAGGGCAGGGTGGTACACAAGGGCCGCACATTGGCTGTTTCGGAGGCAACGCTGAAGGATGCCAACGGCAAGCTGCTGGCGTTCGGCACCGAAACATGCTCGATCTTTCCGGCCGCCAATCTGGCGGCGCGCTGACTCGGCTGGCCGTCTGGCCGCCGCATTTGTCGGTAATTACTGGCCTGGTTTGGGGGAACCGCCATGTTCGAAAGCCTGATCGGCCTGGTCGCGATTATCGCGCTGTTCGTCATTATCTCGCGCCAGCAGAGCCGCATCGGCCTGATCGAGCGCGAGCTTGGTGCGCTGCGCAGCCTGGTGCTTTCAGGCGTGGCGCCGCCACAGGCCAAGCCGGTAGAACCGGCCGCAAACGACAGCAAGCCAGCCGACGCGGCGGCAGCGACTGACATTGCACCGTCATCGGCGGGTGAGGCCGCGGAAAAACCGCCCACAGAGGTTGAAGCCGGCGAGATTACATCCGGACCGTGGGCTGCGGGCGAAGCGGCGCCGGCTGGATCTGCACCTGCGCAAGCGGCCGCAGCGACGGCGAAAGCGGCCCAAAAACCCGACATTGAAACGGCGCTCGGCACCCGCTGGGCAGTCTGGGTCGGCGGTATCGCGCTGGCGCTGGGTGGCTTGTTCCTGATCCGCTACACCATTGAGGCGGGTATCTTCGGTCCCGGCGTGCGGCTGAGCATGGCAGCAATGCTCGGGCTGGTTCTGGTGGCCGTCGGCGAGTTCATCCGCCGCACCGGCTTCAGGGTGCCGGTGCAGGGCGTCGCCGGCGCCTATATTCCGGCGATCCTGACGGCGGCCGGTGCTTTCATCCTGTTCGGCACGGTTTATGCTGCGCATGGCGTTTACGGCTTCATCGGGCCGGCGCTCGCCTTCACGCTGCTCGGCGCCATCGGCGTGGCGACGATCGCAGCCGCGCTCGTCCACGGCCAGGCGTTGGCCGGCATCGGCCTGCTCGGAGCGGTGGTGACGCCGATGCTGGTCGCCGCGCAGGCGCCCAATCCTTGGGCGCTGTTCGGCTATCTCGCGATCGTGCTTGCCGCCACCGCCACCATCGCACGCCTGCGCGACTGGAAATTCCTGATGGCGGCGGCATTCGTCGGCACCGGCCTCTGGACCGTTCTTTACATGACCGATGCCCCAGGCGCCAACCTGCCCGTCATCCTCTTTATCAATGCGGTGACCCTGGCCGTGCTTGCCTTCGTTTGGCTCGGCCGTCGCGGTGGCGAAGCAGAACCCGCCAGGGGCTTCGACTGGCCGTCGATCGCACCTGGCTTTTTCGTCGGTCTTTCGGCCATGGCGCTGTTCGTCGACCCCGCATACGCTGCCACCAGCGATGCTCTGTCGGGAGCAGCCCTTATTGCAGCCCTGGTCGCGGTAGCGCTCTACCGGCCGCTGGCTCTGGCGCTTCTGCACGCCGCAGGGCTGGCGACGGTGCTGGTCTATCTCGGCATCATTCCGCCAACCTCGATTGCTTCCGACCTTGCCAGTGGCGGCCTGAGTGTCGATGGACTGCCCGCCGTGGCATCCGATGCCCGGATGCTCAGGATCGGCATCGCACTCGGGCTTGTCTTCATCGGCACCGGCTTCTGGGCAGCGCGCAGATTTGCCGCATCGGCACAAATCCGCGCCGCCTCATGGGCGGCGTGGGGCGTCGTCGCGCCGCTGGTCATTCTGTTGGCGCTCTGGTTTACCTTCGGCAATCTCGACCGCGATCTTGTCTACGCGGCGGTGGCAGCCCTTCTGGTCGTGGTCTTCGCCGCCGGCGGCGAGTGGATCGCGCGCGGTGAAGAGCCGCCGCTGCAGGGCGGGGCGGCCGTCTCGTTCGCGCTCGGCGGGGCAGCAATCGCCGCCTTGCTGATGCTCTACATGGCCTTCGGGTCCGGCTGGACAACAATGCTTCTGGGTGCCGCGGCCATCGTGCCGGCGTTTGCCACCCGCTGGCGCGCCTATCCGGTGCTTGGCTGGATTTCGGTTGGCGCGGTCGTCGCGGTGCTCGGCCGTGTTGCCTTCGATCCGACAATCGTCGGCGCCGAGTTTCTGTCGAGGACGCCTGTCTTCAACTGGCTGCTGCCGGGATACGGCGTGCCGGCGCTCGCCTTTGGCTTTGCAGCGTGGCAACTCGCCCGCACCACAAATGGCCGCCCGCGCCTCGCAATGGAGGCGGGCGCTGCGCTGTTTGCGCTGCTCACCATTGCCATATTGGTGCGCCACGCCATGCATGACGGCGTCATCGACACGGGTGCTGCGACGCTCGCCGAACAGGCGATCTACACGCTGATCGCCCTCGGCGCCGGCGCCATCCTGGTCGCCATCGACATGCGCTCGCCAAGCTCGGTGCTGCGCTATGGTTCGCTTGCCGCGGGCGTGGTCTCGGTCGCCTTCATCCTCGTCCAGCATTTCCTGGCGCTGAACCCGCTGTTTACGGACGAATCGACCGGCCGGATCCCGGTGTTCAACCTGCTGTTCCTTGCCTATCTCCTACCGGCCATCGCCGCCGGGGGGCTCGCGCTCTATAGCAGAGACAAGCGGCCGAAATGGTACGCCGCGATGCTGGCGCTGGTGGCGGCACTGCTTGCCTTCGTCTATGCGTCACTGTCGGTGAGGCGGCTGTTCAAGGGCGAGTTCATCGGCCTGTGGAGCGGCCTCGGCCAACTCGAGACCTACAGCTATTCGGCGCTGTGGCTGATCATCGGTGTGGCGCTGCTCACCGCCGGCGTCTGGCTGAAGTCACAGGTGCTGCGCATCGCGTCGGCCGCGCTGATCTCGGTCGCCGTGCTGAAGGTCTTCCTCTTCGACATGTCGGAACTGGAAGGCGTTCTGAGGGCGCTGTCCTTCATCGGCCTCGGCGCGGTGCTGATCGGCATCGGCCTGTTCTACCAGCGGCTGCTGACAAGGGCGGCCAAATCCGAGCCCGGATAGTATTCAGGCCAGATCGGTCTGCAAAAAATCATTGCCCTTGTAGAGCAGGGGTACCCGGTGGGCCTTGGCACATGCATAGCTGAAACAGTCGCCGAAATTTAACTTGGCGGGATGGCCGACGTATCGACCGTAGTCGCGCGCAGCCTTGACTGCGAGTTCGCGAATGGCGGCATCCAGCGGAACTTCCACGGCCTTGAGTTCGGCCAAGAAGCCGATGACGATCGTTTGGCATTGATCTATTAGGGCAGGCGGTGTCGGAGCTTGATCGCCGCTTTCAGCTACAGATTTCCTGCGGGCTATCCCCAGGATCGCTTCAAAAGCGGAACTCGGCGAGAAGTAGAGCGTCTCGGCAGTTTCAATTCTTCTCAGCAGACGATCCGCATCTGCCTCTCTCAAAATCACCGCAATAATAGCGGAAGCATCAAGAAACATCGGGTTCCCCCCAGGCCTCGTCCATGAATTTCTTCATATCGAAGGTGGGGTCATCGGGACCAAGTGCGCTCGCGGCATCCTGATATTTTTTGATACGCTCGCTTAGCGGAAGGACAGAGTTCGCTCGTTCAAGCTCGCGCTTGAGAGCGATCCGCACGGCTTCAGTCTTCGTAGGGGCCTTAATTGCGGACTGTAACTGACGAGCCAGGGCGTCGACCTCGTTATCGCGGATGTACAGAGACATATCGATTTCTCCGGGCGTATATTCAAAGCAGAATATACCAGATATATATGTTTGAATATACATCCTTTACGGTGCGTTTTCAACCTCAGGCTTCTCATTCATGGCGCGCGGAGCCTTGACAGGTAACTGTCCAGTCCTGACCGGGAATAAATCGCCCGCCGGCCGCGTTATTTCATTGCTTGGGTGACCGGGGCGGCGGACCGCTTCGCGCTGGCCGCTTGCGCCGCGCCGTGAAGGCGCGTTCAATCGGTGAACAGAGGCGACCTCAGAACCAGCGGTCATGGAAGAAAAGAAGGCAGCAATCCTTGGCGAAATACCGCGCCTGCGCCGTTATGCGCGCTCGCTGCTGCGCGACCGCGATTCCGCCGACGACCTAGTTCAGGATTGTCTCGAACGGGCGCTGGTGCGGCTCGACAATTGGCAGACTGGAGAAAGTCCCAGGAGGTGGCTGTTTACGATCATGCATCATTTGTTCGTCGACCAGATGCGCAAGGTGAACCGGCGCGGCGACGCAGCCCTGCTGCCGCTGGAAGCGGGCGAAGCGCAGGCAACGCCCGCCGAGCAGGTGGAGAGCATCGCCTCGCGCGAGATTATCGACGCATTGCAGGCGATCAGCCCCGACCGGCGCGCGGCACTCGTCATGGTCGCCATCGAAGGCTTTTCCTATGCCGAGGCCGCGAGCATCCTCGGCGTGCCGGCCGGCACGCTGATGTCGCGCATCGCGCGCGGGCGTGAGGAGTTGCGCGGGCTGCTGGACGACGCCGCGCGCCGCCGGGCGATAAGGATCGTCGAGAAATGACCCGGCGCGATTTTTCCGAACGTGACATTCACATGGAGCTCGATGACGAGTTGCCGGGCGACGAGCGCGTGGCTTATGACGCCTGGCTCGATGCTAATCCTGAAATGAAGGCGAGGAGCGCCCGTTATGTCGCCGACCGCGCAGCACTTCGTGCCGCCTTCGCTGGCGTGCTCGATGAGCCGGTGCCGGCGCGGTTGCAGAAGATCGTGTTCGGCGAGGCGCCAGTCAGGGCGGCGGCATCACGCTCGCGCTGGTGGCTGGCGGCTGCGGCAGCGGCCGTGCTGGCCATCGGCGGTGTTGGCGGTTATGTCGCCGGCCTCGACCATTTTGGTCTGAAAGACCCGGCCGAGGACCAACTCGCCGAGCAGGCGATCGCTGCCCATGTCATCTATGCCGCCGAAAAACGGCATGCGGTGGAAGTGCCCGCCAGCGACAAAGATCATCTGCAGACCTGGCTGTCCAATCGGGTCGGCCTGAAATTAGTCGCACCGGATCTTGGGGCGGAAGGGTTCCATCTCGTCGGCGGCCGGCTGCTGCCGGCGGGTGAGAGCAAGGCCGCGATGCTGCTTTATGAAGACGACAAGGGCGAGCGCATCTCGCTGTTCGTCACGGCTGAATCGGCCGAGAAGACCAAGGGCACCTATGGGTCGGAAGAGAACGGCCCCGAGGCGATCTACTGGCTGGACAAGGGCTATGGCTGCGCCGTCGTTGGCTCGCTGCCGCGCGCGCAGCTGACTGCGGTGGCGAAGAGCGCCTACAGCCAGCTTCTGGCCGGACTGGCCGGCTGAACCGCGGCTGTTTTCCGAAGCTGGCGCCACGGGCGAAACAGCGATCCTGTTCAAGTCCTTGCACTGATCAGCAGTGCCACGTACCCTTATGCGCCGGGCCCAAACTGTCACAATTCGGCCCGAATCGAGGTGCGATAGCGCTTGACGGATGCTGGCGCTTCGGCTGGTGTTATCGACGTTTAGACCAGGGCCTTCTCCACACCCAATCGAGGTTTTCTGAGCCCGCATGCCTGCCGAGATTCGCACGGCCCGCGCGTCCGACGTCGATGACCTCGCGGCCATCGAGAAGGCTGTTTTCTCAAGCGACCGCATTTCTCGCCGTTCCTTTCGCCAATTGATCGAACGCGAGACCGCCGAGATGCTAGTCGCCGAAAGCGAGGGCCGCATCGCCGGCTATGCGGTCGTGCTGTTTCGCAAGGGCAGCGGCGTTGCGCGGCTCTATTCCATCGCCATCGATCCGTCTTTCGGCGGGCTCGGCATTGGCCGCATGCTGCTGGGGCGAGCCGAGGAGGTCGCCTTCGAGCACAACCGCATGATGCTGCGTCTCGAGGTGCGCGAGGACAACGGCCGGGCCATCCGCATCTATGAGCAGAGCGGCTACCGCAAGATCGGCCGCGAGCCGGGCTATTACGAGGACGGCGCCACGGCGCTGCGCTACGAGAAGACCTTGCGCGGCGACATTCCTATCGCCACCAGGGTGCCGTTCTACCAGCAGACCTGCGAATTCACCTGCGGCCCGTGCTGCCTGATGATGGCAATGGCCAATTTCGATCGCGGCTTCGTGCCCGACCCGGTCATGGAAATCCGCTTGTGGCGCGAGGCGACCACCGTTTTCATGATGTCGGGGCCGGGGGGCTGCGAGCCGTTTGGTCTTGCCGTTGCGGGCCACGAAAGCGGGCTCTCTGCCGAGATCTATGTATCCTTCCATGGCGCGCTGTTCCTGCAGTCGGTGCGCAGCCATGACAAGCGCCGGGTGATGGAGCTGGCGCAGGTCGACTTTCGCCGGCGCGCGGAACGTTACGGCATCCCGGTGAATTACCGTCCATTCGCCATTGACGACATCCGCACGGCGATCGCAGAAGGAAAACTCGTGTTGGTCCTGATCAGCGGCTTCCTGATGTTCGGCAAGAAGGTTCCGCACTGGGTGCTGGCCATCGGCGACGATGGCGATCATATCCTGATCCACGATCCCTGGGTCGAAGACGAGAGACAGGAAACCATCCTTGATGCCGCCAACATTCCGGTACCTTACGGCATCTTCATGAATATGGCGCAGTTCGGCCGCGACGGATTGCGTGCCGCCATCACCCTCGGAAAGCGCGACAGCCAATGACTTGGGTCATCCTTACCGGCAGGCAGAACGACCTCGATCAGGTGGCGACACCGCACAAGATCATCACCAATCGCGACTATCTTGCGCATCCGGCGCTGTTTCGCGGCCAGCGGCCGAAGGTCATCAACCTGTCGAACAATTATGGCTACCAGAGCCGCGGCTACTATGCCTCGCTGCTCGCCGGCTCGCGCGGCCACAAGGTCATTCCGACGGTCGAGACGATGATCGACCTGTCCGAGCGCAAGCTCTACGAGCATGCGCTGCCGGAGCTGGAGTTGGCGCTGAACAAGTGCCGCAAGGATCTCGGCGGCGCCTTTCCGCAAAAAGTCTGCATCTTCTTTGGCATCGGCCCGTCGAAGATATGGGATCGTTTCGCCAAGCTTCTGTTCGACTGGTTCCGAGCGCCGGCGCTGGAAGTCCACATCACGGACAGCGCCGAATGGGCGTCGATCCGCAAGATCGGCTTCCATCCGCTGGCCAGGATGACCGAGGAGGAAGAAAAGCGCTTCCTTCAGTGCCTCGAGACTTACACCAACCGCGAATGGCGCGACACCAAGGGCCGCACGCCGTCACGCTACACCTTCGCCACGCTGGTCGATCCGCATGAGGAACTGCCGCCGTCAGAGATCTCGTCGCTGCGCTACTGGGCCAAGATCGCCGAAAAGATGGGTGTCGAAATCGAGCCGATTACCAAGAAGGATCTGGCCAAGCTCGCCAA
The DNA here is from genome assembly GCF_040319125.1 of Mesorhizobium sp. M0938. Taxonomy (NCBI): domain Bacteria; kingdom Pseudomonadati; phylum Pseudomonadota; class Alphaproteobacteria; order Hyphomicrobiales; family Phyllobacteriaceae; genus Mesorhizobium; species Mesorhizobium sp. M0938. The sequence goes on along the minus strand of NZ_JAMYNS010000003.1, from coordinate 99,954 downwards.
TTACGACGCACTGTTCATCCGCGAGACCACCTCGATCTCCAACCACACTTACCGCTTCGCCCGCCGCGCCCAGCAGGAAGGCATGCCGGTCATCGACGATCCGCTGTCGATGATCCGCTGCACCAACAAGGTCTATCTCAACGAGCTGATGACCTACAACAAGGTGCCGGTGCCGCCGACGGTGATGATCGCCGGCATCTCGGACCTTGAAGTGGCGGCGCAGACGCTGGGCTTTCCGCTGGTGCTGAAGATCCCGGACTCGTCGTTTTCGCGCGGCGTCAAGAAATGCGCCACCCTCGAGGAGCTGAAGACGCTTGCCACCGAATGGCTTGAGGATTCCGACCTCCTGATCGCGCAGAAATTCATTCCGACCGAATATGACTGGCGCGTCGGCGTGCTCGGCGGCCAGCCTCTGTTTGCCGTGCACTATCTGATGGCCAAGAAGCATTGGCAGATCGTCAACCACAAGGCGAACGGCAAGCCCGACCAGGGCGGCATAAAGACCTTCACCCTGAAGGAGGCGCCGGCCCATGTCGTCGAGACGGCGGTAAGGGCGGCGCGCTGCATTGGCGACGGCCTTTACGGCGTCGATCTCAAGGAGACCAAGGACGGTGTCTTCGTCATCGAGGTAAACGACAATCCCAATCTCGACCATGGCTGGGAGGATTCCGGCGAAAAGGACGAGGTCTGGGTACGGCTGACGCAGTGGTTCCTGGAGCGGCTCGACCGGCCGGGACGATAATCAGAGTAGGGGGCAGAGGTGCTGTTTTTCGTGACCGAGGATTTTCGCGGCTGTGACCGCAAGGAGATCTACCGTCGCTTCCGCGACCAGGGCCGCCTCAAGCCTGATGCGCTCGTCGTGCATCACAGCTGGATCGCAGCGGATATGAGCCGCTGCTTCCTGCTGGTGGAGGCCGATGACGTCACGCTCCTGCAGCGCTGGGTCGTCGAATGGGCGGATCTGGTCGAATTCGAGATCGTTCCCGTGGCGACGAACAGGGACATGGTAGAGGCATTGAGCGGCCACCTCTGAGCGAACAACCGCCGTCATCGGCTCTCGGATGGCCGAGCGATCAACGCCGGCGAACCCACCGAGCGCAGGCATTCCTCGACCAGCCACGCCTTGAACGCCGCCACCACGTCGCGCCTCAAGCTTCGTTGCGGGATCGTCAGGCAATAGGGTTGGCGCAACCCCAGCGCCTGTGCGACGGGCCTGACCAGCCTGCCTTCCTCCACCGCCTCGGCGCAGAAGACACCCTGCGCCAGCGCCACACCAAGGCCTGAGATGGCCAGATCGAGCGCCGCCCGCGACGAGTTCGCCGACAGACCGTGCTGGCTGGCGCGGCCGGGTTCGATGCCGGCCGTCTCGAACCAGTTGTGCCAGGACGGGAAGGAGGCGCCTGTCGGTCCCCAATCCGTGTGGATCAACGGCAGGCTGGCAAGGGCGGCGCCGTCAAGGCCGCCGATCCCCCTTGCCATCCCAGGTGCGCAAACGGGATAGACGGCATCGCTCACGATCTCTTCCGTTGACTGGTCGCGATAGTGGGAGCGCCCATAGGAAAGACGTATATCGATCAGGTCACGGTCGAACGACACCGGATCGTCTTCGCCTCTCAGCGATATGTCGACCGCGCCGTGGCTGGCGACAAAGCTCTTCAGACGCGTCGAGAGCCAGCCCATCGCCATCGACGGCGGCACCGAGACGACGAGCCGCGATCGAAACTCCGCGCCGCCGAGCTCGCGCGACACGCTGCCGATCTCCTCGAAGGCCGTTGTCAGTCGAGGCAGCATCTCCCGGCCCGCATCGGTCAGAACGGCGCGACGGTTGACCCGGTGGAACAACTTGCGGCCCATCTGGTCCTCGATGGTCCGGATCAACTGGCTGACCGCGGCCGCCGAAATCGATAGCTCTTCGGCTGCGGCGGCAAAGCTGCCGCAGCGCGCCGCGGCCTCGAAAGCCTGGAGTCCCCGCAAGGATGGAAGTGCGACCATGACGACCAATAGATAAGTTGACCTTATCTAAATCGCAGAAATCCTCGTTTTGCGAAAGCTGTTTTGGCGATTAGGCTCCTCTGATCGACAGTGCGGGATCAAACCAATGGACCATCGCGACGTGATCGCATCGCTGACGCAGCAACAGCGCGATCGGCTGACCGCCAAGTCGGATCGCCTCGGGCTGCTGCAGCTTGCCGGTCATTGGGGAGCGATCACCGTCATTGGTGCGCTGATCATCGCCAAGGTGCCGTACTGGCCGCTGCTGATGCTGCCGCAAGGCATCCTGATCGTTTTCCTGTTCACGCTTCTGCACGAGACGGTCCATCGCACGGCTTTCGAAACACAGCGGCTGAACGATTTCGTGGCGCGCGTCTGCAGTCTGGCGATCGCGCTGCCGGCCGACTGGTTCCGCTTTTTCCATTTCGCCCATCACCGCTTCACCCAGGATCCGGAAAACGATCCGGAACTGGCCTTTCCCAAGCCAGAAACCTGGCGTCAGTATCTGATCCACGTCTCAGGCATTCCGGTGTGGTGGGGTCACTTCAAGACGCTCTACACCAATGCCACCGGCCGATGCCGGGACAGTTACGTGCCGCCAAAGGGCCGGCCCAAGGTGCGCGCCGAGGCCCGCGCCATGATTGCCTTCTATGCCTTCCTGCTGGTGCTGGCCGTCTGGTTCCGGGCAACCACGCTGCTCTATGTCTGGATCGTGCCGGCGCTTCTCGGACAACCGTTCCTGCGCCTCTATCTGCTGGCCGAGCACGGCCGTTGTCCGCTTGTCGCCAACATGCTGGAAAACACCCGGACCACGCTGACCAACTGGTTTGTCCGCAAGCTCGCCTGGAACATGCCCTTCCACGCCGAGCATCATGCCTATCCGGGTGTGCCGTTCCATCAACTGCCGGCGTTTCACGCCCTGATCGAGCGTCATCTCAAGGAGATCGAAGCCGGTTACGTGCGTTTCCATGAAAAATACATCGAGACGCTGCGCTGATAGCAGATGTCTAGGGTTGACCCGATGTTTGGCTCAGTGGCCGTCGCATTCAGCTTGATCGCCCGATCGCAGCTCTTGTCTTCAGCAGGCGGTTGATGTCGGTCGCCTTCGACGGCACGCCGATCAAATAGCCCTGGGCCTCGACGCAGCCTTCGCTGCGCAGGAACTCAAGTTGTCCTTCGGTTTCGACGCCCTCGGCGGTGACGGTGATGCCAAGCTGCGCACCGAGCCCGATGACCGTCCGCACGATCGCGGCCGTGTCGCGGTTGTCGATGTCGCGGATAAAGGAGCGGTCGATCTTGATCTTGTCGACCGGAAAGCGGTGGAGATATCCAAGCGAGGAGTAACCGATGCCGAAATCGTCCAGTGCGATACGGATGCCAAGGTCGCGCAACTGCCTGAGCGTTCTGAGCACTGTCTCGCTCTCGTCCATCAGCACTGTTTCGGTGATTTCCAGTTCAAGCCGATCCGCCGGCACGCCGGAAAATGCCAGCGCCGAGATGACGCTGCGGGCAAAGGTGCCGCTTTTGATCTGCACTGCCGAGACGTTGACTGCGATACGCAGCCCATGCGGCCAGCCCGCTGCAACCGTGCAGGCTTTCCTCAGCGCCCATTCTCCCAGCGGCACGATCAGCCCAATTTCTTCGGCAACCGGGATGAAGTCGTCTGGCGGCACCAAGCCGCGTGCCGGCGAACGCCACCGCATCAAGGCTTCGGCGCCGACGATTTCGCTGGAAGCGATGTTCATGATGGGTTGGAAATCCAACTCGAATTCCCGCTGCTGCAGCGCTGTCTCCAGATCGGTTTCAAGTGCGCGGCGCGCCCGCACCATCGCATCCATGCCTGGCTCGAAGAAGCGATAGACATTGCGTCCTTCGCTTTTTGCCCTGTAGAGGGCCATGTCGGCATTTTTCAGCAGCGTGTCGGCATCCCTGCCGTCGTCGGGAAAAAGGGCGATGCCGAGGCTGATGCCGACATGCATATCGCGGCTTTTGTCGCGAAATGGATGATGACGAACTCGTCGCCGCCGAAACGAGCGACTACGTCCGTTTCGCTGCGTAAACACCGTTGCAGCCGTTCGGCCACGCATTTCAGCAGCCAGTCGCCGGCCGGATGCCCCCAGGTGTCGTTGACGGCCTTGAAGCGGTCGAGGTCGAGCGAGAATATCGCCAGGTCCGTGGCCTCGCCCAAGGCCCGGTCGAGCCGTTCGCGGAACATCGATCGATTGGGCAGGTTGGTCAGCGTGTCGTGGTGCGCAAGATGCGTCATGCGCTCTTCGACGCGCCTACGCTCGGTGACGTCGTCGAAGGTCGCCACCCAGCCTCCGCCACTCATCGGCCGCCGTACGACCAGAAGCGTTCTGCCGTCGCCAAGATGGCGGTCGGTCGATCGCATTTCCCCGGCTTGAAGGCTGGCCACGGTGTTCGAGATTTCATTGTCAATATCGATCCCCGTATAGATGGCCAGGCGTACGAGCTGCTCGAGCAGATCGCGGTGGCTCATGCCAAGCGGAAAGTCGGCCGGCGTCACGCGGTATAGTTCCAGAAAACGTCCGTTGCGCACGATCAGCCTGCCATCGGCATCGAACATCAAAAGCCCTTGCGACATGTTAGCCAATGCCGCGTCGAAGCGCCGATGCTGCTCCTTCAGCTCCTGCTCGGCACGCCGTTGCTCGGTGATGTCTTCATAGATCGATACCCAGCCACCCGAATCCAGCGGCCGGTGCGAGATGTTGATGATGCGGCCATCGGACAATGTTTCCTCGTAGGTCGAGGGTTTCGCCCGGTCGATATAGGGCTTGCGGATAGCGTAGAGTTCTTCGGCGCTGTGCGAGGCGACACCGATGTCGACGCTGTGCTGGAGAATGTCGAAAAACCGGATGCCCGGCTGCACGATCTCGGCGTCGAGGCAGAAGATGCTGATGTAATTGCCGTTGCATATGATCATGCGCTCGTCGGCATCGAACATGCCCAGGCCATGTGACATGTTCTCGACGGCGGCCGAGAAACGATCATTCTGTTTGCGCAGCTCGTCCTCGATCCGCGGCAGGCTCACGCCTTCGGCCCTCCGTCCGCGGACGGGCAAACCAGCCTTGGCATGAGCGACGGACATGAGGCGTGCCTGCAGACCGTGATCGAACACGGCACTGTTGCCCTTTCCGGTTAATTTAACGTTTTTCGGTCGGCGGGCTGCACCATTTAGCGCCGCGATTTCTCGATCGCCGCATAGCGTTCGAGGAACGCGTTTTGCGCCCAGGTCACCGAACGCGGGGTGAAATCGAAGCGGTCGGCATCGAAGCCGCATGGCCGGCCGAAGAATTCGGTCGCCTCGGCGGTCGAAAAGCCGGCAAGCAGCGTCGCCTCGAAATAGGCGGCGATCTGGTCGGCGCGCTTGATCTCTTTGCGCAGGCCAGCACCGAGCTCGACCGGCAGCGAAAAGCGCTGGTGGATGGCACGCTGGAGTCGAAGCTCGCAATCCTTGTAGCTGCCGCCCATCACCGATTTGAACGGTGAGATCATGTCGCCGATCACATATTCCGGCGCGTCGTGCAGCAAAGCGGCCAGCCGCGCGTCGGCCGGGGCGTCCGGTACCAGCTCGCCGAAAAGCGTCTCGACCAGCAGCGAATGCTGGGCGACGGAAAAGGCGTGGTCGCCGCTGGTCTGGCCGTTCCAGCGGGCGACGCGGGCAAGCCCATGCGCGATGTCTGAAATCTCGATGTCGAGCGGCGAGGGGTCGAGCAGATCGAGCCGCCGGCCCGACAGCATGCGCTGCCAGGCGCGCGGCGGCGCGCCGGCACGGTCGGCCGCCATCAGGCCTCCTCCGCGCCGACGGATTCCTGCGGGCCAACGGTTTCCAGCGGAAAAGTGAATTTCGCCCAGGCGGGGATGGTGAGCGAGACAGTGACGTCTTCCGCCATGATCGGCTGGCCGTCGTCGAGCGCCGCCTTGACGCGGTCGATACGGGCTATGGCCAAGCCTGTCGCGCCGGCGGTGGAGCCAAGCGTGCCGACCGGTCGCCCGGCCACGGTCAGTTCGGTGCCGGGAGCCGGCAGGGGCCGTTCGGCCGAAGCGATCAGCACCCGCCGTCTGGCAGTACCGCGATGCTGCATGCGCGAGACCACCTCCTGGCCGACATAGCAGCCCTTCCTGAAGCCAACGCCGGCAATCTCATCGAGCAGCACATCATGCGGGAAGGCCTCACCAAGCTGATAGTCGCTGCCACTTTCGGCAATACCATGGGCGATGCGCAGGGTCTCCCATGCCGCCGGGTCGCCGCCCGCGGTAGTGGCGCCATAAAAGCGGCTGACGGCTGCGTCGAGGAACCGTGCATCGGCAACCCCGTTTGCCTCAAATTGTGAAGCCGCTGAATCATCTCCCCATGCAACAGTGACAAGACCCTGATCGGCCTCGACAATCTCGACTTTGGCGCGCAATTTGTAGAGCATCAGCCGGCGCATGAAATCGCTTGATATATCGGCTCGGCATTCGAGCCGGAAGGAATTCTCGCCAGCCCGCGAGATCAGGAAGTCGAACAGAATCTTGCCTTGCGGCGTCAGCAAGGCGCCGGGCTTTGCTTCGCCGGCAGCCAGTGCGTCGACTTCGGTGGTCAGAATGTTCTGCAAAAAGCCCTCCGCATCCGGGCCTGACACGGAAACGAGTGCGCGGTCTTTCAATTGGGCAAAGGGCATGGGTGGAAAGAACCTGATCTTGCAAAACGGTCGGCCATTACGTAAGCCGCTGGCACTCCCCCCGCAAGAGACCGGATCAGCATGGCCATGACCTACGACCTCATCCTGACAGGCGGAATGGTGGTCAACCACGATGGCGAGGGCCGGCGCGACATCGGCATCAACGGCGGGCGCATCGCCGCCATTGGCGATCTAGGCCGGGCTTCCGCCGGCGAGACGGTCGACTGCCGCGGCCTGCACGTCCTGCCGGGCGTCGTCGACAGCCAGGTGCATTTCCGCGAGCCGGGGCTGGAGCACAAGGAAGATTTGGAGACAGGCTCGCGGGCAGCGGTGCTAGGCGGCGTCACCGCAGTCTTCGAGATGCCCAACACCAACCCGCTGACCACCAGCGAGGCAGCCCTTGCCGACAAAGTGCGGCGCGCTTCCGGCCGCATGCATTGCGACTTCGCCTTCTGGGTCGGCGGCACCCGCGAAAATGCCAGGGATGTTGGCGACCTCGAACGGCTGCCGGGAACGGCCGGCATAAAAGTTTTCATGGGCTCGTCCACCGGCGACCTTTTGGTCGAGGACGATGAGGGCGTCGCCTCGATCCTGAGGAACACCCGCCGCCGCGCCGCTTTCCATTCCGAGGACGAATTCCGGCTGCGCGAGCGGCTTGGCGAACGTATCGAGGGCGACCCGTCCTCGCATCCGGTCTGGCGCGACGAGATCGCGGCACTTCGCTGCACCGAGCGACTGGTGCGCATCGCGCGACAGGCCCGCGCGCGCATCCATGTCCTGCACATCTCGACCGCCGAGGAAATCGCCTTCCTCGAGCAGCATAAGGATGTCGCGACCTGCGAGGCGACGCCGCATCATCTGACGCTGAGCGCGGATGATTACGCACGGCTTGGCACGCTGATCCAGATGAACCCGCCGGTGCGCGCATCGCGCCATCGCGACGGCATCTGGCACGGCATTCAGCAAGGTATCGTCGATGTGCTGGGTTCCGACCATGCCCCGCACACGCTGGGCGAGAAGGCAAAACCCTATCCGGCCTCGCCATCGGGCATGACTGGCGTGCAGACGCTGGTGCCGATCATGCTCGATCACGTCAATGCCGGGCGGCTGACGTTGCAACGTTTCGTCGATCTGTCGAGTCACGGCCCGCAGCGCATCTTCGGCATGGCCAGGAAAGGCCGCATCGCCGCTGGCTACGACGCCGACTTCACGATTGTCGATCTGAAGCGTCGCGAGATCATCACCATCGCGCAGGCAGGCTCGAAGTCCGGCTGGACCCCGTATGACGGAAGGAAGGTGACCGGCTGGCCTGTCGGCACAGTTGTGCGCGGCCGGCGCGTGATGTGGGAAGGCGAGATCGTCACGTCAGGACAGGGCAGGGCGGTGGAATTTTCCGAGGCTCTGTCGGTCTAGCCGGGCTTGTGAGCCAGGAAGGGTAATGCAGCTCAATCCCCGGCGACGAAGAAAGTCCACTGTCCCGCGGGCGTGATGCCGACGCGGTAGAAGATGTAGGCGCCGAACTGCTTCATGCTGTCATAGTCGCCGGCGGTGACGATCTTGAACAGCTCGACCCGCTGTCTGGCGTCGAGCTTGTCCAGCGGCAGCGCGAAGAAATAGGGCCAGACATAGAGCTCCTGCGGCGTGCCGACATCGACATGGACGTAGCCGGCACTGAGCACCTCTTCCAGGATGGCGAGGATCTCCTGGCCTTCCGTGTCGCCCGAAAGACCTTTTAGGAAGGTGATCGGGTCGCCTTCGATCTCGCTCAGCGACAATTGGGTCATCGTGTCGCCTTTGCCGATCAGCGGCCGGAGCCTTTCGATGTCGCCGCTCTTGCAGGCCTCGATCATCAGATTGTGCATGCGCCTGACCGGCTCCGGCAGCTTGCCGAGATCGTAGAGGACTTCGGGCAAGGGTTCATCCGGATCGACATGCGGATTGGCCAGGCCGCCATCGTCCGCTGGGCCCTTTGGTTCGACCTGTTCCGGCTCATCGGGCGTCGTTGGCTGACTGGCCGCGGGCGGCGTCGTGCCGAGCGGGTCGGGCATCGGCACTGTAGTTTCGTCGTCGGCGGGTGGCGCGACCGGTGAAGGAAGATCCTCGCGCTTGATCTCACTCAGCGCGTAAGCGGGGTTGAGGCAGAGCGCCAGCGGAACCGCGGCGAAAAAAGCGGCGAGCCAGATGCTGAGGACCAAGCCACGCGGCTGGCCTGACATCAAAGAATTCACCGCCTGCCTCTCCATGACTTTCTGGACCCTTGCCGGCCCAGGCCTTTACAGATGCCAAGCCCCGTAGGTGCCCTGGGCATGATGCCCAAGCGGCACGTCGTCGTCAAAGAGCTTGATGCCGGTTTAGTGCCGCAGACGTTCTGGTTCGAAAGCTCCGGCTATCACCTTTTCACGCATGCGGTCGAGCAGGGCAAGGGCCGAGGTCTCGCCATTGGCGCGCAGCATTTCACCGAACGCGGTTTCAAGGGCGGCCTCCGCGATGATTTCCGGCTCGATTCCGGCCGAAAGCCCTTCCGCCCAGGCCTCGCTGTGGCTTTCCACGGCGGTCAGGCGCTTTTCTTCCCTGACCAGCGCGTCGATGTCGTTGACGCCATGTTCCATTTGCGATGTCCACCCTTTTCAAGCGGCGATCCGACAGATGCGGATCAGGCTTGGGCTGTCCCTTTGTTACATGCAGGTCAAGTAAGTACTTGTAAATACGACATTTCTAGGGTCGCCTCTGACAAATCTCGTCGCGTCTCGTAAACCTGCGTTCGATCCGATTCAAAACTTAGCCGATTAGGCCGGCGAGCGGGATGAAAACCTTCAGTTTGAGTTAATTCCACATCCACGCGGTAACGTTTCGTTAATACCGTTGCAGAAGTGCAACACAAGGATTGCACTAAGATGCCGCCGGACACAAGCAGGGAGATGTCAAGGTCAGTTGCCGTAGCGTGAGGCGATGTCGCGCGACAGCGTCTCGCCTTCCTTCATGTAGCGGCTGATCGCTTCGGTCGCCGAGGCGGTGCATTGCGTGTAGGTGCCGCCGAAGGAGCGATAGCCGCGGTTGAAGCTGGCAATGAAGCGGGCGCGCCGCTCCGGGTCCGGGTTTTCCGAAGCAATCAGCTTCTCCATCTCGACCCGCCACTGGTCGCCCTTCTCGCCGCACAGATTACGCAGGAAATGCAGCGATCCAAGCACCTCCGCCAGTCGCATCAGCCCAGGCTCGAATGGGGCTTCGGCTGCCAGCGCCGGCCGCATCGCCGTGCTGGCGGCGAGGCATACGGCAAGGAACAGCGAGGCACGGGTCATAAGGCTTTGTGGCGAAACAATTTGCCGTCTGCAAGGCGATTTTGAAGGTTTACGCCCCCGCATTCCTGAGCAATTCGTCGGCAACGGCAAACACCGAGCCGGCAAGCGGCATCGCCGTCATTTCGCTGAGCGTATAGAAGGCGGCAGTCTCGGCGTCGTCGCTGGCCAGCGCCTCGCCATCGGCATAGGTCGCGCCGAACACCGTCAACCGGTAATCGACCGGATGGTTCTCGTCGCTTCCGTCGATGTGGATTTCGCGCAGCGGCCGATAGCCGTCCGCGCGCAGGCCGGTTTCCTCCAGCAGTTCGCGGGCCGCTGCTTCCTCCAGCGTCTCGCCGGCCTCGACCTTGCCGCCTGGGAAAGCATAGAGGCCTTGCGAGGGCGGCCTTGCCCGCTTGACCAGCAGCACAGTGTTCCCACGCACGACGGCGACCGAGACTGCCGGAATGATCCTGCGTGTTTCCATGAGTTCCCGCTTGATAGACATAGCCCATTGTGGACCGGCCGTCGGTGAACAGCTTTAGCGGTTGCGAAAGGCATGTTCCATCGCCACTTTCACATGTCATCAGTCGAAAGTTGATTTCATGTGCGGACGCTTTGCCCTGACCGCCACCCCGGACCAGACCGCTGCCTTCCTCGGGCTGACGGAACTGGAGGACTTTCCGGCCCGCTACAACATCGCGCCGACGCAGCCGGTGCTGATGACGCTCGCCGGCCCACCACTTGCGCCGGGTTCGAACCTGCCCGACCGACAGGCGATGCTGGTGCGTTGGGGGCTGATCCCCACTTGGGTGAAAGACACCAGGGAGTTTCCGCTGCTGTTCAACGCGCGCTCGGAAGGAGCGGTGGAAAAGGCCTCGTTTCGCACCGCCATGCGCCATCGTCGCGCTTTGGTGCCGGCCTCGGGGTTCTACGAATGGCAGCAAACTGGTGGCAAGAGGGGGCAACCGTACTGGATCAGGCCCAGGCATGGCGGGCTGGTCGCTTTTGCCGGGTTGATCGAGACCTATGCCGAGCCGGGCGGCTCGGAAATGGACACCGGTGCCATCCTGACCGTCCATGCCAATGCCGACATCGCACACATCCATGACCGGATGCCGGTGGTGATCCACCCGCAGGATTTTGCCCGCTGGCTGGACTGCCGCTCGCTCGAGCCGCGCGACGTGGCCGACCTACTCAGACCGGCACAGCTCGATTTCTTCGAGGCTGTCCCGATTTCCGACCTTGTCAACAAGGTCGCCAACACTGGACCGGAGATTCAGGAAAGGGGCATCGTGGGGCCGGAGTCCGAGAAGGCCAGGCGCCAGAAGACTGGCGCGGACGACGGGCAGATGACTTTGTTTTAACAGTAGCGGCTGTTTGTTGGGCCGCTTCAACGCCCTCATTGCCGGCGCCCCATTTACTGGCGGCCGGCACGTCACATCAGGCAGCGCGAGGCGATGTGATCTTTTGCGCCGGCTTTTTCTTCTTCGCGGTATGGAGAAGGGCGGCGACGATCGCGGCCGGGCCGATCGCCCGGTATTGGCTGGCAAGCGCTGGTTGCTTGGCGCTGGAGTCCTGCTTGGTTCGGGGCATTTTTCTCTTCCCTGGGTAACGTCTTCGTGTCCGGGTTTGCTGGTCGAATCCGACCAAATCGTGACATCTGGTGATCTAGCCGGCGAATGTTTCATGACTGTGCCGACATGTTTAATAAAATGTTTCACTGCGTCATTACCTGTGATCCAGCGACTCTTTTGCCGAAAGTTGCGACTTGACGGCAACACTGGGTGAGGCGATAAAGCCGCTCATGAGAACGTCTTTCGCCATTTGTGGCATTTGCATTATTGGCTAGCCTCGCGCTGGTCTGGACGTTTTCGCCTATCTTCCTTCTAGAGTGGACAAACGCCCCGGCCAGCAGGCTGGAATCTGACTGGCGTCTCGGCGCGAGAATGACTCCCAGCCCAAACAAAAGTACCGGACTGGGAAGGCATGAATGTCTGACGCATCGAAGGGCCTGCGCCTCTACAACACGCTGACGCGGACGAAGGAGGATTTTACTCCGATCGATCCGCTGAGTGTGCGCATGTATGTCTGCGGCCCGACGGTCTACGACTTTGCCCATATCGGCAATGCGCGGCCGGTGATCGTCTTCGATGTGCTCTTCCGTCTATTGCGCCAACTCTACGGCGAAAAGCACGTCACGTATGTGCGCAACATCACGGATGTCGACGACAAGATCAACGATCGCGCCCTGCGCGATTTCGGCGGCGAGATTGCCGCGGGAAAACTGTCGCTGAACGAGGCGATCCGTCGGGTCACGGAAAAGACCGCCGACCAGTTCCATAGGGATGTGGCGACACTCGGCTGCCTGGAGCCGACGGTCGAGCCGCGCGCCACCGAGTTCGTCGAGCCTAGGCCAGACGGCAAGACCGACATGATCTCCTTGATTCAACGCTTGATCGAACGCAGCCATGCCTATGTTGCGGCAGGCGAAGTTCTGTTCGACACCGCCTCGATGCCGGACTATGGCCAGTTGTCGAAGCGCAATCTCGATGAACAGCAGGCTGGCGCCCGCGTCGCCGTCGATGCGCACAAGAAGAACCCTGGCGATTTCGTGCTGTGGAAGCTGTCCTCGCCGGAAGAGCCGGGCTGGGACAGCCCGTGGGGCAGGGGCCGGCCGGGCTGGCACATCGAGTGCTCGGCGATGTCGGCTGCCTATCTCGGCGAGGTCTTCGACATCCACGGCGGCGGGCTCGACCTGATCTTCCCTCACCACGAGAACGAGATCGCCCAGTCGCGCTGCGCCCACGGCACTGAAACGATGGCCAAGGTATGGATGCACAACGGCTTTCTGCAGGTCGAGGGACAGAAGATGTCCAAGAGCCTGGGCAATTTCTACTCGATCAATGAATTGCTGGAGACGGATACCTTTGGCGGCCGCAAATGGCCGGGGGAGGTGCTCAGGCTGGCGATGCTGATGACGCATTATCGCGAGCCGATCGACTTTTCCGTGCGCAAGCTGGAAGAGGCAGAAAATACGCTGCGCAAGTGGAAACGGGCGGCGGATCTGGCCCCAGCGGCGGCGACGCAATTGCCGGTGGAAGTCGTGGATGCTCTGTCGGACGATCTGGCAACCTATGCCGCGTTTCAGGTGATGACCCGGCTTGCTGGTGAAGCGGCAGAGGCCAACGATGCCGCCGCTTCGCTGAAGGCGTCGCTATCGTTCCTCGGCTTCGATGTTGGCGCGGCTAAGGTCGATGAAGACGGGATCGCCAAGACGATCGCCAGGCGTCTGGAATTGATCGCCGCCAAGAACTGGGCCGAGGCCGACCGCATCCGCGACGAGTTGCTGGTGCAAGGCGTGCAGTTGAAGGACGGTAAGGACCCCGTCACTAGCGCCCGCATCACCACTTGGGAGGTGAAAAGATGATCGACCACCTCGGCATCACCGTCACCGATTTCGACGTGTCGAAAGCCTTCTACGACAAGGCAATGGCGCCGCTCGGTGCCTCGCTGCTCTACATGGTGCCGCAGGAATATACCGGTGGCGCCAAGGTCGGCGGCTATGGCCGTGACCGGCCGGTGTTCTGGCTGCATCAAGGCAAGGATAAGCCGAAGGACCGCCAGCACGTCGCCTTCACTGCGCGTAGCCGAGCCGAGGTCGATGCCTTCCACGCCGCGGCAATCGCCGCCGGCGGCAAGGACAATGGCGGGCCGGGCCTGCGTCCGCACTATCATGCGAACTACTATGGCGCCTTTGTCTTCGACCCAGACGGCAACAATGTCGAAGCCGTCTGCCATGCTTCGGAGTGAAGCGATGAGCCTGGACAACAGACCGGTCTACACAGGCGGCTGCCAGTGCGGCGCCGTGCGCTTCCGTATCGAAGGCGCGCTGGGTGACGCCTCCGTCTGCCATTGCCGCATGTGCCAGAAGGCAAGCGGCAATTTCTACCTGCCGCTGGTGTCAGTGCGCGGCGCAAAACTCGACTGGACACGCGGCGAACCCAAACGCTTCCGCTCCTCCAACGCTGCATTGCGCGGTTTTTGTGCCGATTGCGGCACGCCGCTAACCTTCGAGGCGCCCGACGGCATCGCACTCGCCATCGCGGCCTTCGATGACCCGGAGGAGATCGCGCCGACGATCCAGTGGGGCACCGAAGCAAAACTCCCCTATGTCGATCACATCCACGAATTGCCCGGCGAGGACACGATGGCCGATATTTCGTCGGCGTCCTATCTTGCCGATCTCGTCTCTTACCAGCATCCCGACCACGACACCGAACAATGGCCGCCGGAGGAAAGATCATGACCGAAACCGTTCGAACCGGCGGCTGCCAGTGCGGCGCCGTGCGTTTCCGCATTCGTGGGGCGCTCGGGCGCGCTTCCATCTGCCATTGCCGCATGTGCCAGAAACAATTCGGTTCCTTTTTCGGCGCGCTGGTGACGGTGCCGAAGGACGGCGTCGAATGGGTGCGCGAGGAGCCGAGCTATTTCCAGTCTTCGGTCAACATCGATCGTGGCTTTTGCAGCCGCTGCGGCACGCCGTTGACCTATCGGCAGCCCGGCGGGCTCGAGATCGCCATCGGCGCTTTTGACGACCGTTCCGACCTGGCGCCGCAGATCCAGGTCAACTACGCCGCCCGGCTGCCCTGGGTGGAGAAGATATTCGAGGCACCGGTCCATCACGATCCTGACTATTACAACCGGCAGGAATCGATCATCTCCTTCCAGCATCCGGATCACGAGACGGCCAATTGGCCGCAGCAGGGTCTGAAATTATGAGCCCAGAATCCGTGAGCAACGAACTCCGCACCCTCTATCCGGAGATCGAGGCCTTCGAGTCCGGTATGCTGGATGTTGGCGATGGCCATCAGGTCTATTGGGAGCGTTCCGGCACCAGGGGCGCGAAACCGGCTGTGTTCCTGCATGGCGGACCGGGCGGCACCATTTCGCCGAAGCACCGGCGGTTGTTCGATCCGAAGCTTTACGATGTCATCCTGTTCGACCAGCGCGGCTGCGGAAAGTCGACGCCCAATGCCTCGCTCGAGGCCAACACCACCTGGCACCTGGTCGCCGACATCGAGCGCCTGCGGGAGATGTGCGGCTTCGACAAATGGCTGGTGTTCGGCGGCTCGTGGGGCTCGACACTGGCGTTGGCCTATGCCGAGACGCACCCCGAGCGCGTCAGCGAGCTCGTCGTGCGCGGCATCTACACGCTGACGCGCGCGGAACTCGAATGGTATTACCAGTTCGGCGTCTCGGAAATGTTCCCCGACAAATGGGAGCGCTTCCTGGCGCCGATCCCTGAGGCCGAACGCGGCGACATGATGGCCGCTTATCGCAAGCGGCTGGTCGGCAGCGACCGCAAGGCGCAGCTTGAGGCCGCTCGCGCCTGGAGCCTTTGGGAAGGCGAGACGATCACGCTGTTGCCCGAGCCGGAAACCAGTGGCCCGTTTGGCGAGGACGACTATGCCGTCGCTTTCGCTCGCATCGAGAACCACTATTTCGTCCATGCCGGCTGGCTGGAGGAGGGGCAGCTGCTGCGCGACGCGTGGAAGCTGAAGGACATCCCCGGCACCATCATCCATGGCCGCTACGACATGCCGTGCCCGGCGCGCTACGCCTGGGCGCTGCACAAGGCGTGGCCGAAGGCGGATTTCCACCTGATCGAGGGCGCCGGCCATGCCTATTCGGAGCCGGGGATTCTCGATCGGCTGATCCGGGCGACGGATAAGTTTGCGGAGAAATGATCATGGGCCGCGAGCGCCTCTATCTCTTCGACACCACACTGCGCGATGGCCAGCAGACGCCGGGCATCGACTTTTCCGTCGAGGACAAGATCGCCATCGCCAAGCTGCTCGACGAGTTCGGCATCGACTATGTCGAGGGCGGCTATCCCGGCGCCAACCCGACCGACACCGCCTTCTTTGCCGAGCACCGCACGACTAGCGCCAAATTCGTCGCCTTCGGCATGACCAAGCGGGCAGGGGTTTCGGCTTCGAACGATCCCGGCCTTGCCGCACTGGTCCAGTCGAAGGCAGATGCCATCTGCTTTGTCGCCAAGAGCTGGGACTACCATGTCCGCGTCGCGCTAGGCTGCACCAACGAGGAAAACCTCGAGGCGATCAAAGCCTCGGTCGAGGCGGCGGTTGCCTCGGGCAAGGAAGCACTGGTCGACTGCGAGCATTTCTTCGACGGCTTCAAAGCCAATCCGGACTACGCGCTGGCCTGCGCCAGGAGCGCTTACGACGCCGGCGCGCGCTGGGTGGTGCTGTGTGACACCAATGGCGGCACGCAGCCGTCGGAAATCCGCGCCATCGTCGAGAAGGTCATCGCCTCAGGCATTCCCGGAGGCCACCTCGGCATCCATGCCCATGACGACACCGGCCAGGCCGTGGCGAATTCGCTGGCCGCCGTCGAGGCTGGCGTGCGCCAGATCCAGGGTACGCTGAACGGCATCGGCGAGCGCTGCGGCAACGCCAATCTGATCTCGATCGTGCCGACACTGGCGCTGAAGCCGGCCTTTTCCAGCCGCTTCGAGACAGGCATTTCGGCCGAAGCGCTGGCCGGGATATCGCGCCTGTCCCGCGCCTTCGACGAATTGCTGAACCGCGCGCCGGAAGCGCAGGCGCCCTATGTCGGCGCATCCGCCTTCGCCACCAAGGCAGGCATCCATGCCTCGGCGTTGGCCAAGGAGCCCGCCACCTACGAGCATGTGCCGCCGGAAGCAATCGGCAACCGCCGCCGCGTCATGGTCTCGGACCAGGGCGGCAAGGCCAATTTCCTCGCCGAGTTGAAACGACGCGGCATCGATATGCCGAAGGACGACCACCGGCTCGACGCGCTGATCTCTGTGGTCAAGGAGCGCGAGGCCGAGGGTTACGCCTATGAAGGCGCCGACGCCAGCTTCGAGTTGCTGGCGCGCAAGATGCTGCACGGACTGCCGGAATTCTTCAGCGTCACCTCGTTCCGCTGCATGGTCGAGCGCCGCTTCGACGCCAACGGCCAGTTGAAGACGGTCTCCGAGGCGATCGTCAAAGTGTTGGTCGACGGCGAGGAGAAGATGTCGGTGGCCGAAGGGCACGGCCCGGTCAATGCGCTCGACATCGCGCTGCGCAAGGATCTCGGAAAATTCCAGAACGAGATCGCCGACCTCGAGCTTGCAGACTTCAAAGTGCGTATCCTCAATGGCGGCACCGAGGCGATCACCCGCGTGCTGGTCGAATCGCACGACGGCACCGGCGCCCGCTGGTGGACGGTCGGCGTCTCAGAAAACATCATCGACGCTTCGTTCCAGGCGCTGATGGATTCGATCGTCTATAAGCTGATGAAGAACCGCGAGATGGCCGGGCTGGTCGCAGCAGAGTGAAATTGAGCCATCAGCGAAAGTCCATTGATCCATCAGAACTTTGCGATGGTCTTGGCACGGCGGCTGGCGCATAGCGTTGGGCCATGGCCACTGACGCAATTCAGATCGAGGCAGCAGACGCAAAGGCCCGGCGTGGCTTCCTGCTGGCCCTTGGCGCTTATCTCCTGTGGGGGCTGCTGCCCTTCTACAGGAAGGCGGTCGCACATCTGCCGTTGGCCGAAGTCATCGCGCATCGCATCGTTTGGTCGGTGCCGATCGCAGGGGCCGTTTTGATTTGGGCCGGCCGTACGGCCGATTTCAAGGCCGCGTTACGTTCGCCGCGCATCATTTCGATGGCGGGGCTGACGGCGGCGCTGATTTCGGTCAACTGGGGCATCTATGTCTGGGCGATCGCGGTCGACCGCACCATCGAGACTGCGCTCGGCTACTACATCAACCCGCTTGTCAGCGTCGTTGTCGGCGCGCTGCTGCTCGGCGAACGGCTCGACCGGCTGCAGATCGCGGCGGTGTTGCTGGCGGCCATCGCGGTCGCGGTGCTGACGATCGACGCCGGCAAGCTGCCCTGGGTGTCGCTGGTGCTGGCGTTTTCCTTTGCCGCTTATGCCTTCTTCCGCAAGACGCTGCCAATTGGTCCGAGCCAAGGCTTTCTGCTTGAAGTGCTTTTGCTGTCGGTGCCGGCGCTCGGCTACGTCGTCTTCCTCGTCGTCACCGGGCAGGACCATTTCGTCTCCAGCTCCCTGAGCGATACAGCGCTGCTGATCGGCTGCGGCCCGGTCACCGCCATACCGCTGCTGCTGTTTGCCTTCGGAGCCAAGCTGTTGCGCCTCTCCACCATCGGCATCATGCAGTATATCGCGCCGACCATTGTGTTCCTGATCGCCGTGCTGATTTTCGGCGAACCCTTCGGCAGCACCCAGGCCATCGCCTTCGGGCTGATCTGGACGGCGCTGGCGGTCTACTCCTGGTCGATGTTTTCTTCGGCGCGCAAGGCCAGCGCTACATCCCGCGCCCCAGCCGCCTGACGAACAGGTAGACGACTGCCGCGACGGTCAGCGATAGCAACGACACCACCCAAAACCCCATCGGCGTGTCGACCAGCGGCAGGCCGCCGACATTCATGCCGAACAGGCTTGAGATGATCGTCATCGGCAACAGCACCGCCGTCATCACCGACAGCATGTAGAGCAACTGGTTCGACTGCGTCGTCAGCTTGGCCATCAGCTCGTCCTGCAAGAGCCGGGCGCGCGCCTGCAATTGCTCGCCGTCATGATGCAATGTGTGGGCGCGGTGCGAAAGCCGGGCCGCCATGTCGTTGATTGGGTCGGGCAAATCGTTGCGATGCGAATGGTCAAGATGGCGGAACAGGCTGGTCAACGCCGCCATCTGCCGGTGGATCACCACCAATTGCCGGCGCGCATCGACCAGCGCCTGCCGCTCATTGTGCCATGCATCGCAGACGATGCGGTCCTCGATGCCGTCGAGCGTGTCGCCAAGGCTGCCGAGTTCCGTTGCCATCCCGTCGAGTGACTGGCCCATGACAGCCTCGATCAGTTCGGCGGGAGAGCGGAATTTACGCGACCCGTTGTCGATCGTTTTGCGGATATTGTCGACCGACCGGAGCGGTTGCTTGCGGCCGCCGATCAGCGTCGTGTCGTTGAAGGCGAAGCGGAAATGACCGAGCCCGCGCGCCTCCGCCGAATAGTCGTGGCGCAGGTCCGGCAGATCGCCATGGAGCCAGTCGCCTTCGAGGTCGATGTGGCAGCCATGGCCGGCCGACAGGAAGGCATCGCGCACCGATGGCGGCAAAGCCTGATCGGCGGCGATCTCGTGGCGGGCGCGCATGTCGGAAAGCTGATAGCTGCGCCACGTCCAGTGTGCTGCGGCCGGGTCTTTGGTTCGGGCGCCTTCGGCGGTGAAATGGTAGATGAAGAACAGCCCGTGCTCGTCGGGCAGATAAGGTGACAGGTCGCTGCCTTCCGGATTGAGAGCGATGTTCATGGTCGCTTCGCCAGGTTATCGAATACGCCCCGCGCGATGGCGGCCGGGCGATGATCCCTAGCACGGGCGAACCCGGTTTCGTGTGACGGTTTCTTGACAGCCGATCACAGGCAGTAGGGCAGTAGGGCAGTAGGGCAGTAGGGCAGTAGGGCAGTAGGGCAGTAGGGCAGTAGGGCAGTAGGGCAGTAGGGCAGTAGGGAAGGTCGTTCTCGGCAATTCACTTACTGCCCTACTGCCTTATTCCCCTACATTTTGTCGATCACCGACTGCACACCCTCGGTCGGCGCATCGACTGACGATCCAGTGACCATGATGGCGGCGACGATCGCTTCCGGATCATCGACCACCAGCGGCTTGACCCGCTGCGCGGTGTGGATGAAACCTTCCGCCATCATATGGTCGAGCAGTGCCAGCATCGGGTCCCAGAAACCCCCGACATTGCCGAAGACGATCGGCTTGCGATGATGGCCGAGCTGCGCCCAGGTCATGATCTCGATGATTTCCTCCACCGTGCCGATGCCGCCCGGCAACGCCACAAAGGCGTCGGATTTCTCGAACATCGTATGTTTGCGCTCGTGCATATTTTCGGTGATGACGAGCTCGTCAAGCCGGTCAAGCGCGGATTCGGTTGCCTCCCTGTTGATCAGGAAGCGCGGAATGATGCCTGTCACCTTGCCGCCAGCCCGTAATGCGCCTTCGGCAACCGCTCCCATGATGCCCTTGGTGCCGCCGCCATAGATCAGACGCAGACCGGACTTGGCAATCGAGCGCCCGAGCAGGTGTCCGGCCTTGGCATAGGTTTCATCGCGGCCCGGCGATGAGCCGCAATAGACGCAGATGGATCGAATCGTGTTCATGAGATGATTGGTGATTGGGTCTTTATTCGTGGTCAAGCCCGGCGCGGGCTTTTTCTTGTCGGCCCGTTTTCTTGTCGGCCCGTTTTTCTTGTCGGTCTGGGCAAAACAGGCTAGACCGGCATTAGGTGGCTAAGGGCAGGGAAATATGGCAATTAATCCATTAAAGGCGTTTTTGTTCGCCGCTGGCGGTTCCGTCGCTGCGGCGGGAACAGCCTATGTGTCGGGCGCGCTAGACCCGTATCTCAACCGCACGCCACCGTCGGAAGTGGCATCGCTGACGTCGCCGGTGGAGAAGCCGGCCAAGCCGGGGACCACGGGGCGGCTTCCCTCCGCACCGGCCATGGATACGATGGCGCCGGCAACGCCGGCTGAGACGCCGGCATCAGCCGAGGTGGCTGCTCCAAGTTTCGATGTTGTGCGGGTCGAAAGCAATGGCTCCATCGTCGTCGCCGGTAATGCGGCGCCCAACGCCAAGGTCGAAATCCTCAACGGCTCGACGGTCCTCGGTGCGACGGTTGCCGGTGCCGATGGCGCCTTTGCCATTGTTCTCGACGATCCGCTGAAGCCCGGCGACTACACGATCACACTGCGTTCGACGACGCCCGACAACGTCGTGAACCCCTCGGCACAGACCGCCGTCGTCTCAATTCCCCAGAATTCGGCCGGCCAGGTGCTGGCGATGGTCGAAGAACCCGGCAAGCCCTCCGAATTGCTCACCGTTCCTGCGCCCGAGAACCAGCCTGAATCGCCGCCTGCCGGGGACAAGGCGGCCGCTCCGGCTGCCGAGGACCCCGCTGCCGCCGCGCCGGCCCCAGCCGCACCGGCTGCTACGGCGCCGGCCACTGTCGAAGCCGCCCCCGCGGCTCCGGAAGTGCAGGTCGCACCCGCAACACCGGCCGCAGGGCCAAAAATCGTCGTTGAAGCCGTCGAGATCGACGGCAGCAAGATCTTCGTCGCCGGTTCGGCCGAGCCCGGCCGCAAAGTGCGTGCCTATGCCAATGACATCTTGCTCGGCGACGCAAAAACCTCGCCCGACGGCCATTTCCTAGTCGAGGCGACGCGCGACATTCCTGTTGGCACCTACACTATCCATGTCGACGCGCTCGATGCCGACGGGGTCAAGGTGGTGGCCCGTGCCGCCGTGCCGTTCGAGCGCGAGCCGGGAGAGACGGTCGCCGCCGTGGCGCCTGCCGAGCCAAAGCCGGCCGCGCCGGCAACCGAACCTGCCACGCCGCCTGCGGCCGCTGATGCGACGACGCCTGCCGCTCCTGCAGCCGAGGCTCCGGCCGGTGTAGCGGCTGCGACGCCCCCGGCTGAAGTGCCCGAGACCGCGGCACCGAAGCTCGAACACGCCGACAGCGCCGTCATCATCCGCCGCCACGATACGCTGTGGCGGATTTCACGGCGCGTCTACGGCCAGGGTGTTCGCTATTCGACGATCTATCTCGCCAATCAGGACCAGATCAGCAATCCCGACCGCATCTGGCCGGGGCAGGTTTTCAAGGTCCCGGAAAAATCGAAAGAAGGCGAGCCCGCCGACCTCAAGGCGATGGGCGACCAGATCACGGCGGCGCCGATCAAGACTGAGTAGAAATCTTTTCTTTCTTTTGCTGTCTTGCGGAAAGTTTGTTCATCGTCTATCGGCGATGGACGATGAATGCTCCCCTGATCGAGACGACCTGCGGCTTCGCCGATAGCCAGGCCGTGGCTGCGAAGCTCGCCGCGCTTTCGCACCCGGCGCGGATCGAGATCCTTAGGCATCTTTCGGCCAGCCGCTCCTGCTGCTGCCGGGAGGTCGTCGACCATCTCGACCTGGCACAGTCCACCGTCTCCCAGCATCTGAAGATATTGGTCGACGCCGGGCTCGTCCGCTACGAGCCGGACCGGCAACGCTCGCGCTATCAGGTCGACGGCGATGCGCTCGCCGATGTTTCCGCGTCGCTGGCCGCGCTCGTCAATTCCTGCTGCTCTGGCCGCTAGACCATGATCCCGAAAAGTGGAAGCCGGTTTTCGGAAAAGATCATGGTCAAACAATAAGAATACGAAGGCAATAAAATGGCCGAAAAAACCGTCTCTGCCGATTCCGGCTCGACCTTCAGAACATTACGCAACCTCTGGCCCTACATGTGGCCGGCCGACCGTGCCGACCTCCGGGCGCGGGTGGTGTGGGCGACCGTGCTTCTGGTCGTCGCCAAGCTGACCCTGGTTGCCGGTCCCTATTTCTTCAAATGGGCGACCGATGCGCTGGCCGGCGATGCCAAGTCGGTGCCGCCGCTGCCGGCCTTCCTGCTGGCGCCGGTCATGCTGGTCGTCGCCTATAATGTCGTGCGGCTGGTGCAGCTCGGTTTCAACCAGCTGCGCGACGCGCTGTTTGCCCGCGTCGGACAATATGCGGTGCGCCAACTCGCCTTCCGAACTTTCGTCCACATGCATCAGCTGTCGCTGCGCTTCCATCTCGAGCGGCGCACCGGCGGTCTGTCGCGCATCATCGAACGCGGCACCAAGGGCATCGAGACGATCGTCCGCTTCACCGTCCTCAACACCTTGCCGACCATCCTCGAATTCGCGCTGACAGCCGGCATCTTCGCCGTCACCTATGGCTGGAAATACGTGGCTGTGGTGGCGGTGACGGTCTGGCTCTACATCTGGTTCACGATCAGGGCGAGCGACTGGCGCATCGTCATTCGCCGCGACATGAACGACAGCGACACCGATGCCAGCACCAAGGCGATCGACTCGCTGCTCAATTTCGAGACGGTCAAATATTTCAACAACGAAAGCATGGAAGCCGAGCGTTTCGACCGGTCGATGGCGCGCTACGAGACCGCCGCCACCAGGATCTGGACCTCGCTCGGCTGGCTGAACTTCGGCCAGGGCATCATCTTCGGTCTCGGCACGGTCGTCGTCATGTGCCTTTCGGCGCTGGAGGTCCAGGCTGGCACGCAGACGGTTGGCGACTTCGTCTTCATCAACGCCATGCTGGTGCAGCTTTCGGTGCCGCTCAACTTCATCGGCTTCATCTATCGCGAAATCCGCCAGGGGCTGACCGACATCGAGCAGATGTTCGATCTGCTCGATGTGCGGCAGGAGATCGTCGACAAACCGGGTGCCAAGCCGTTGGTCGTTGACGCCGGCAAGGTCGAGTTCCGCGACGTGCACTTTTCCTACGATCCCAACCGCAAGATACTGAAAGGCATCAGCTTCGAGGTGCCCGCCGGCAAGACGGTTGCCATTGTCGGGCCGTCGGGCGCCGGCAAGTCGACCATTTCGCGGCTTCTGTTTCGCTTCTATGACATCCAGGGCGGCAAGATATTGATCGACGGCCAGGATATTCGCGACGTGACGCAGGAGAGCCTGCGCGCGGCGATCGGCATGGTGCCGCAGGACACTGTGCTGTTCAACGACACCATCGCCTACAACATCCGCTACGGCCGCGTCGATGCCAGCGAGGAGGATGTCCGTAAGGCAGCCGAACTCGCCCAGATCGGGCCGTTCATAGAGCGGCTGCCCGATGGCTACCGTTCGATGGTCGGCGAGCGTGGGCTGAAACTGTCCGGCGGCGAGAAGCAGCGCGTAGCGATCGCCCGCACAATCCTGAAGGCGCCGCCGATCCTGATGCTCGACGAGGCGACCTCGGCGCTCGACAGCCATACCGAACAGGAGATCCAGGCGGCGCTCGATCTCGTCAGCCAGGGCCGCACCACCATCGTCATCGCCCACCGGCTGTCGACGGTGATTTCGGCCGACGAGATCATCGTGCTGCAGGACGGCCAGATCGCCGAGCGCGGCACACATGCCGCCTTGATGCGCAAGGCCGGCCTCTACGCCTCGATGTGGGACCGCCAGCGCGAGGCAACCGAGGCCGAGGAACGGCTGCGTATAGCGCGCGAAAGCGACGAGCTCGGCGTCGTCGTCCGCCGCCGCCCCTCTGAGGTAAATTGAGGTGTCGAGAATGAGTTGATTTTTCCGCTTGACCTCAACCTAAGTTGAGATCGTAGACCGCCAATCGAAGGTGCACGGTGCGCCTGTTCGCGGTCGGAGAGCGGAAATGGATCAGCTAAGTCAACAACATGGCAATGATAGCGTGTTCAGGGTCGACAAGTTCGTCGTCCCTAGCGAAGCCCGCGAAGAAATCATCGCCAAGGTCAGGATGACGCACGAATTGCTGCGCCAGCAGAAAGGCTTCGTACGGGATTTTCTGCTCGAGCAATTCTCCGGGCCGGGCGAGTTCAACCTCGTGACCATTGTCGAATGGGAAAGCCAGGCAGCTGTCGACAATGTGGTGCCGATCGTCAAGGCCGCGCATGAGTATATTGCCTTCAACCCGCAAGAGACGATCGCCCGGCTCGGCGTCAGGGCCGACATCGCCAACTATCATCGGATTCCTGGCGTCTAACCTCACGGCCATTCGGCACCCGTTCGTTCTGCGGCTTCGCATTGCGATCCTTCGCGCCCCCTCTATCCTGTCAGCAGGACATAGGGGGCGCTGTCCCATCGACGTCAGATGCCCCGCGGCCCGCAGTGCGGCGGCCGGCCCGATTGCCGCGTTGCGGCCAAAGGGGCTTTCCGCTATTGAGGCCGAACCTGAAACAAGGGCTGCCCCCATCCCCATGGACCTCGTCGACACGATCAAGAAAACGTTGGTTCCGATCCATCGCGAAGGCTATCCGTTTATCGCCGCCTTCGCAGCGGTGACGCTTTTCCTCGGCTATTTCTCTTCGATCCTGTTCTGGATCTGCCTCATCCTGACGGCATGGTGCGTCTATTTCTTCCGCGATCCCGAGCGCGTCACGCCTGTCGACGACCGGCTGGTGGTGAGCCCGGCCGATGGCATCATCACTGCAGTCGGTCCCGCCGTGCCGCCGCGCGAACTTGGCCTCGGCGGTGCCGAAATGACCCGCATCTCGGTGTTCATGGACGTCTTCTCCTGTCATGTGAACCGCTCCCCTGTGCGCGGCCGCATCACAAGGATCGAGCATCGGCCGGGCCAATTCCTCAACGCCGCGCTCGACAAGGCGAGTGCCGACAACGAGCGCAACGGCTTGGTCATAGATAGCCCCAACGGCACGGTGGCCGCGGTGCAGATCGCCGGGCTGGTGGCGCGGCGCATCGTCTGCTGGGCCGAGACCGGCGGCACGATCGGCATCGGCGAGCGCTTCGGGCTGATCCGCTTCGGCTCGCGCGTCGACGTGTTCCTGCCCTCGACCGCGACGCCGCGTGTCGCCGTCGGCCAGACCGCGGTTGGCGGTGAAACCATACTGGCCGAATTCGGCGGCATTGCCGCAACGCCGCTCGTGCGGGTGTCCTGAGCCGTGGGCGCGCCGTTCAAGAAATTCGAGGCGCATGGCAGCGGCGGCCCGCGCATCCATGAAATCCCGATGCGCATGGTGCTGCCCAACCTCGTCACCGTGCTCGCCATCTGCGCTGGCCTCTCCGGCATCCGCTTCGGCTTCGAGGGCCGTTTCGAGCCGGCAGTGGTGATGGTGCTGCTCGCCGCCTTCCTCGATGGCATCGATGGCCGCCTGGCGCGGATGTTGAAGGCGACGTCCAAATTCGGCGCCCAGATGGATTCGCTGGCCGACATCGTCAATTTCGGCGTAGCCCCCGCGCTGGTGCTGTATGCCTTTCTGCTGGACCAGGCCGGCTCGCCTGGCTGGATCGCCGCGCTCCTGTTCACTATCGCCTGCGGGCTGAGACTTGCTCGCTTCAACGTGCTCGACGAAGAAACAGATCGCCCGAAGTGGCAGACCGACTATTTCGTCGGCGTGCCGGCGCCGGCGGGCGCCGTATTGGTGATGCTGCCGCTTTATCTGTCCTTCCTGCGGCTTGGCCTGGAGCCATCCCGCCCTGCCGCCTTCATCGCCACTGGTTTCACCATTCTGGTTGCCTTCCTGCTGGTCAGCCGCCTGCCAGTCTATTCCGGCAAGAGCCTGAAGGTCCCGGGCGACAAGGTGCTGCCGATCATCCTCGGCGTCGTCCTCTACGTCCTGCTTTTGATGACCTATCCCTGGTACACGCTGACGGCGTCGGTTGCCGGATATCTGCTCTTCCTGCCGTTCAGTGTCCGCGCCTATTCCAGGCGCGCCAAACGCGAAGGCGAGAAGGTGCCGCCTTCAGACATCGGCTAACGGACACCTGGCCGGGAACCTGCAGGCATCTTGACCGTTCTGACTCAGTGGCGAGGCGAGTGATCTCACGAACGCCTCGCGACCGATCTCTGCTGTGCCAGGCGCAATACCAGGAGGAGAGCGAGAAAGAATGGCCGTCGTCCTCATCGGTGCGTTGCTCTTCGTCGCTGGCGTTGTGTACATGGCCGGCGCAGCACTAAGGCGTGGGCGGCTCAGCGATCCGGCGCCTGTTCGCGCGGCGCCGGATCGCTCGAAGCTGGCAACGCCAGGCCCGACACTCGAACCGCAGCGGCGCGGGCTCGCTTTCCTCGGCCTGTCGCAGAATTGGCCGGGCCTGCTGATGATGGCGGCCGGCGTCATCCTGCTGTTGTCGGTGATGGTTCTCTAAGGCGTCAAGCTGCCGCGCTGAGCCCCAGCCGGTCGATCGCCAGTTTGCGGGTCGAAACATAATCGGTCTTGCCTGAACCCAGCACCGGGATTTCCTCGACCTTGACGATGTCATTCGGCACCATCAGATCGGCGGCACCTGCTTGTCTGCCGAATTTGCGCAATTCATCGGGGTCGGCCTCGACAGCGGTGGTGACCAGCACGATGCGTTCGCCGCGGCGCTTGTCCGGCACTGCCACCACCGCGTGGTGCTCTTCCGGCCATAGCGACTGCACCAGCATCTCGACTGCGCCCAGCGAGACCATCTCGCCGGCGATCTTGGCGAAGCGTTTGGCCCGGCCGCGAATGGTGATGAAACCTTCACGGTCGACGGAAACGATGTCGCCGGTGTCGTGCCAGCCGTCGAGCGGTTGCAGTTCGCCGGGCCGATCCGATGTCATGTAGCCCATCATCAGGTTTGGCCCGTCGAGCCACAACCGTCCTGCGCCGCTAATGCCCTCGATCGGTTCGAGTTTCATGCGCATGGCCGGCAACAGCCGCCCGACGGTGCCGTCGCGACCGTGGATGGCCGTGTTGACGGCAACGACGGGCGCCGCCTCGGTCAGTCCGAAACCCTCGATGATCTCGGCTTGGAAGCGCTCACGGTAAACGCGGCGGGTCTCCGGCTTCACGGCCTCGGCGCCGGCGACGATGAAGCGCAGGCTGGAAAAATCGCCGTCCTTGGCGGTGCGCGCATAATTGGCGAGGAACGTGTCGGTGCCGAACATGACGGTCGGCCTCGCCTTGCGTGCGACTTCGGGGATCAGTTTGTAGTGGAGCGGCGAAGGATAAAGGAACAGCTTCACTCCGGTGACCAGCGGCAGGATGGTGCCGCCCGTCAACCCGAACGAGTGGAACACCGGCAGCACGTTGAGCAGGATGTCGGCCGGCGAGATGGTGATGCGGGCCTCGGCCTGCATGGCGTTGGCGAGAAGGTTCCTATGCGACAGCACCACTGCCTTGGGCGTGCCCTCCGAGCCTGAGGTGAACAGGATCACCGCCGGTTTGGCTGCATTCTGCGGCTGCAATGGCCAGCGCCACAGCAAGGTGGCGGCGAGCTTGTCCAGCGCGGTCACGCTGGTCCGCACATCCTCCAGCCACAGCAGCTTGGCGCCGCCTTCTTCCACCGCAGCGACGATGTCGGCGAGGCTGGCCTTGTCGATAAAGGCCCGCGACGAGATCACGGTGCGGATTTCCGCCGTGCGCACGGCGGCGGTGACGCTGGCCGGACCTGCGGTGTAGTTGATCATCGCCGTCACCCGGCTCGCAGACAACAGGCCAACGAGCGACAGCACAACGCCGTTGGCATTGGGCAGCAGCAATCCAACCGCTTCACCCGGCGCCGTCACAGCCTCGAAGCGGCGGCCTAGCACCCGCGCGCCTATGAACAGCTTTCTGTAATTCAGCGCGCCGCTGATTACGTCTTCGATAATAGGGTGCGAGGCACCGACACGGTCGGCGGCATCGCGTATGGCGAGAAACAGGCCGCGGTTAAGATCGCTGCCGAAAATCCGGGCTTCGGCGAAACGGTCGAACAGCGCATTGGTGTTCGAGGACTGGTCAGGATTTCGCGCCACCAGCTCGGCGATGGTCATCGGCTCCAGCACGCTGATCGACAGGCGCGGAAACCAGCGCCGCGGCGCCTTGTCGGCCGGCGTCAGTGACAGTGGCAGAGCGCGCGCGCCAGCGACGAAGATCGGCACGATGCGGGCATCGGCCTGCATGGCGATACGGGTGACGGCGCGAAACAGGCGAAATGTCTTGATATCGGGTTCGACTGCATCCGGCAGATATACGGCAAGCCGGCCCTTGCCCTTCAGCACCCGCACCAGCCGGCGGCTGACGAAGACATGCTCGGCGTTGAAAGCGATGGTGCGGCCAAGCTCGCGCCACGGTTCGAACCAGGGCGACCGCGCCGAGACCTCGTCGAGGATGTGCAGCGTGTCTTCCGGCAGCAGAGACAGCATCAGCGCCGGTTCAAGGCGCGACTGGTGCGAAATGACGTATATGACCGGGGCGGCTGCGTTGCGGGCAATCTTGATGCGGTCGTCGGCAAGCCGGTAGGCGAGCTTGAATGGCACGTAAAGCAGCGCCTGCATCAAGCGCAGGCCGAGACGGAATTTTTCCACCACGCCGATCAGCAGCCAGGCCGCAATGAGGCCCGCAAGCAGCGTCAGTGTCAGGATCATGCCGCATCTCTCCCAACGATCACGTCGCGGCTCTTCCGACCGCTTCGGTGAGAACCTAGACGAAGTGGGGTCAAGGTCAATGCGGCTTCATTTCTGCCTTCTCCATCGGGAGAAGCGAAGGCAGCGGCTCACGCCGTCTTCAATCTCCCGCTGATGAAACGGAATTCCTGCGTCTTGCCGCCATAGCCATAGGCGGCGGCCGGCACTTCATGCACGAAGGCGTAGCTTTCTTCGTGCACCTTGCCCAGCAGGCTGCCAAAGACTGCGAAGATCGCCTTGAGATAGGCTTCCAGCTCAACCTTGGTGTTGGTACCGTCGACCACCTTGATGTCGAGCCAGAAGGTCTTGGTGCCATGCTCGGCCAGCGACTTGCCACCGGCGAACCAGTGCTCGGGGTCATGATAGGAAATGGCTACCGCTGTGATCGTTGCATCCTTGCGCAGATGCGTAGCGGTCAGTTCGGTCACCTGCTCGGCGATAGCGGCGGACAAAGCGGCATCCGGGTTGCCGGTGACGCTGACATTGATGATCGGCACAATTTTCTCCTCGGGTTACGCGGCATCTCTTCGCCGTCGGAAATCTTTGCCATCGCTCTTCCATTATGAAAATCGAATTGTTTTTGACATACACTTTGATACTATCGAATCATGCAAACGCTCGACCCCGACCTCCTCAAAACCTTTCTCGCCTTCGTCGATGGCGGCTCGTTGGCGCAGGCGGCGTCAATTGTCGGCCGCTCGGCGTCGGCGGTGACGACGCAGATGCAACGGCTTGAGGATATTGTCGGCGAACCGCTTCTGGTGCCGCAGGGTCGAGGTCGCGGCTTGACGCCGGCCGGCGAGGATCTGGTCGGCCATGCCAGGCGTATCCTGGCAGTGCATCGAGAGGCGTGGCTGGCACTCAAGGGCGTGCGGGCCGACGGTCGCGTCGCCATAGGCACGACGCAAGATTTCGCCGACAGCGGCCTACCGGAGCTGCTCAGGGCCTTTGCCACGAGCCATCCGCGCGTCAGGATCGAACTGCGCGTCGGCCGCTCCGCCGAATTGGCGCAGGCGCTGCAAACCGGCTTCCTCGATCTGATGATCGCCATGCGACAGGCTCCGGCGCCGGACGAAGTCGGCGTGCTCCGCGAACCGATGATGTGGCTCTGTTCGCAAAGAGGTTTGGCCGCACGCCAGGACGAGCTGCCGCTGGCACTGCTCGATCCATATTGCGGCTTTCGTGAAGCGGCGATCGCGGCACTCGACAAGGCCGGCCGTCGCTACCGCATCGCCGCCGGCAGTGCCAGCCTGGCCGGGCTGCGCACGGCGGTAAACGCCGGCATTGCTCTGACGCTGCGGACGGCGCGCTTTGCCCATTCCGGCATCGTCGAGGCACCGCGCGACCTTGGGCTGCCGCCGGTTCCCATCGCCGAGTTCGCGATCCGGCTGCGCCAGGATGCCGAGCCCCCAGCGCAGGATCTGGCTGCGCTTCTCAGCGATAACCTTGTCTTGGAGGGCCTACCAAGCTGAAGCGCGCAAAGAAAAAGCCGACCTTGCGGTCGGCTATAGGTTAGACGGGCCGAGGGGTTTGGGGGACTTGGGGGTGACCCGTCGAACCACCAATGTCTGAACTCGATAATGGTTCCACGACTTTGTAAATTTATTTCGGAGGTCAGAGCGCCGCCTCGCGCTGCCTTGCCGCATGCCAGTCGCGCCCGGCATGAGCGAATACCGCGCAGAGCACGATGGCGCCGCCGATCATGCTGGCGGCCGGCGGGATCTCGGCCAGGAACAGGAAGGCGAACAGGATCGCGAACGGCACTTCAGCCGAACCCAGCAGGCCGGATTCGGCCGCTGGAATGAGCCGCGCGCCCTCCGTCCACAAGATCGAGGCCAGCGCGAAAGACGCACCGAAGGCGATGAGCAGCACTGCATCTCTGGTCGAGACGGCTAGCGGGTCGGTGACGAACCAGCCGAGCACGAACAGGAGGAATGCCGACACCGCACCGGCCCACACCACAGGCGTGTCGCGGAAAGCGCGCACCATGATCATGTAGAGCGCGGCGCCGACCGTCATCAGCAGCGCCAGCCCGTCGCCGAACAGATTACCGGTGCCGAAGCCGGACCATACCATGATCGCCACACCGCTGAGCGACACGGCGGCGGCGGCAAGCGTCTGCAGTCGGAAGCGCTCACGAACCAGCGCGAACGCCAGCAGCGCGGTGACGAAGGGTGCGGTAGCGTAGATGATCGCGACATTGGCGACGAAGGTGAATTTGAACGCCGAAATGAAGGCGATGCTGGCCAGCGCTCCTTCCACTGCCAGAAGCCAGCCGCGCCAGCCGAGGCGCAGGCTTTCACGCCTGCCGGAGCGGCGGCGGCGCCAAAGTACATAGAGGGTAATCAGGATCGAGCCGACGAAGCCGCGCCAGCAGGTGATGGTCAGCGGGTCTGCATGGATCGACTTGGTCAACACGCCGGTGAGGCCGAAGACAGCTGCCGACGCCGAAACCAGGACGATGCCAAGGGTACGCTCGGCGGCAGTGTCGATGGTGCCTGGCATGCTTAGAGATCCCGTCATGTCACCCAGACTACGCTGCCTTGTCCTGATACCGTATTGTCAGCAGGAGGATTCCCGCATCCTACAACCGCTTGCGGAAATGTTCGTTGCCGATGATCAGCAGGCCGGCCGCAAAGATGAGCGCTGCGCCGAGGAACACTTCGTGACGCGGCATGTCGCCCCATATCGCGAAGCCGAGCGCGAAAGCCCAGACCAGCGAAGTGTATTCGAACGGCGCCACAATGGAGACCGGCGCGCGTTTCATGCCTTCGAAGAGCAGGCATTGCGCGACGCCGCCGAGTGCGCCGACGCTGATCAGAAGCAGCACCTGACCCCAGTCGGGCATCTGCCATAAGAGCAGGGCCGGCAGCATCGAAAAGACCAGGAAGTAGAAGTTGTTGAGGATGAGCTGGATCATCGTACGCTCTGCCATCGCCGTCTTGCGCATGAGCACGATGGCGATGCCCCACAGCAAGGCGGCGGCCAGCACCAGCAGCACCGGCATCGACAGGCCGAGACGGGCCGGGTCGCAGGCGACGAAGACGCCGGCAAAGCCGATCAGAACTGCCAGCCAGCGCAACAGCGGCACTTTCTCGCCAAGCATGATCACCGAAAGCACGGTGACGATGATCGGCGCTGCGTAATAGATGGTGGTGAGCTCGGCCAGTTGCAGATGTCGGGCGGCGTTGTAGTAGCAGAGCCACGCCGCCAGGGTGAAGGCGCTGCGCACGAACATCGACTTGACGATGGGCGAGCGCGCGGTGTCCTCGAACAGGCGGCGCCCACCAACTGCCGCGCAGGCGATCAGGATGGTCACGCTGCGAAAGAACATGATCTGCCAGACGGACATGCCGACGACCAGGAGTTTGATCGACGCGTCCTGCATCGAAAACATCAGGTAGGCAGCCCCCGTGAACAGGATGCCGGCGAGCACCCTTTCACGGGTTTCCAGGATGGCGATGTCGGCCATTGGTTATGTCCGGCGGTTGTCGCGGTAAAACGAGAATGTGGAGCCTGCCGGGCAGCAGGCATCCTACACGCTATACGGGCGAAACCCTGCGCGGCGCTGCGCCAGCGGCAGGCTTGCATTGGGGCAGGGCGGGCGGAAGCCGATAGGGTCGGTCGAGTGGGCTTGGCCGAGTGGGCTTGGCAATGACAAGAGCTGCCGCAAACATCCCTGTTGACTCGGCCCTTGGGGCAGGCCCGATAGAAAGGCGGTCAACAGCAACAAGGTGATTCATGAGCTCTTCCGCCCAGTTCCTGAACGCTTCCGAGGCCGCCGGCCGGCTCGGGGTTTCGGCCAAAGCCCTGCGGCTCTATGAGCAGCATGGCCTGATCGCTCCGATCCGCACCGCTGCGGGATGGCGGGCCTACGGTCCCGTCGAGATGGGCCGAGCCGCCGAGATCGCGGCGCTGCGCGCGCTTGGTTTCAGCCTGGCTCAGGTAGCGCGGGTCTCGAAAGGCGATTCTCAGGGCATGGAGCCGGCCTTGGCCGCGCACCAGGCAGTACTCGAAGACCGGCTACGCAAGCTTGTCGGCATCATAGAGAAGATCGCCGGCCTACGGGATGGCCTCGCTCGAGGCGAGGCGCCCACAGCCGGGGAACTGGCGCGCCTGATGGTGCCAGACGCCACGCTCAGCGTCGCTTTCGACCTTCCCTGGCCTTGGGGCGGCGAGCGCTTCGAGCTGCGACATGTCCGGCCGCTGAACTACATCGTCGGTCCGCTGGGCAGCGGGAAGAGCCGGCTGGCGCAGCGCCTGGCCGAGACCCTGCCCGACGCCGCCTTCCTTGGCTTGGAGCGGCTGGCGAATGGCTGTGCGGCGGCTCTGGCTCGCGTCGATGCCGACCCAGCTCTCAGGTCGCGGGTTGATCGGACGCTGGGCTGGCTCATTGAGGACGGCGCCACCGTGTCGGACGCACTGATCGCTCTGCTCGCTGGATTGGAAGCCGAAGGTCCTGCTATCCTGGTCGTCGACATGATCGAGCGGGGACTGGACCAGGCCTCCCAAGAGGCTCTGATTGCCCATCTGCGCCGCCGTGGGCCCGGTGGTCGATCGCTTTTTCTGCTCACACGCTCCTGCGCGATACTGGACCTGGCGGCTGTCGGCAGCGACGAAGCGATCATCCTCTGCCCCGCCAATCACAGCCCGCCAACCCATGTCGCCCCATATCCCGGCACGCCCGGCTACGAGGCCGTCGCCACCTGCCTGGCCACCCCAGAGGTACGGGCTCGAACGGATGGCATCATCGCGTGGCGGCCCGAGGTCGCATGAGAGGCACAAGGACAAATGACGCAGCAATGCCCGGATCGCTTGTCACTCTGATCCAAATGTCGTGAAATGAAGGTTTGGGTTGTCTCGGTTCTATTCGAGTATCGTGACGAGCGATGAAGATGCTGTCGAAAAGAGTTGCACATGGACGCCACCGGATTGAAGGCCATGCAGGCCCCGCTCAAGGAGGCCTATCGCGACGACGCGTCGAGCGCGCTGGTCACGCTTAGGGCCAGAGGCTCGATCGACGACCAATCGATCGCCTGCAAGGTGGAGACGGGCCGGGCGCTGGCCGTTGCCGGTCTCCATCCAGCTACCGGCGGTTCGGGGCTCGAACTGTGTTCGGGCGACATGTTGCTGGAGGCGCTGGTCGCTTGCGCCGGCGTGACGTTGAAGGCGGTGGCAACGGCGCTGGAATTCAAGCTCGGCACTGCGACGGTGGAGGCCGAAGGTGATCTCGATTTTCGCGGCACTTTAGGTGTAGCAAGAGATGCGCCGGTCGGCTTCCGCGCCATCCGGCTGAATTTCAACCTCGACAGCGATGAACCGCAAGAACGCATCGATGCGCTGCTCAAACTGACTGAACGCTACTGCGTGGTATTCCAGACCATCAACGCCAGGCCGGAACTGACGGTGAGCGCGCGCCGCTGAAGCGCGCGGCCAGTTACTCGCTTTCGCCCTCGTCAGCGAAGGGCGAGGCGCTAGGCACACACTGCACCGACCAGCCGGCAGGGGTTGGTTGCTTCTGATATTCAGCGACTGCGGAAGTGCATTGTTCGCGGGTGTCGAACGTGCTGGGCAGCACCACCATACCGCCTTGCGGTCCGGCAATCACCAGATACCAGACCAATGCTACGCTCGAAGCCATAGGAAATTCCTCGTTTCTGTGGGATTCGGGCGATCCTATCAACTCCGGGCGATAGACGAAAGCGCGGTTGGGCGCCACGGCGCCGCCGCGTTAGTCTACGTTTGTTTTGAACAGCTCAGTTCGCGGCAAAGCAGTAGAACAGGCCGTCGCCACCAGTGCTCTTCAACGCTTCCTGACTGCAGCCGCCGCGTGAAGCGTGCGAGGAATTCCACGATTTGGCGGCGGCCGAATCGTCGAGACCGGCGCGATCGTGATGGCCCGTCATCGCTGCGCCTTCCGCTCCGCTCAGCGTCCAGTCGCCGCAGGTCTGGTCGGCAATTTTCGTGCCGTCGGACTTGGAGCCGGTCAGCACGTCGTGCCGGTTGGGCTTGTCGCCGCGGCCGTTGATCACTACGCCCTTTTCGTCGAGTGCCGTCTGCTTGGTGATGGCGTTGGCATCGCTATGCAACGAAGCGACATCATCGGCGATCTTGACGCCCTTGGCGTTGAACCACGGTCCGTTGCCGATGCGATCGCGCGCATCGGTGTCGCTGGTCGAGAGATAGGCGCGCCATGTCTTGCCGGTAACGCCGGCAGCTTCGGCGAGCGACCCGCAATGCGCATCGGCGCCCGCTAAGCCGCCGAGATCGGCGCCCTTGCCCGAGCCGACGCTGGTGACGAAGAAGCTCATTGTCGTGTCCTGTGAGGATGCGACGCCAACGGCTGCAAGCGATGCGGCGGCGGTGACGAGAAGCAGTCTGCGCATGGTGTTCCTCCGTTTGCGAATATTTGCATTCCAACAACGTCGGTGGCGGCGCAATTCTTCCGCCAAAATGCGCGATGCGCCTACTCCGGCTGCCGGTAGGCGACAAAGCGGTTGTGCTTGGCCTGGAAGATCAGCCCGGTTTCCTTCAGATGCGGGCTGGCCAGCGGCACGATGCGCTTGGCGATCTCCTGGGGATGCGGCAGGGTTTCCGGATCCTCGCCGGGCACCGCCTGCGCCCGCATGGCGGTGCGGGTGGCGCCCGGATCGGCGGCATTGACCCTGAGGGCCAAGTTTTCCGTCTCATGCGCCCAGGAACGCATCATGGTCTCGACCGCCGCCTTCGACGCCGCATAGGGCGCCCAGAAGGCCCGTGCCGAATGGGCGGCGTTGGAGGAAAGCACGATGGCACGGCCGGCATCGGAGAGCCTGAGCAGCGGATCGACCGAGCGGATCAGCCGCCATGTCGAGGTGACGTTGATGGTCATCACCTTTTCGAAGGTCTTGGCCTCGACATGGCCGATCGGCGAGATGACACCGAGCACCGCCGCATTGGCGACGAGGACATCGAGCTTGCCCCACCGCTCGTGGATGGCGCCGCCCAGCCGGTCGATGCCGGCCATATCGGCAAGGTCGAGCGGCACCAGTGTGGCTTGTCCACCGGCCGCCTTGATCTGGTCGTCGAGTTCCTCCAGCCCACCGACGGTGCGCGCAACCGCGATGACATGCGCTCCGGCAGCGGCAAGCTCCAGGGCGATGAAGTAGCCGATGCCGCGCGAGGCGCCGGTGACGACCGCAACACGGCCGGAGAGGTCGAGGGCAGGGGTCACCGGCAGCTCCGAAGGTTAGCGCTCTATGATCACAGGCAGGACGGAGGGGACGCGATACAGCAATCGCGATGAAATTTGCAAACCGGCGAAATTCGCGGGTTGCAGCAAGACCCTACGACCCGCCCGCAGCCAAGAGCGACAGCGTGCGCACATTGTCTGAGCCCTCGAAGTCGGCAAGCCGGGTCGGATATTGCCCGGTGAAGCAGGCGTCGCAGAATTGCGGCTGCTCACTGTCGCGGCCAGCCTCGCCGACGGCGCGGTACAGCCCGTCGATACTGAGGAAACCGAGCGAGTCGACGCGGATGAACTCGGCCATCTCTTCCACCGACATGCGCGATGCCAAGAGCTTCGACTTCTCCGGCGTATCAACGCCGTAGAAGCAGGAGGCGCGCGTCGGCGGCGAGGCGATGCGCATATGCACTTCCTTGGCGCCGGCATCGCGCACCATCTGCACAATCTTCTGGCTAGTGGTGCCGCGCACGATCGAATCGTCGACCAGCACCACGCGCTTGCCTTCGATCATGCGGCGGTTGGCGTTATGCTTGAGCTTGACGCCCATGTGGCGGATCGAATCGCCAGGCTGGATGAAGGTTCGGCCGACATAGTGATTGCGGATGATGCCGAGCTCGAACGGGATGCCCGCTGCTTGCGAAAAGCCGATCGCCGCCGGAGTGCCGCTGTCCGGCACCGGCACGACGATATCGGCCTCGACCGGGCTTTCCAGCGCCAGCTCGGCCCCGATGCGCTTGCGCACCTCGTAGACATTGCGGCCTTCGACCGAGGAATCGGGACGCGCGAAATAGACATATTCGAAGATACAGAAGCGGGTCTTCTGCGGCTCGAAAGGAAACAGGCTCTCAATGCCCTTGCTGGTGACGACGACCATCTCACCGGGCTTCAGGTCGCGCACGAAACGCGCGCCGATAATGTCGAGCGCGCAGGTTTCGGAAGCCAGAATCCAGGCGCCGTCGAGATCGCCGAGCACCAGCGGGCGGATGCCGAGCGGATCGCGGCAGCCGATCATTTTCTTTGCCGTCATCGCCACCAGTGAGAAGGCGCCCTCGACCTGGCGCACCGCATCGATGAAGCGCGAGTTGAGATCGCGTTCCCTGCTGGTGGCGACCAGATGCAGCAGCGTCTCGGTGTCGGAAGTCGACGAGAAGATCGCGCCTTGTTTCTGCAACGCGCGCTGCACGGTCATGGCGTTGGTGAGGTTGCCGTTGTGGGCGACGGCGAAGCCGCCATCGGCGAGCTCGGCGAAAAACGGCTGGATGTTGCGCTGGCCGGCGCCGCCCGTAGTGGCGTAGCGCGTGTGACCGATGGCGCGGTTGCCTTGCAGGCTGTCGATGACGCGCTGCTTGGTAAAGGTGTCGCCGATCAGGCCGACATGATGTTCGACATGGAACTGGCTGCCGTCATAAGAAACGATGCCGGCCGCTTCCTGGCCGCGATGCTGCAACGCATGCAGGCCAAGCGTGACGATAGCCGCGGCGTCCTGCCGGCCGAAAATACCGAACACACCGCATTCATCATGGAAATGATCGTCGGCTTCGGCGGAAAGCACGTCGTCTGCGTCTGCCATCTTCAGCTCCGCTAAAGTCGCTATATAGTGTGATGACTGCTTGAGAGCAACGTAGAGTTTGCGGCTTTCACATGATCGTCAGTTTGCCGGCGCCGGGTTGGCCGGTGCATTGTCGGCCGGTGGCGCGTCGGTTCCGCTGTTGTCGGGCGCCGGAGCATCGTCGCCGGTTGCCGGCGCGTCTGCCGCGGGTGCGTCGGCCGCCGGGGGCGTCTCGGCGCCGGTCTCGGGTACCGGCTGGCTAGGATTGAGCCTGTTGAGGATCGCGTTTTCCGGATCCTCGGGCAGCAGGCTTTCGAGCTTGGCTCCGACCGATTCGAGCAGCGGCCGCGACTTGGCGTTAGCGATCCAGCCGGGAGCCTTGGCGCCGGCCAGCCAGTTGAAGAACAGCAGCGCCACCGCGACGACCAGAATGCCGCGCGCTGCGCCATAAAGGAAACCGAGTGTGCGGTCGAGCGCACCGATCCTGGAATCGATGATCCAGTCGGCCAGCTTCATGGTGATGACGGAAACCACGATCAGCGCGATGATGAAGACGATGCCGGCGGCGGCCACCATGGCGATCTTCTCATTATCGACATAGGGCTGAACGTAAGGCAGGACCGGTTTGTAGAGGAAGAACGCCGCCGCCGCTGCCGCTATCCAGGAGATGATGGAGAGGACCTCGCGCGAAAAGCCGCGAACCATGGCGAGCATCGCCGAAACCAAGGTGAAGCCGACGAGAATTCCGTCAAGCAGCGTAATCGGCATGTCTTTTTGCCCCACTTCATGAGCCGCGTCACTCTTGCTCGTCGGCACGGCTGCGCCGTGAGCCGGCTATGCGCGCCACGAGATCGGCAAGCTCGGTGGGCTGGAAAGCGCCGGCCCCTATCCCCCCGGCAAGTTCCTCGCTGCCCAAGGGCAGAACCGCGCTTCCAAAACCCAGCTTTTCGGCTTCCTTTAGGCGCTGCTGCGCGTGTGCAACCGGCCTCACGGCGCCCGAAAGGCTGATTTCGCCGAAATAGACGCAATCGGCCGGAAGGGCAAGACCGGTGAGCGATGAAACCAGTGCGGCCGCTACCGCCAGATCGGCGGCCGGCTCCGAGATGCGGTAGCCGCCAGCAACATTGAGATAAACGTCGTGGGTACCAAAGCGGACCCCGCAATGGGCTTCGAGAACGGCGAGGATCATCGACAGCCGGGCGCCGTCCCAGCCGACGACGGCGCGGCGAGGCGTGCCAAGCGACGACGGCGCCACCAGCGCCTGGATTTCGACCAGCACCGGACGGGTGCCTTCCATGCCGGCGAAAACCGCCGCGCCCGGCGCTTTCGCATGGCGTTCGCCGAGAAAAAGCTCGGACGGGTTGGCGACCTCGCGCAGGCCCATATCAGACATTTCGAAGACACCGATCTCGTCGGTCGGCCCGAAGCGGTTCTTGACCGTGCGCAGGATGCGGTAGTGGTGACCGCCTTCGCCTTCGAAATAGAGCACGGCGTCGACCATATGCTCGACGACGCGCGGCCCGGCGATCTGGCCTTCCTTGGTGACGTGGCCGACGAGCACGATCGCCGCCCCTGTGGATTTCGCATAGCGGATCATCGCCTGGGCGGCGGCGCGCACCTGGGTGACGGTGCCGGGCGCCGAATCGGCCATGTCGGTCCACAAGGTCTGGATCGAATCGAGGATCACCAGGTCCGGCCGCTTGCCGTCGGCAATTGTGGCCAGGATGTCCTCGACATTGGTCTCGGCCGCCAGTTCCACCGGCGTGTCGGCGACGCCGAGCCGTTGAGCGCGCAGCCTGATCTGGGCGATGGCCTCTTCGCCCGAGACATAGACGATGCGGTGGCCCTTTGCGGCGAGGGCCGCGGCCGCCTGGGTCAACAGCGTCGACTTGCCGATCCCCGGATCGCCGCCGACCAGCAGGGCCGAGCCGCGCACGAAGCCGCCGCCGGTGGCGCGGTCGAGTTCACCGATGCCGGAGACGATGCGCGGCGCATCCTCGATATCGCCGGACAAAGTCGTGAGCACCACGGCGCGGCCCTTGCGTGCATTGCGCGTGTTGGCCGGACCCGAGCCGATACCGCCGGACGTGCCTTCCTCGACCAGCGTATTCCACTCGCCGCAAGCATCGCATTTGCCGGCCCAGCGCTGATGCACCGAACCGCAATTTTGGCAGATGAACTGGACGCGGGACTTGGCCATCAGGCTGATGCCGTTTGATGTTTGGCCGGGGTAAACGGCAGGTAGCTTGGCGAGATGAGGCGGAGTGAGACCTGTATCAAGAGGTCACTCAAACCTGTCCGGCAGATGATGCTCCTCGGCGAGGTCGGAGAAGCGGGTGAATTCGCCCTGGAAGGCAAGGCTGACAGTGCCGGTCGGCCCGTGGCGCTGCTTGGCGATGATCACTTCGGCCTTGCCTTGAACCTCGGCCATCTTGGCTTCCCAGGTAAGATGCTCTGGCGTGCCTTTCTCCGGCTCCTTGTTTTTTATGTAATATTCCTCGCGGTAAACGAACAGCACCACGTCGGCGTCCTGTTCGATCGAGCCCGATTCGCGCAAGTCGGACAGCTGAGGATGCTTGTCGTCGCGGCTTTCGACCTGACGCGAGAGCTGGGAAAGCGCGATGATCGGCACCGACAGTTCCTTGCCAAGCGCCTTCAGCCCGGTGGTGATCTCGGTGATTTCCTGGACACGATTCTGCGACGCTTTGGCGGACGAGCCCTGCATGAGCTGGATGTAGTCGATGACCATTAAATCCAGCCCGCGCTGGCGCTTGAGGCGACGAGCGCGAGCCGCAAGCTGGGCAATCGATATACCGCCTGTCTGGTCGATATACAGCGGACGCTTGTGGTTCTCCTGGGTGTACGCGACAAGCTTTCCGAAATCGGCTTCGGTCAAATCGCCACGTCGGATCTTCGACGATGGGATTTCTGTCTGCTCGGAGATGATGCGGGTGGCCAACTGCTCCGACGACATTTCGAGCGAGAAGAAGCCGACCACACCACCATTGGCCGCCCTGACGGAGCCGTCGGCCTGCTGTGCAGGTTCATAGGCGGCAGCGATGTTATACGCGATGTTGGTGGCCAGCGACGTCTTGCCCATGCCCGGGCGGCCGGCGATGATGATCAAATCCGATGGCTGCAAGCCGCCCATGCGGTTATCGAGATCGCGCAGGCCGGTGGCAATTCCCGACAGGTGACCGTCGCGCATATAGGCGGCACTGG
Source organism: Mesorhizobium sp. M0938 (assembly GCF_040319125.1). Taxonomy (NCBI): domain Bacteria; kingdom Pseudomonadati; phylum Pseudomonadota; class Alphaproteobacteria; order Hyphomicrobiales; family Phyllobacteriaceae; genus Mesorhizobium; species Mesorhizobium sp. M0938. The sequence goes on along the minus strand of NZ_JAMYNS010000003.1, from coordinate 58,997 downwards.
CCATGTCGACGGCATTCTTCAACGCATCGGAAAAACTCTCAAAACCACCATCGTAGCGGCCGTTTTCAGCCAGTTCGAACAGGCGCCGCTCGGCGTCCTCGATCTGTTCGCCCGGCGACATGTCGACCGGCGCGTCATAGGCGATATTGACCATGTCTTCGCCGACGGTGATCAGTGCGCGTCGCGTAGCGAGATCGTAGATTGCGCGACCGTAATCGGCGGCGTTGACGACGGTGACCGCCTCGACGGCCAGCCGCACGACATACTGCGCAACCGTCATGTCGCCGACCTTCTCGTCCGCGGGCAGGAAGGTCTTCAGCGTGATCGGCGTCGCCACCTTGCCCATGCGAATGAGCTCGGCGGCGACCTCGAATATCTTTCTATGCAAAGGCTCGTAGAAATGGCCTGACTTGAGGAAGTCGGAGACGCGGTAGAAGGCGTCGTTGTTGACCAGGATGGCGCCAAGCAGCGCCTGCTCGGCTTCGATGTTGTTCGGCGCCTCGCGATAGAGCGGTGTTTCCGCTACGCCGAATTTTCGCGCTGCTTCTGCCATGATGTCCCCGATTTCGATCCCGGCCTCTCGATAACAGAACGAGGAAAAGCCGGTGCTGACTTATATGCATCACTCGCGCTCAAACAGCGTTGATGCCCGCTGTTCACAGGAACGGCAAACCGTCCACAGGACAGAATTCCCGGGCTCTGATTCCATTTGACACGGCAAGGTTGCGATTCTACGCGACGCGTTGAACAAAGCAAGAACAAAATCGAAGAGGAGGAAGCTGCATCAGGAATCGACGCGAGATTAGATTGTGTCCCCCCAGTCCAGTCGCCGCGCCACCTTGAACATCTCGCCGTCGCGCTTGGTGAACAGTTTTTCACCGGCGCGCCCGTCCTTTTCGCAGAGTTTCAGCAAAACCTTGCCGGAACCCGATTTCGGCGGCGCGATCACGCGCGCCGAGCGGGAAGGGGCGGGCTGCCGCGAGGCGGCGACATAGATGAATTTTTCGTCCTCCCATGGCACGTCGGCATCCTTGGCCAGTCGGTGCAGGCGCGAACGCGCGACACGGCGCGAAAAATGGCACCAGTCGGGCGCCGCGAGCGGGCAGGGCGCCTCATGCGGGCAAGGCGCAAGCACATGCGCGCCCGCCTCGATCAGGTGCCGGCGCACTGCAAGGATGCGCTGCCATCCGGCCGGCGTACCCGGCTCGACGACCAGCAGCGTGTCGTCGGTCAGATGCCAGAGCCGGTCGATGAGTTTTGGCAGCGACGCCGGAGCGATCTCGTCCAGCACGTAGGCGCAGGTGACCAGATCGGCCGGCTTGAGATCGGCAAGGTCGACTGTGACATCGCCGGCCCGCCAGGCAATCCTGGCCGTCATCGCCTCAGCGGCAAGAACCTCGCCGACCCGGCGCACTGCGGCGCTCGCCTCGATCAGCACCGCCTGCTCGAGGTCAGGCCAGAGATCGAGCGCGGCCCAAATCACCGTACCAGGGCCGGCTCCGACGTCGAGCAGGGTTTTCGGCGCATAATCGGGCCTCGCCTCGCTGACCGCATCCAGACTGGCACGGACGGCGGCGTAGGTTGCCGGCAGCCGCGTTGCCAGGTAGGCCTTGACCGCCATCTCCTCGGCCATGTGCAGCCGGCCGTCGCGCAGCTCGGCGCGGTAGCGGTCCGACAGCGTTCTTGCCGCTTGCTTCAGCGCCGGCAGCGGCACTTTCTCGAGGAGGCGCTCGACGCCCTGTCGAAGCGGGATAGGCAGTTCCATGGCTCATGCCCCCCGAGGCGCGAGCAGGATGACCCACGCACCAACGATGCAGAGCGCTGCACCGGCGAGGTCCCAGCGATCGGGGCGCACGCCCTCCACCAGCCACAGCCATCCGAGCGAGGCGGCGATGTAAATGCCGCCATAAGCGGCATAAGCGCGGCCCGCCGCACCGATGTCGACCAGCGCCAGCAGGAAGCCGAACAGGGCGAGCGAGGCCAAGCCTGGCGCTAGCCACAGCGCAGACTTTTCCAGCCGCCACCACGCCCAGATCGAAAAGCAGCCGGCGATCTCGGCAAGGGCTGCAACGATGTAGATGAGATAGGTCATGAAAAAAGGTCTCGCGGCGACAGCGAGACCTTTTTCAGCGTGCGGGCCAGCGATGGCAAGCGGCAATGGCGAAAATCGCCGGAAGTCTATTCCGTATCCGCCACCTTGCGGCGCCGCGCGGGCTTGGCGGCAGGGGCTTTTGGGCGATGCCCCATGTCGCGCATCTCCAGCGCCTTCTCGCATTTGGCCATGTAGTCGCGCGTCATCGGCAAAGTATCGTTCTTCTTGGCAATCTGGATCTGGAAGATCACCAGGTCCTGCCAGCGGAAGGCGGCTTCAGAGGCCGCCAGATAGAACTCCCACATGCGGCAGAAACGCTCGTCGTATATCACCTTGGCCTTGTCGCGATTGGCAGCGAAGCGCTCGCCCCAATGCTTAAGCGTGTCGGCATAATGCAGCCGCAGGATTTCGATGTCGGTGACGACGAGGCCCGACTTCTCGATCGCCGGCATCACTTCGGATAGCGCAGGGATGTAGCCGCCCGGGAAGATATACTTGCGGATGAAGGCGCTGGTTGCCCACGGCACGCCGGAGCGGCCGATCGTGTGCAGCAGCATGACGCCGTCCGGCTTCAACAGCGTCGCCGATTTGTCGAAGAAGGTGCGGAAGTGGTTGACGCCGACATGCTCGAACATGCCGACCGAGACGATCCGGTCGAAGCGCTCGTTGAGCTCGCGATAATCCCTCAATTCGAAATGCACGCGGTTTTCCAGACCTTGCGCATGTGCCCGGTCGGTGGCGACGCCATGCTGCTCGGTCGACAACGTCACGCCTTGCACGTCCACGTCGAAGGACTTGGCGAGATAGAGACCGAGCCCGCCCCAGCCGGAACCGATGTCGAGCACGGTTTGGCCGGCCTTCAGCCTGAGCTTGGCGGCGATGTGGCGCTTTTTGGCGGCCTGCGCCTCATCGAGCGTCATGTCCGGCTGCTCGAAATAGGCGCAGGAGTACTGCATGTCCTCGTCGAGGAAGAGCCGGTAGAGGTCGCCCGACAGATCGTAGTGGCGCTGCACGTTACGGCGCGCGCGCGCCGCCGTGTTGATCTGCTGCAGGCGGCGGAAGGCGTGGCGCAGGCCCTCGATCGCTTTCGACCAGGTGGCATCGATGCCGCCGCTACCCATGTTCTGGAAGGCGATGCGCATGACCCCCAGCACGCCGCCCTCGAGTATGTCGAGTTCACCGTCCATATAGGCTTCCGGCACTGCAAGCATCGGATCGAAGGTGATGGCGCGCTCGGCATGCGCCGTCTTGATGTGCATGTGCACTGGCTCGCCGCTGCCGTCGCCGAACATCACCGAGTAGCCCTTCGGTCCCGTGACTTTGAGATTGCCGGTGCGCACCAGCCGGTCGAGAACGCGTTTCAACAGAATATTCATGACCAATTGTCCCCTCTCGGTCAGACAAGCTGTCCTATTCTGCATCAACATATAGGGTTTCGAAAAGTTCCTGTTGGCACAAAAATGCCCGGGCGAGGCGCCCGGGCATTGGTCCAGAAATGACTGGAGCCGACGAAATTGTTTAGGGCGTCGCGCCGACGCCCTATGAGGTGCAATCAGCCGTTGTCTTCGCCGCCTTCGAACTCGGCATTGGGGTCGAAGAAGTTATCCGGGCGCGCATTGTCGTTGATGTCTTCGCCATAGATAGCTTCGGCGGTGGTCAGCGTCTCGCCCTTGGCCTGGCGCTCGGCTTCATCGGCCGTGCGGGCGATGTTGAGCGTGATGGTGACCTCAACTTCGGGATGTAGCGCGATCGCCACATTGGTAAGGCCGATGGTTTTGATCGGCTGGTTAAGCAGGATCTGGTTGCGGTTAACCGAGAAGCCTTCCGCGGTCAGCAGCTCGGCGATGTCGCGGGTCGATACCGAGCCGTAGAGCTGGCCGGTCTCGCCTGCCGAACGCACGGCGATGAAGCTCTTGCCGTCGAGCTTTTCCGAAACCTGCGTGGCCTCGGACTTGCGCTCGAGGTTACGGGCTTCGAGCTGGGCGCGCTGGCCTTCGAACTTCTTTTTGTTGGCTTCGTTGGCGCGCAGCGCCTTGCCCTGCGGCAGCAGGAAGTTGCGGGCGAATCCATCCTTGACCTTGACGGTATCGCCCATCTGGCCGAGGCGGGATACACGCTCGAGAAGAATGACGTCCATGGTTTTGTTCCTTCGTCTGGGCGCCAATCACTGGCATCGACGCCGAATTGTCTGGAACAGGTCAGGAAGCTGAGGGCGTCGCCGCCTATGTCGCTGTCCTGCCTGTCGCGGCAGTTAGAGGTATCACCTCAACCCGGGATTTGATGGCAACCCTGCGGCGCCCGTCGCCGTGGGAAAAGCGGGCGGCGAACCGCCCGCTGAAGAGTGTTAGCGAACCACGTAGGGCAGCAGGCCGAGGAAGCGGGCGCGCTTGATCGCCTTGGCGAGTTCGCGCTGCTTCTTCTGGCTGACGGCGGTGATGCGCGACGGCACGATCTTGCCGCGCTCGGAAATGTAGCGCTGCAGAAGACGTACGTCCTTGTAGTCGATCTTGGGCGCGTTTGCACCGGAGAACGGGCAGGTCTTGCGGCGGCGGTGGAACGGGCGCCGGGTCGGGATCTGATTGATGTCGACCATTATTCTGCACTCCCTTCAACGCCTTCGCGCGGACGGCGCGGACCACGGTCTGCACCAGCGTCGCCACCGAAGCTGCGCGGCGGACGATCGCCACGGTCGCCGCGATCGCGGTCGCCGAACGAGCGCGGGCCGCGGTCACGATCACCGAAGCCGCCGCGTTCCGAGCGCTCTTCGCGCTTCTGCATCATCGCCGACGGGCCTTCCTCATGCGCATCGACCTTGATGGTGAGGAAGCGCAGCACATCCTCGGACAGGCCCATCTGGCGCTCCATCTCGTTGAGCGCAGCCGGCGGGCAGGTAATGTCCATCAGCGTGTAGTATGCCTTCCGGTTCTTGTTGACCCGGTAGGTGAGGGACTTCAGTCCCCAGTTTTCGACCCGGCCGACGGACCCGCCATTCGCTGAGATGACACCCTTGTACTGTTCGACAAGCGCATCGACCTGCTGCTGCGAGAGGTCCTGCCGGGCAAGAAACACATGTTCATAAAGAGCCATATTGTTCTCAAGCCTTTCTTCGTTTCTCTCCCGGTTCCCGGCGGCAAAAGCCTCTGCAACTTCTCTGACCCGCTGATCCCTAGGGGGCGGGGAAGAAAGGAGCATGACGAGACGGTCGAGAGCGGAGACACGGGAGGCGGAAGCGCTTCTGGCCCCACACGAAGGTTTCGAAAACCTCCGGCCCTCCGTTCAGCCCCCAGCAAGGACCGGCAGATTGCGGGCGTCTATACAGGAATTCGACCACAAGGCAAGGGCGAGTCCGAAAACCCACCGCTGCAGGACGACATGTCGCGACAGCTTCAGCTTGTATGCGGGAGCTTATTCACCGTTTCCGGGAAGAAGTCGGGCGCCGCTCGGCGCTTGCCGAACATCATATCATATTGCAGCAGACGGAAATCGCGAATGGCCGGGTCGATTTCCTTCTTGCGCGCCCAATCCGGCGTGGCCTCGCCGGCCGGCGTCAATAGCAGATTGCGGTCGACGACACGGTAATGCTCGCGCATCTGGCCGAGAAAGCCGGTGTAATAGGGATGGCTGATCCCGGCCGTGGTCAGGATATGGTAGGGCAGGAAGGCAGGGCTTACCGCGCCCATCTCCTCGGCTGGCCCAGTGCGGTTCGACCATACGATCAGCGGCGTCTGGTGGTGCAGCAGCATTTGGTCAGGCGGCTCTTTGCGCGGCGCAACATTGTCCTTGAGGAAGCCGGTCTCGACATAAACAGGACCGAGCGGCGGCAGATGGTCGCCGAAGAAGGCGATGACCGTCGGGCGCCGGCGGTTCTTCGCCCATTCGACAAGGCGCCCGAGGCCCTTGTCGGCGTCGGCTGTACCCTCCGTAAAGCTCAGCAGCGAATCCTTCGCCCACTGGCTGGTCGGCGCCTGCACCTTGTGGGTCGGATTGTAGTAGCGATTCGGCTCGTAGGGGCCGTGGTTCTGCAGGCTGACGGCGAAGAGGAAGACCGGATCGTCGGTGGCGTCAGCCTCGCGGATAATCTCGTCGGTCATCGCTGCGTCCGAGGCCAGCGGCCCGCGCTTTTCGAGGTACGGCAGGTTTTCTTCCGACTTGAAGTCGTCGAAGCCGAAATCCGCATAGACGGGTGTGCGATTCCAGAACCAGCTCGTGCCCGGATGGATGGCGCGCGTTTCATAGCCCTGGCTCTTCAGGAACGTCGCCATCGACGGCACGGGCGCGCGGACATATTGCTGGTAGGGGATGCTTCCGGCCGGCAGGAAGGCGTTGGAAAAGCCGGTCAGTGCCTCGAACTCGACATTGGCGGTCATGCCGCCGAATTCGGGCGAGAACATCGAGCCCGAGCGCAGCGCCCGCACATTGGGAATCGGATCGGGCGTGATGGCGACGCCGGGCAACTCGGTCGGATCCCAGAAGGATTCGCTCATGACGATGATGATGTCGGGCTTCTCGGCCGGTACCGATGCCGTCACGTCGGGCCTGTCGATCGCTGCGATCGACTTGTCGGAATAGCCCGCAGGCGCCGAGACATGGGCCATCGGCACGTTGAGCGCGAAGGCGAGCGCGAAGCCGTTGGAGGCGTAGTTTTCCTTCTGATCCCACATGATCGGGATGATCTGCAACCGGTCACGCGTCCACGAGAAGGTCGCGTAATCCATGATCGAGACGAAGAAGGCGAGCAGCGGCACCGTCAACGTCAGTCGGGCAAGGCGGCCCTTACGGCTGAGCGCCGGTACCCGGCGGCGCCATAGCCGCCAGCCATAGACGAGCAGCGACAGGCCGCCAATGATACCAACCGCCAAGGCGAGGGCGGTTCCCGGGCGATCGCGCACCAGGAGTGGCATCAGCGCGACGATCTGTCGGGCATAGAGGAAATCGGTCGGATAGAGCGGATCGCCCAGATAAAGCGACTTCTGGTGGCCGACAAAGGCAAGCACCAATGTCAGCGGCGCGACGATCATCAGACTCTGGTGACTGCGGCCGAGCACGGCGTCGAGACCGATCAGGATCAACGCGAAAATGATGATGGTGGTCCAGCCCGGCTTGAAAGGCTGCAGGAAGAAGGCGACGGTGCCGGCAAAATCGCCGCGCACGATCAGCTCGATCGCAAACACCAGGACAGCGGCCGCGAGCAGACTGACGAGCCCATAGCGGATAACAGGCCATTTCCGGCCTGGCAGATAGCCGGTGGCCGGATCGCCTTCCAGAAACTGTGGCGCGGCTCTGCCGGCGCCTTTCCTAGTCCTTGCCAACTTACAATTCCCCCGACCATACACAAAAGCGTCACTGAGCTGTCATCGATATGTCACGAAAAGCTAGCGCCTGTGGCTAAAATAAGAAGAGCCAGCAAACGAATCGTGAGCGATTTTCATCATGAGTGATCGACAAAAAGCCTTTTGGAACAGGCACTCGGCCAGTGATGCCGAGCCGGAGCCGGCCGGGTTGGGTCGCTGGCGGACTTGACTTGCCCGCCCGCCTTGCGTCACAGGCAGGAAAAATCAGCGCTTGGGAGCCACAGATGGCCATCGCATTCACCTTTCCGGGACAGGGCAGCCAGGCGGTCGGCATGGGCAAGGATCTCGCCGACGCCTTTCCGGAATCGCGGAAGATCTTCGAAGAGGTTGACGACGCGCTTGGCGAAAACCTGTCGAAACTGATCTGGGAAGGGCCGGAAGAGACCCTGACACTGACTGCCAATGCCCAGCCGGCGCTGATGGCTGTATCACTTGCCGCAATCCGGGCGCTGGAATCGCGCGGCTTCTCGCTGAAGGACAAGGTCGCCTATGTCGCCGGCCATTCGCTCGGCGAGTATTCGGCACTTGCCGCCGCCGGTTTCGTTTCGGTCGCCGATGCCGCCCGGCTCTTGCGTATCCGCGGCAATGCCATGCAGGCGGCTGTGCCGGCCGGTGAAGGCGCCATGGCGGCGATCATCGGGCTGGAACAGGCCGATGTCGAAGACGCCTGCGCTGAAGCGGCCAAAGGTTCAGTTTGCCAGATCGCCAACGACAATGGCGGCGGCCAGCTGGTGATTTCCGGCGCCAGGGCGGCGGTCGAACTGGCGGCGAAGCTGTGCACGGAAAAGGGCGCCAAGCGGGCGCTGATGCTGCAGGTCTCCGCGCCTTTCCATTCGGCGCTGATGGCACCGGCGGCCGAGATCATGCGCGCGGCGCTGGCCGGGGTGACGAAGAACGCGCCGTTGGTGCCCTTGGTCTCCAATGTGTCGGTCGCCCCGTCCAGCGATCCGGACGCAATCGCCCGCCGCCTGGTCGAACAGGTGACCGGCCGCGTGCGCTGGCGTGAAACGGTGGAGTGGTTCGGCGCGAATGGCGTTGCGACGCTTTACGAGGTGGGCGCCGGCAAGGTGCTGTCGGGACTGGCGAGGCGCATCAATCGCGATATAGCCACTGCCGCCGTTGGCACGCCGGCCGATGTCGAGGTCGCGCTGGCGGCGCTTAGCTGACCTGGGCTTGAATTTCCACCTCTGCGGCGATATATGAATACATGTATTCATTGGAGATCGCCATGCCGACCTCGATTCGCCTTGCGCCCGAAATCGAAGAGCGCCTGGATTTTCTCGCCGCTAGGACCGGCCGCAGCAAGGCCTATTATCTGCGCGAACTTATCGAACGCGGTCTGGAGGACGTGGAGGACTATTATCTTGCGGCCGAGGTCCTAGAGCGGATCAGGAGCGGCGAGGAGGAGGTCGTGAAGAGCGAGGACTTCTGGCGTGGCTTGGACGCTTGAATATGCCCGCTCGGCGCGTAAATTTGTTGAAAAACTTGATCCGCAGACACGTCACCGCATCCGGGACTTCATTGAAAACCGCATTGCGGGTCTCGACAATCCGCGTGAGGCCGGCAAGCCGCTGAAGGGGCCTTTGGCGACCTTCTGGAGGTATCGGGTTGGGGATTACCGCATTATCTGCGATGTGCAGGACAGCCGGCTCGTCATTCTGGTGGTAACGATCGGGCACCGCGGCGACGTCTACAGATAATCGAAGTCGCCGGCTTCCGAATTCGAGAAGAGGATAGGATATGTTCGAATTGACTGGCCGCAAGGCGCTCGTCACAGGCGCGTCGGGAGGCATCGGTGAGGCGATCGCCCGGGTGTTGCATGCGCAGGGTGCCATCGTCGGGCTGCATGGCACCCGCGTCGAAAAGCTGGAGATGCTGGCCGCCGAGCTCGGCGACCGAGTCAAGCTGTTCCCAGCGAACCTTTCGAACCGCGACGAGGTCAAGGCGCTCGGCCAGAAGGCCGAGGCCGATCTCGAAGGCGTCGACATTCTCGTCAACAACGCCGGCATTACCAAGGACGGGCTGTTCGTGCGCATGGCGGACGCCGACTGGGATAGCGTGTTTGAAGTTAACTTGACCGCCGTGTTCCGGCTGACCCGCGAACTCACCCATCCGATGATGCGGCGCCGGCACGGCCGCATCATCAACATTACCTCGGTCGTCGGCGTCACCGGCAATCCCGGCCAGACCAATTATTGCGCTTCCAAGGCCGGCATGATCGGCTTTTCCAAGTCGCTGGCGCAGGAGATCGCCACCCGTAACATCACCGTCAACTGCGTCGCCCCTGGCTTCATCGAATCGGCGATGACCGACAAGCTCAACGATAAGCAGAAAGAGGCGATCATGGCGGCGATCCCGACCCGGCGCATGGGCACCGGCGCCGAAGTCGCTTCCGCCGTCGCCTACCTCGCGTCCAACGAAGCTGCCTATGTCACCGGCCAGACTATTCACGTGAATGGCGGCATGGCGATGATTTGACGGTTGCGGGAAAACACCCCTTTTCGCCTTGGACCCAGGCCGATTTTCGTGTAATGCGGCCCGCAACCCGGCGGTTCGGGCAAAAACCGGTCCGGTGCCATTGCGTTTCCGGCAGGACCATCTTTCAGCTTGATTAGCGGCATTCTGCCCGCTAACGAAGACAGACAAACAAAAGACGAGGATGCCCAAATGAGTGACACCGCAGAGCGCGTCAAGAAGATCGTTATCGAGCACCTTGGCGTCGATGCCGACAAGGTGACGGAGCAGGCGAGCTTCATCGATGATCTGGGCGCGGATAGCCTCGACACGGTCGAGCTCGTCATGGCGTTCGAAGAAGAGTTCGGCGTCGAGATTCCGGACGATGCGGCCGAAACCATCCTGACTGTTGGCGATGCAGTGAAGTACATCGACAAGGCTTCGGCCTGACGCTATTTGCAGTCATCACCGAGGAGGACCTGCGATGAGGCGTGTCGTCGTCACGGGCCTTGGGCTGCTTTCGCCGTTCGGCATGGGCTTCGAGCATAGCTGGAAGGAGCTTCTGACCGGCCGCAGCGCAGCCAAGCGTATCACCGAGTTCGAGGTGGAGGATCTTGCCTGCAAGGTTGCCCACGTCATTCCGCGCGGCAATGGCGAGAACGCCACCTTCAATCCCGAGGCCGTTCTCGAGCCGAAGGAATTGCGCAAGATCGGCGACTTCATCCTTTACGGGATCGCAGCCGCCGACGAGGCGCTGAAGGATTCGGGGTGGACGCCGAAAACGCACGAGGAGCAGTGCGCCACTGGCGTGCTGATCGGCTCCGGCATCGGTGGCATCGAAGGCATCGCCGAGAACGCGATGATCCTCAAGGAGCGCGGACCGCGCCGCATCAGTCCGTTCTTCATCCCCGGCCAGATCATCAATCTCGTCTCCGGCCAGGTTTCGATCCGGCATGGGCTGAAAGGCCCCAACCACGCCGTCGTCACCGCTTGCTCCACCGGCGCGCACGCCATCGGCGATGCCGCCCGGCTGATCATGTGGGGCGATGCCGACGTGATGGTCGCAGGCGGCGCCGAAGCGCCGGTGACGCGGCTGTCGATCGCCGGTTTCGCTGCTTGCCGTGCACTGTCCACCGACCGCAACGACGCTCCGGAGACGGCGTCGCGTCCCTATGATCGCGACCGTGACGGCTTCGTCATGGGCGAAGGCGCCGGCGTCGTCATTCTGGAAGAGCTGGAGCACGCCAAGGCGCGCGGCGCCAAGATCTATGCCGAGGTAACCGGTTACGGTCTGACCGGCGATGCCTATCACATCACTGCGCCGGCCGAAAATGGCGACGGCGCTTTTCGCTGCATGGTCGCGGCGCTGAACCGGGCCAAGCTGACGCCCGCAGACGTCGACTACATCAATGCGCACGGCACTTCGACCATGGCCGACACGATCGAGCTCGGCGCCGTCGAGCGGCTGGTCGGCAACGCCGCGTCGAAAATATCGATGTCGTCGACCAAGTCGTCGATAGGCCATCTTCTGGGTGCGGCGGGCGCCGCCGAGGCGATCTTTTCGATCCTCGCTATCCGGGACAACATCGCGCCGGCCACCATCAACCTCGACAACCCGGAGCGTGAAACGGCGATCGACCTGGTGCCGCATAAACCGCGTGCCCGCCAGGTTGACGTGGCGCTGTCCAACTCCTTTGGCTTCGGCGGCACCAACGCCTCGCTGGTCTTCCAGCGCTACAATGGCTGACTTGTGCGCCGACCGGCACGGCACGCACATGTCGTCAATTTTGCCATATTCGCCCCTACTCTGCCCAAGGGGATTCGCTGCAAGATCAAACGGTAGGGCGCCATGAGCACAAATTCGGCGGACAACGGGGAATTAGGGCAGCGGCCCGTACCGTCGGGTCCGATCGTGCCGAAAACGGCCAGCGAGGCGTTGCGGCCTGAAGCCGGCACGCCGCCGCCCAAGCGCTCGCGCGCCTCGCGCAGCCAGTTCGTCGTGTTCATGAACTTCGTCATCTCCCTGGTGATGTTGATGGTTCTGGCGGCCGGCTTTGCATTGTATTTCGGCAAGCAGGAATTCAACGAGCCCGGCCCGTCGGCCAATGCCGACACCTTCCTGGTCAAGCCGAACACCGGCGTCCAAGAAATTGCCGACCAGCTCGAGCGGCGCGGACTGATCAGCGACGCGCGCATCTTCCGCCTTGGCGTGCGTGCCTTTGGCAATGACGCCGCGCTGAAGGCCGGCGAATACGAGATCAAGCCGCAGGCCTCCATGCGCGACATTATGGAGCTGCTGAAGAGCGGCAAGTCGGTGATGTATTCGCTGACCGTCCCCGAGGGACTGACCGTCGAGCAGGCGCTGCAGCGCATCGCCGAGCAGGCAGCGCTTGACGGCGATATGCCGGCGACCATTCCACCCGAGGGCAGCCTTGCTACCGACACGTTGCGCTTCACGCGCGGCGCGACACGCCAGCAGATGGTCGACAAGCTTTTGGCGGATCAGAAGAAGCTGGTCGAGGACGTCTGGCAGCGGCGCGCTCCCGATCTGCCTCTGGCCAGTGTCGATGAGTTCGTCATCCTGGCTTCCATTGTCGAGAAGGAGACGGGAAAGGGCGACGAACGCTCACGGGTCGCCGCCGTCTTCCTCAACCGGCTGGCCAAGGGCATGCGGCTGCAGTCGGATCCAACCATCATCTACGGCCTCTTCGGCGGTAAGGGCAAACCGGCCGACCGCCCGATCTATCAGTCGGACATCAAGAAGCCGACGCCCTACAACACATATCTGATCAACGGCCTGCCGCCGACGCCGATCGCCAATCCCGGCCGTGCGGCGCTGGAAGCGGTGGCCAACCCGTCGAAGACAGACGATCTTTATTTCGTCGCTGACGGCACCGGCGGTCACGTCTTTGCGCCGACGCTCGCCGAGCACAACGAGAACGTCGCTCGCTACCGGGCGCTGCAGAAGAAGCTGGCCGATGAAGCCGCCAAGGCCGGCGCTGCCAAAGCCGACGCTGCCAAGGTGGAAGGTCAGACCGATGCGCCGGTGGACGGCGATACAGGAACGGCGCAATAGCGCCGAACGGTTCTTGGATCGTCCCTCCGATCCGTTTGACGGCAGGGACGTGTCGTTTTTTTGATCCGGAGCGCCTTGCGTCCGATTCGGCGCGAAGAGGCGCTCCAGCATTTTGAAACCGCGTATGATCTGGCCGGAACCGCTTCCGGGGTTATGCGCCAAGGGGTTGCAAGGGCATCATGAATTTGCAGAGCATGACCGGTTTTGCACGGGCCGTCGCCGAACACGACGGCACGTCGATCGCCTGGGAGGTCAAGTCGGTCAACGGCAAGAGCGTCGAGGTGAGGCTGCGGCTGCCGCAGGGCCTCGAGCGACTGGAGCCGGCCGTTAGACAGACGGTGCAAAAGCGCTTCTCGCGCGGCAATTTCCAAGCAACGCTGACCGTCGGCCGCGCCGCCGGCCAGCAGGCGCAGCCCGTGGTCAACGAGGCCTTCCTGAGGGATCTGGCGGAGCTGGCCAAGCGGCTGCAGGAGCAGTTCGGCGCAGCGCCTGCGACAGCTGACGGGCTGCTTTCACTACGCGGCGTGCTCGACATCCCCGAAACCAACGAAACTGAAGAGGCGCGGGCGGCGCTCGACGGCGCGATCCTATCGGCGCTCGAAGTGGCGCTGGGCGGGCTAGAGCAGGCACGCCAGGGCGAGGGCGCCGCGCTGCGCTCGCTGCTGTCCGGCCATATCGACGCCATCGAGGCGCTGACGCTGCGCGCCGAGGCCGATCCGTCGCGGGAACCGGCGGTGATACGCGAACGAATTGCCGAGCAGGTTCGGCTGCTGATGGACGCGTCCGCTAATCTCGACGCCGGTCGGTTGCATATGGAAGCGGCGTTCTTGGCCACCAAGGCCGACATCCGTGAGGAGATCGATCGGTTGAAGACGCATGTGGCGTCCGGCCGGGTGCTGCTGGCTGGCGGCGGCGCTATCGGCCGCAAGCTCGATTTTCTGGCGCAGGAATTCAACCGCGAATCGAATACGCTGTGTTCAAAGTCGAACGCCGCTACGGTCACTGCCATCGGGCTTGAGCTGAAGGCGGTCGTCGATCAGTTTCGCGAACAGGTCCAGAATCTGGAGTAACCCTGATGGTCGCCAAGGAGCCGATGGTTGCTAAGGATTTGGGCTCCCGCATTCGCCGCCGGGGTCTGATGCTCGTGCTGTCGTCGCCGTCCGGTGCCGGCAAGTCGACGATCGCGCGCAATCTTCTGGAAAGCGATTCCAGCCTCGAACTATCGGTCTCCGTCACCACGCGGCCGCGCCGCGGCAGCGAGATCGAGGGCGTCCATTATCACTTCCGCACCATGCGCGAATTCGAGCGACTGCGCGATTCCGACGAACTGCTCGAATGGGCCGAAGTGCATGGCAATTGCTATGCAACGCCACGTGAACCGGCCGAACTGGCGCTGGCACAGGGCCGCGACATGCTGTTCGACATCGACTGGCAAGGCGCCCAGCAGCTCAAGGAGAAGATGCGCGCCGACATCGTTTCCATCTTCATCCTGCCGCCCTCGATGAAGGAATTGAAGGCCCGGCTGAAGCGCCGCGCCGAGGACCAGGAATCGGTGATCGAGACGCGTCTGAAGAACGCCCGCAACGAGATCGAGCACTGGAAGGAATATGATTTCGTCATAATCAACGACGATCTCGACCGCGCTTTCGCCGAGGTGCGCGGCATCGTGATCGCCGAGCGGCTCAGGCGCGACCGCCGGCCCGGCCTGTTCGACTTCGTTTCGGGATTGCTCGACGAGAAACGGGTTGATGCCTCTTCCTTTCCGTAAACGGGGAGAAGAAAGCTAAATCGTATTCGTCAGCCGCACGAACTCCTCGACGCTGAGTGTTTCGGCGCGCCTCGTCGGATCGATGCCGGCGCGGGTGAGCAGGGCTTCACCGCCGAGGCTCTTGACGCTCTGCCGCAGCATCTTGCGGCGCTGGCCGAAGGCCGCTTCGGTGACGCGGCTGAGTTTCTTGACCTCGACGAGCAGGGGATTTGCCCGCGGCACCAGATGTACCACCGACGACGTCACCTTGGGCGGTGGCGTAAACGCCTGTGGCGGCACGTCGAAGGCGATCTTTGCCTCGGTCCGCCAGCCTGCAAGCACGCCCAGCCGGCCATAGGCATCGCTGCCGGGACGGGCGACGATGCGCTCGGCCACCTCGCGCTGGAACATCAGCGTCATCGATGCGTAGAAGGGCGGCCACTCGGCGACGGTCAGCCAGCGTATCAAAAGTTCGGTACCGATGTTGTAGGGCAGGTTCGCGACGATCCTCACAGATCCATCGCCCCTATGCGCCCCTTCGACAAGTGCTGCAAAATCCGTTTTCAGCGCATCGCCGGCAATGATCTGCAGACGGCCCGGATAGTGATCTGATATTTCCGCGAGCGCTGCCAGGCAGCGCTCGTCGCGCTCGATGGCTATGACCCGACCAGCGCCGTGGGAAAGCAGCGCCCGGGTCAGTCCGCCGGGACCCGGACCGACCTCGATCACCGTGGCGTCCGTCAGGTCGCCGGCTGCGCGTGCTACCTTGCCGGTCAGGTTGAGATCGAGCAGGAAATTCTGGCCGAGCGCCTTTTTCGCCTGCAGTCCATGGCGTTCGATCACCGCGCGCAACGGCGGCAGGCCGTCGATGCTCATGCGACCGCTCTCATGCAAGGCGCTCATGCGCCGGCAGCCTTCGTCCCGGTATCGGCAAGCCTGCGGGCGAGCCTCAGCGCCGCGATCAGGCTGTCGGCCCGTGCAATGCCCCTGCCTGCTATGTCGAAGGCGGTGCCGTGATCCGGTGAGGTGCGGATGAAGGGCAGGCCGAGCGTGACGTTGACCGCCTCGTCAAAGGCCAGCGCCTTGGCTGGGATCAACGCCTGGTCATGATACATGCAGAGCGCCACATCGTAGCCGGCCCGGGCGCGGGCATGGAACAGCGTGTCGGCCGGCAACGGCCCGAAGGCGTCGATGCCCTCCGCCTTCAGCCTGTCGATCGCCGGGCGGATGATGTGCTCGTCCTCGCCGCCCATCGCGCCGCCTTCGCCGGCATGGGGATTGAGGCCGGCAATGGCAAGCCGTGGCTTGGCGATGCCGAAGCGGTGTTCGAGATCGGCGGCGGTGATGCGGCCGGTTGCGACGATCAAGTCTGTCGTCAGCGCTTTCGGCACCTCGCACAGCGCAATGTGGATGGTGACCGGAACCGTGCGCAACTCGGGACCGGCAAGCATCATCACCGGCATTGCTTCTGCGCCGGTGTGGAGCGTCGCCAGATGCGCCAGATACTCGGTATGGCCGGGGAAACGAAAGCCGGCATCGTAGAGTGGCTTCTTGGCGATCGGGCATGTGACAACAGCCGCTGCGCGGCCGCCAAGGCAGTCGTCAACAGCGCGGTCGATCGCCTCGATTATCCCTGCGGCGTTGGCCGGATCCGGCCGGCCGGGGTTGTCGACGAAGCCGGCGGCAAGCGGCACGACGGGCAGGGCGCGTGCAAAGACGCGCTCCGCTTCGGCTGGCACCGTCCCCGTGATTGGCACATCGACGCCGAGCAGGCGCGCCCGTGCGGCAATCAGCACCGGATCGGCGAGAAGATAGAAGGGCGGCACACCGGCGCTGTCACGCGCCTGCCAGGCCGCAATGGCGATCTCCGGCCCGACGCCGGACGGATCGCCGACGCTCAACGCCAGCGGAAGCTGTATCTCTGGCACGCCCAGGATGTCTTAGCGCTCGACGATGCGGGCTTTCTTCCGCAACTCCGCGACATATTTCTCGGAGAGCTGGTCGGCATCCTTTCCGGTCGCGCCCTCGCTCTGGAATACCATCTGGGCAGCCTTGTCGTCGGACACTTCACGTGATGAGCAGATGCCGATGAACTCGACGCCGCGGTCCGTCTCGCGTGTTGTGGTGGCGCCACCGACCTTGGTGGCCTTGATCTGGTCGGCCCATTCCGGCGGCAATTGCGGCGCCAGCACCCGGCCGAGATCGCGAACGGTGACGTCGATCAGGCCCTTGGCAAATTCGCGCGAGGTATTGCAGCCGTTGAAGCGGGCGCGCATGGCGTCGGCCTCGCGCTTGCGCTTGGATAGCGTGGCGCTACGCTCGCTCGCCGGCACGACGAAGATGACCTGCTGCAGCATGTACTCCATGGCGGTAGGCTTGGCGCCGCCTTTGTCGAGCATGCGCCTGACCGCGTCCTGCTCGCTCATGGCGCCGCCGCCGCTCTCGGAGCGATGGCGCGCCGTCAGCGCCTGGTTCCAGGCCATCTGGGAGCGGATGAACTCCTTGAAATGCTCCTTGCCGACGCCGGACTGCGCCATGACGCCATCGAGCTGCTTGAGCTGCATCTTGTTGGTCGTGGCAAAACGCTGATAGGCGGCATCGACCTGGGCCTCGCTGATGCGGATGCCAAGACGCTTGGCTTCAGCGACGCGCAGCGTCTGCTCGATCATTTCGTTGGCGGCGTCGCCTTTCTTGCGCTGCAGCCGCAGGAAGGCAGCACGATGCTGGATGTCGCCGGTGGTGATCGGTACGTTGTTGACGACGTATTTGATCTGGCTGGCGAAAGCCGGCGGCGTCATCACAGTGATCGAGGCCGAGGTCGCCGCCACCAGCAGCGCGAACCCTGCCGAAAAGAGGTATTTCCTCATCGAAAGCATCCCAATTCTATCTCGGTTCCGGCCCAATTCCATCTCATTATTGAGGGAGCTGAAAGCCGTGCCTGCCCTATGCGGCGAAACGATGTCGTTAGAGCGGCGCGCATCCACTTGGATGCATAAGCACGTTCCAACACTTTGAATCTACGCATCGCGCCTTCCGAAAATCAATTCCGATTTTCGGGCCGATGCGTTGGCCGGCCGCCCGTCATCTGCTACTGGTCAGCGTTTGCTACTGGGTAGTGTCGATAGCGCTGGACGACGAGCCGAAATCGCCGAGCGTGCGGAACGACAGGTTGAAACCGACATTCTGCGACACTTCCTTGGTGACCAGGTCACGGGATTCCGAGAACGTCATCAAATAGGTGAAGCATGAATCACTATAGGCAAAGCCGAACCCGTCCTTGACCAGGACACTTTGCTCCAGATCGTAGGTGCCGGTACCGAAGACGCGCCAATTCTCTGCAAGTTGCGTCGAGGCGCCAAGCGTGACCTCGTGGCGATCGGTCGTGAAGCCATAGAGCGGCTGCGCCTCGATGAAGGCATATTTGGCGCTGAACGAAATCGGCAGGCCGGAATAGGCCGCCTTCACCTCGGCGCGGCGAATGTCGAAGCTCTGTTCGTCGAAACGGCCGCTGACCGAGCCGGAGAACCCGGTGGGGCTGTTGAAGCCGACCAGGCCGACATAATCCGAGGTCGCTGTCTCAAGGCCGGACTCGGCGCCGACATTGACCAGGTCCGGCGAATCGAAGGAGTTGCGGCCGTCCAGCTGATAGGATTGGCCGAACAGCGCGTTGGTGCTCCAGCCATTGTCGTAGGCCCCGGAATAGCGCAGCCCAACATTGGCGCGCGTGCCGCCTTCCAAGCGGTCGTAACCGGAGAACTTGTCACGCTCGAACAATGTCGTGGCGTCGAAGACGAAGCTCTGGGCGTCCTCGTTGGGGACAGCAAGACCACCGACATATTGCTCGTTTGGACGCACGAAGACTTGCGCCATCGGCTCGAAGACGTGGCTGGAGTGGGTCGACGAGAACAGTACCGGCCAACGCATTTCCAGCCCGGCGGTCGCCATGTAGCGGGTGAGCGATGATCGCATGTCGTCATCAACTCCGAAATTCGACGCCATCTGGTTGACGGCGGCGAGCGAGGCCGAGGAGGCATTGACATAGCCGGCGTCGCCGCGCAGCGCCAGCAGCGGCGTCAGCAGCAGCCCGCCATCGGTGGTGAAGGTGCGCTTCCATTCCGCTTCGGCGGTGAGACGGCCCGACTGGCCCTCAATGCCGCGGACATTGTTGACGGACGCAGCGTCGCTAGGATCGGCAAGGATACGATCAAGCCTTTCACGGCTGATTGCCTGCGCGTTGACATTGAACGACAATTGCCCGCCGCCCACCGCCATGTCGGGAATGTAGGCGTAGTCGAGTGAAGGCAGCACCCAGGGCTGCTTGCCGGCGCGCGCGGTCGGATCGTCGGGAAGCGTCTTTTCCTGGACCTCGAAGCGCATGGCGCGCACGTCGAAATAATTGCGGCCGTTGAGGCCGGTCAGGTAGATCGACGAGCGATGCACGCTGTCGTTGAAGTCTTCGATGGCGTAGGTGCGCGAGAAGTTCTTGTCGGTCTGCAACAGGACATCCCAGCCGAAGTCCCAGCGCGGATTGATGGCGAACTGGCCCTTGGTGCCCATCATGCCACGGAACTTGTTCGGATCGCCGTCCGCACCCGAATCGACATTGTGCCCGTAGCTGTCGATGAATTCGTCGGGGTCCTCTTGCCGGATGCCGGCGATCTTCAGGCTGTACTGGCCGTTGTTGAAGCGCTGGCGCCACTCGGCTTCGCCAAGGAAGCCCTGCTTGGTGTAGCCGCTGCCGGTGACGGTGAGGTCGTAGGTCGGTGAGAGCGCGAAATAATAGGGGACTTTGACGCCGACGCCGAGCTCGCTCTTGTAGGCGATACCGGGGATCAGGAAGCCGCTCTTGCGCTTGACGGTCGGATCGGCAATCTCGAAAGCCGGCAGATAGGCAAGCGGAAAGCCGAAGAACTCGAAATTCGAATTCTCGAAGCGAACCGTCTTCTTCTCGCCGTTCCAGATGATCTTTCTGGCCTTGATGCGCCAAGTCGGCGCTTTGTCCGGTTTGTCCTCGCACGGCTCGCAGGCCGTGTAGACGCCGTTATGGAACGTCGTCAGCACGCCGCCCATGCGTTCCGCGCTTTCGGCGGCGAAATATGCCTTGTCGACGGTTTCGACACGCAGCGCGTTGACGAAGCCGTCGGCGAAGTCGTCGGTGATGTCGACATGCTCCGAATAGATCTTGGTGCCATCGCTGTTGACGACCTCGACATTGCCGCTGGCGACGAGGCGTTTGGTGTTGCGATTGTACTCGACCCGCTGGGCGACGAGGCGGTTGCCGCCATAGTCGATCTGGACGCCGCCGACGGCCGTCACCGTCTGGTTATCGTTGTCATAGACCAGCGTATCCGCCGCCAGCAGCATTTGCGAGCCGGCGGGAACGTCGGCTGCCATGTCGCTGATATCCTGGGCAGAAGCCGGAATAGTCGGGATAACGCAAGCGAATAGGCATGCCAAGGCGCTCGCCCCATAAAGGCGCGCCAAACTGGCCTGCCTATGGATGCGCAAAACCGCCCCCCTCACTAGCCGTCTTCCTTGTACAGCAAGAAAGTCACCCCGAAGAACATAGCCACGACAACCGGAACCCATGCAGCCACGACTGTGGGTACGAATCCCGCCACGCCGAATGCCTTGACCAGCACCGTCACGACATAAAGCAGAAACCCAGCTAGGACGCCACCCAGAATCATCGTCGCGGATTGTCCCATCCTCGCAAATCGCATCGACACCGTTGCGGCGATCAGCGTCATGGCGACGAGAAGGAACGGCAGCGCCACCAGCGAATCAAACTGCATGGCAAAGGCATTTGCCTTGAGGCCGAAGGACCGGGCAACCTCGATCTTGCTGGGCAGATCGTAGAAAGGAATGGTCTCCGGGCGCGCCAGCCGCTCTTGCACGAATTCCGGCTTGAGATTGGTCGGCACCCGGTCGCTTGCCACCGATTGGATGTTGCCGTCCCGGAAAATTTTGACGTCCTGCAGTTCCCAATAGCCATCCCGCAAAAAGGCGTGCGCGGCGTCCTTGCGTTCGACGATGTCGCCTTGGGGGCTGAGGACGAAGAAGACGGCGTTGGCCATCTCCAGGCCCTGATTGAGAATGGCGCGCGCGCCTATAATAGTGTCGCCGGAGCTGGTTTTCTGCCGGATCCAAGGCGCGGCGTCGGCCGAGACGGCGTTCGACTTGCCGGAACGGAGCTGCGTCTCGATCTTTTCGGACCAGGAAAACGCATGCGCGGCGATCGGATTGATGATGCCGACCGACAACACGCCGAACAGCAGCGCCCCGATGCAGCACGGCAGCAGGAATTGCCACGCGGACACGCCGGCGGAACGTGCGATGACCAGCTCATATCTGCGATTAAGCGAGACCAGCGTCGTCATTGCCGAGAACAGCCCGACGAACGGCACCGTCTGCAGCATGATCATCGGCATTCTCAGCCCTGAAATGGCTAACGCCACGCCGTAGGTGAAACCCGTCGCCCCGCTCGTGCGGCCGGAAAGCTCCGTGAAGTCGATCAGGAATACGAGCGCCAAGAGGCCGACGAAGAACCAGATCGTAATCGTCACGTAGCGGAAGAAGAAGTATCTACCCAGCGTCCAGCCCATTAGCCGGCCCCTTGGCCAGAAGCGCCACGCCTGGCGAAGCGGAGCTTGATGGCGTTCCAGCCGTCGCTGAAGCGGCCTGCGAAATTCGTCATCCAATCGGCCCAGGCAACCGGCAGTTCCATGGTCCGGTTGGAGACGATGAACCAAATCGCGATCGCGGACGCGATGATAGGAACGCCGTAGACCATATAGGCGTATTGTGGAACGTTATCGGCCTTCCCCGCGGCAAAGAAACCAAGCCAGCGTACGAAAAGCGCAATCGCGATCGCCGTGATCAACGGATGAATGCGCGCTTCGCGATGGGAGCGCGCGTCTCCCGCGACCGCAAGCGCGATCAGCGCAAAGACGAGTGAATAGGACCATTCGGAAAAACGCTGGTTGACTTCGGCCATGTACCTGTACGGCCTTTTCTGGAACGCCTTGTCGTTCGGACTCGGATTGAGCAGGTATTGGGTCGTCTGGTCCTTCGGTAAAAGCAATATGTCCGACGAGGCCGACATGAAGGCGGACAGGTCGAAGGCGTAGGAGGTGAATCGGATGACCGAAAGATCGCCTGTCAGCGTTTCGCGATGGATGACGCCGTCGTTCATCATCAGCACCTTCTCGTCGCCGCTTTCGATGATGGCGCCGCTCTTGGCGTAGTAGATGAGGTTGACGCCCTCTTCGCGCGAATCGGCGACGAAGATACCGCCGAGGCGGTTGTCCGGAAGCCGTTCGCCAATCTGCAGGAACAGCCCGTCGTCGATCTTGCGGAAGGTGCCTTCCTGGATGATCAGCGACAACAGATCGGCACGCGACGACGCCACCAGTTCGCGGTTTCTCTGTCGTGCATAAGGGTCGACGCCGTTGTCGACGGCGAACGAAAAGATGCTGGCCGCCAGCGCCAGGAGCATGATCGGCCTGACGATGGTCCAGCGCGAGGCGCCGGCGGCGTTCAAGGCGGCAAGTTCAGAATCGGAATTCATCGCGCTCAGCGTCTGGGCGACCGCGACCACCAGAGCGAAAGGGACGACGACTGGGACGATCGACGGAATGATCAGCGCGGCGACCTCAAAGAAGGTCAGCGCCGACTGTCCGCTGTCGGTGACAAGGTCAATGCGGGCGAGCACCTGCGTCGTCCACACGATTGCCAGCGTCCAGACGAGCGCTGCCAGGAACACCGCCAACGCACGACGCATGATGTAGCGTTCAACGACCTTCATAAAGGCTTTTCTCGATTTTGCCGAACGGCATCATGCCTCCGGACAAGGTAGTGGTCCGGCGACGCCCGCACAACCGGTCCCGTTTGGCGTTCGATCTGGTTTCCCGTCCCACATCGCTGTTCCCGGTGGGCCGGAGTGTCGGCGGCAATGGATAAGAAAGGGCGAACATCAATGGTTAACAACAGGTTGCGGCAGGAAAGCGGGGCCGTGCCGCGACGAATCGCCATCGATTCCATCCGCCATATGGGATCTGATTCCGGCAAAGTCTTGCCAAATGCTGGAAAACGACCAAATGTCGCGCCGATCACTGACATGGCCGCCGTGGCTGCGACAGGTACAGGCATGGAAGCAGACGTAACAGAATTGCGCGGTCAAACCGGCCAGGAATCGATTTTTCGCGGCGCGATCGTAATCGGCGCCGGCGCAGCGGGGCTGGCCGTCGCCCATGCGCTGATAAAGGCCGGCGTGCCGGCGTTTGTCCTGGAAAAGGAAAGCCGGCTTGCCGAGCCCTGGTACCGGCGGCACGAACGGTTGCATCTCAATTCGCACCGCGATCTCTCGACACTGCCTGGCGTCGATTATCCCGCAGGCACCCCCGCCTTTCCCCACAAAACCGCAGTCATCCGCCACCTGAACGATTTCAGACAGGCGCATAATCTGCCGGTCCGGCTTGGCGTCGCCGTCGAGGAGATCAGGTTCAACGGCGATCACTGGACCGTTGAGACCAGTGCCGGGCCCCTGCTGGCGCGTCATGTTGTCATTGCCACCGGGCGCGACCGGCAGCCGTTCATCCCGCAGTGGAAGGGCGCCAAAAACTTTGCCGGCCGCATCGTGCATTCGGCGGATTTTGGCAAGGCCGAGGATTATGCGGGAAAAAAAGTGCTGGTCGTCGGGGCCGGCAATTCGGGCTTCGACGTGCTCAATCATCTGACTGGGGCGAACGCCGCCTCTGTCTGGCTGTCGGCCCGCAATGGGCCCTCGCTGCTGCCCAAACGCATCGGCAAGATCGCCGTTCACAGGGTTTCGCCGTTCTTGGCGCGATTGCCGTTTTGGCTCGCCGATGCGGTGATGGCGGCAACCCAATTCCTGGTTTTCGGCGACCTGACGAAGTTTGGCCTGCCGCCGGCACCCTCGGGAGGCGCGAGCCGCCTGACTGCCGATTACACCGCGATCGCCACCGACGACGGCGCCGTCCGCGCCATCAAGGCCAGTAAGGTCGTGGTACTGCCGCAGGTAAGGGAATTTACCCGCGACGGCGTTTTCCTCGACAATGGCAACCTGATCGCTCCCGATATCGTCATCGCGGCGACCGGCTACCGTACCGGGCTCGAACGCATGGTCGGCAAGCTCGGCGTCCTCGATGGCAAGGGCGTTCCGCTTTTCAACGGCGGCGAGTCCGATCCGAAATTGCCCGGCCTGTGGTTTACCGGAATGCGGCCAAGCATTCGCGGTTGCTTCGCCAACGCCCGCATCCAGGCCAAGGCCATCGCGCAGCAGATCGTCAGGCAGGGGCGCTGATTTGAAAATTGGGGTGGTGCTTCCGTCCGGAAACGGCCAAGTATCGCGTTCCACCAAGGCATTCTCCCGAAAAACCAACGCCGTTCCCGAAAGCAGGACATGATGACTTCGAGACCTTCGATCGCCTTCGCCAAATTCGCCACGCCCAAAAAGGGCAGTGTCTTCGTGCTGGCGGCCGACGATGGCGCCCTGGGTGACGCGGCAAAGGCTTGCGATCCGGCCAATACCCTGGAGCGAGCGTTTCCGGTGGCCGACTTTTCCGGGAAGTTTGCCGGGTTGGTCGAAGTGCTGGCGCCGGAGGGCACATCGCTCGACCGGCTGGTGGCGGTCGGCGTCAGCAAGGTCTCGGGACTCAACGACCATGCCTGGCTGAAGCTCGGTGGCACCATCGCTGGATCCTTGCGCAAGGCGACAGATGTGGCCGTCGTGCTCGATCTGCCTGGTGTTGACGTCGGCGGTGGGCATGCAGCGCAGCTTGCCGCGGGCATCCTTCTGCGCAGCTATGCCTTCGACAAGTACAAGACGAAAAAGGACAATGGCGACGGCCAGCGCGATGGCAAGAAGGTCGAGCCTAAAAAGCCGGTCAAGGTGACCATCCATACCACCGATCCGGCGGCGGCGAAAAAGGCTTTCGCCGACGAGGCGGCGGTGATCGACGGCGTGCTCCTGGCGCGCGATCTGGTCAACGAACCGGCTAATATACTCGGGCCGGTGGAATTCGCCGCCCGCGCCAGCGAACTGGAAGCGCTCGGCGTCACGGTCGAGATCCTGGTCGAGAAAGATATGAAAAAGCTCGGCATGGGCTCGCTGCTCGGCGTCGCGCAAGGCTCGCCGCGTGGCGCCCGCCTGGCCGTTATGCGATGGAACGGCGGTAAGGCCAAGGACAGCCCCGTTGCCTTCGTCGGCAAGGGCGTCACTTTCGACACTGGCGGCAATTCGATAAAGACGGCCTCCGGCATGGAGGACATGAAGGGCGACATGGGCGGCGCCGCCGCCGTGACCGGGCTGATGCACGCGCTGGCCGCACGCAAGGCCAAGGCCAACGTCGTCGGCGTCATCGGGCTGGTGGAAAATGCCGTCGACGGCCACGCGCAGCGCCCCGGCGACATCGTCACCTCGATGTCGGGCCAGACCATCGAGGTGCTCAACACCGACGCCGAAGGCCGCCTCGTTCTGGCCGATGCGCTGTGGTACTGCAACGATCGCTTCCAGCCGAAATTCATGGTCAATTTGGCGACGCTGACCGGCGCCATCATGGTCGCGCTCGGCCAGCACTATGCCGGCCTGTTCTCCAACGATGACGAACTGGCGAACAGGCTGACGAGCGCCGGGCAGGCGACGCAGGAACGGGTGTGGCGCATGCCGCTCGGCTCCGAATACGACAAGCTGATCGATTCGAAAAATGCCGATATGAAGAACATCGGCGGCCGCTACGGCGGCGCCATCATCGCGGCGCAGTTCCTGCAGCGCTTCGTTAAGGATACGCCCTGGGCGCATCTCGACATCGCCGGCACCGCGATGGGCGCGCCGTCCAGCGAGATCAACCAGTCATGGGCCTCCGGCTTCGGCGTCAGGCTGCTCGACCGGTTGGTCCGCGACAACTACGAGGGGTGAAGCCTTCACGGCACGATCATGGCCGACGTCCTGTTCTATCACCTGACTGAATCGACGCTGGAGGATGCATTGCCCGGCCTGCTCGAGCGCAGCGTCGATCGCGGTTGGCGCGCCGTGGTGCAGACCGGCACCGAGGAGCGGCGCGACGCGCTGGACCAGCATCTTTGGACCTTCAGGGACGATTCGTTCTTGGCGCATGCAACCGACCGCGAATCCCATCTGGCCGAGCAGCCGATCCTTTTGACAACCGGCCAGGACAATCCCAACGAGGCGCAGATACGCTTCCTGGTCGACGGCGCAGCGCCGCCGGAGCTTGGTAATTATGAGCGCGCCGTGTTCCTGTTCGACGGCCACGATGCGGCCCAGGTCGAGGCGGCGCGCACCCATTGGAAGACGATGAAGGAAGCCGGCCACGCGGTCACCTACTGGCAACAGACATCGGATCGGCGCTGGGAACGTAAGGCGTAAAGCCTTTTGCCTCGTTTGCTGATCGTTGAGACGCGCTACAACTGAAGCCGTTCAGCCAATTCAATGAAGTCACTGGCCACCAGGTCCCAGGCCTGATCGGGGTGCAAGTCGGTGGTCTGCGCTAACCCGTGCTCGGTCGGACGCGGGACAAAGACTGTTCGCAATCCACACGCCCGAGCCGCTGCAAGGTCGCCATTGTGAGCGGCCACGAGACAGATCTCATCTGGCTTCATTGCCAGGACGTCAGCGGTGCGAAGATAGGCTTCCGGCATCGGCTTGTACGCTTGCACGACTTCGGCGCCGAGGATCGCATCCCAGGGGATGCGACTACGCTTGGCCATGTTGAGCATGAGGACGATGTTGCCGTTCGAGAGCGGCGCGATGATATAGCGGGCCTTCAGCCGTGTGAGGCCAGCCACCGCGTCCGGCCATGGCTCCAATCGGTGCCATGCCAGGTTCAGTTCGTCCAGCTCGGACGCCGGCACCGAAGCCGGGTCGATCCCGAATTCTGGCAAAACAGCTTCCAGGTTCTCCCGGTGCAGCACGTCGAGCCGTGTAAAGGGCCGTCGGCCGCTGCGCACTTCCTCCATCGCTGGGGAATAACGGCGGCGCCACGCATCGGCGAAAGCGGTAGGAATGGCCGTTCCGGCTCCATGCCGCTTCAGGAACGGCTCAGCTTCGCGCGCCACGCCGCTGCGCCAATCGACGACAGTACCGAATACGTCGAATACCAAGGCACGTACGCCATCCAATGGCATCACATTTGGCTCCTTGATCCGCACACCGCGTCTTTGGCACGGATTGGCCTGAGAAGTCGACCGAACGCCCCCAGGGCTGGCTTCGGTGGTGCAGCTATGCGGCTTGGGCTGGACTAGCACTTTCACCTTTGGTGCGATCTCGGCCGGCCTCGCGCTGCTGCTGTCTCGACGCTCGACACTCGTTGACCGAAGCTGCCATCTGGCCTATAAGTGAGACAGGTCTGTATCACATAAGGCTTTGCCATGTCGCTCCGCGCCGACGCCGCCGAGAAGCGGCAGCACATTGTTGAAACTGCCTATGGCTTGTTCAAGCGCGTCGGTTTCCACGCGACCGGCATCGACCGCATCATTGCAGAGGCCGAGGTCGCCAAGATGACGATGTATCGTCATTTCCCGAAAAAGGATGTCCTCATTGTCGAGGTTCTGGACTGGCGGGCCGATCGGTTTGCACGGCAACTCGATCGGCTTGGGGGCGCAGTCACCACACCCCAACAGAAGATCGCGACTATTTTCGACTGGTACGAGCACTGGTTCGACAGCCCGGATTTTCATGGATGCCTGTTCCAGCACGCCTTGGCCGAATTTGGAGACCCTGAGCATCCGGTGTTCAAGGCCGTCACTCGGCAAAAGGACGGTCTGAGGCGGCGAATACAAAAAATCCTCGAAGCGACGATGCCGGACGCCCAGGCCGAAAGCATGGCTTCGGCGCTGTTCATGCTAATCGAGGGCGCAACTCTTCTTGCCCAAATGGGGCAGGGCAAGGCTGCCATCGAGAATGCACGCGAGGCAGCAAAGCGGATTCTTGCTGTACCGAAGGCGATCCAATGAGCGCGGTCGTCGTCGGCCTCGCACTCTTTGCCGCCATCCTTCATGCGACATGGAACGCTTTTCTCCGCAACGGCGCTGATCGGCTGTGGACCGTGACCGTCATGAGCATTTCCAGCACGGTATTGGCGTTTCCGTTTATCTTTATCCTTCCACTGCCGGCCGCTGGTGCCTGGCCGTACATTGCGCTTTCTGCCGCCCTCCAGGTCGGCTACAGCGTCTTCCTCGTCGCGGCCTACCGGTACGGCGAACTTGGACAGGTTTACCCGATCGTCCGGGGGACCGTGCCTCTGCTGGTCACGCTGGGCGGTTTCCTGCTCGCCGGCGAACGCCTCGGCACGTACCAGATGGTGGGTGTCGCCCTTGTTGCCGCGGGCATCATGAGCCTTTCGCTCGGTAAGGGCAGGGCCTCAACGTCCTCGATCCTATTTGCTCTCGCGACAGGCGCGATCATCGCGAGCTATGCTACAGTCGATGCAGTCGGCGTGCGGTTGGCCGACCATAGCGGCGCATATACGGCCTGGGTGCTGGTTCTCTACGGAAGCCTGCTTCCCGCCACGTTCATGCTCATGCGGGGAAAGCTCGCTGTTGACGTTCGCTCCCCCGAAACATGGAAAGCACTCGGCGGTGGCCTCGTTGCAATGATCGCCTATGGCGTCGTCGTGGCAGCTTTCGCGCTGGGGCCGGCAGGTCCAATTACGGCGCTGAGGGAAACGAGTGTCGTGTTCGCGGTCCTCATTGGATGGTTGTTCCTTGGGGAAACCTTGACCGCTCGCCGCATTGTCGCCTGCGGTATCGTAGCGATCGGCGCGATCTGCCTCGGCTACCAGTCATGATCTGTCGCAAAATTCCCGATTAAAGCGACAGTTTTGCACCTGATTTTGCAACGTCGCAGAAGCCTTTTGCGGCAACGTTCAAGGTCCGCAAGGGTCGTGAGCGGAAATTCAAACTGAGACACTGCCAGCCACTTGACGAAAGGATGACCGCGCGCAATCCTGCTAGGATGTCAGACCAATTTTGGAAATAGGTGGCGATGCGAGCGCGCGGCGAACTGCCCGGGGCCCCTGCCACGCGTGTGGCAATCGCCACGCTCCCGCCCCTGGATCGCGGCAAGCAGGTCATGGAAGCGCTGGCCGACTATGTCGAGCGCGGCGCGCTGAAGAGCGGTGACCGGCTTCCGACCGAACGCGAATTGATGGCCGCGCTTTCCGTCGGGCGTTCGACAATACGGGAGGCGATGGGGCGTTTCGAAGCGCTCGGCGTCACCGAGACCCGCAAGGGCAGCGGCACCTATCTGCTCAAGCCGATATCCGCCGGCACGATCCATTTGCCGCTGTCGCTCGATACGGCAGAGCTGCGCGACGGTCTCTTGCACACCCTCGAGGTGCGCCGCGGCATCGAGGCCGAGGCAAGCATGGTTGCGGCACGGCGGCGAACGGCCGACGATCTCAGGACGATCGAGGAAAAACTTATCGAGATGGAGCGCGTCCATCTTGCCACCGGCACGTCGGGTCCGGAAGACCTGGCCTTCCATCTGGCCGTCTACGACGCCACGCACAACCCGCTTTTCCGGCAGCTCCTGGGGCAGATGCGCGAAGCGTTCGAGCGCTTCTGGGACCATCCTTTCGACCGCCAGGATTTCGCGCGGCGATCATTTCCGTATCACCGCGAATTGTTCGATGCCATCGTCGCCAAGGACGCGGAGCTGGCGCGCGGAAAAACGTTGAAGATCCTCGAGATCGTGGAAGAGGATATCGAGGAAATGTCGAAATGAACGGTCCCGATTTTTTCGACCAGGCATCGCTGATTGCCGCGCATGACGAGGGCAACGCCTTCGATGCCGTCGTGCCGCCGATCGTGCAGACTTCGCTCTTCACCTTCCCGAACTATGATGAGATGCTCGAGACATACCGCGGCGAAAAAGTGCGGCCGACCTACACGCGTGGGCTGAACCCGACCGTGCGCATGTTCGAGGAAATGCTCGCAAAACTGGAAGGCGCCGAGGACGCGATCGGTTTTGCGAGCGGCATGTCCGCCATCTCGTCGGCGGTGCTGAGCTTTGTCGAGCCCGGCGACCGCATCGTCGCGGTCAGGCACATCTACCCGGACGCGTTCCGGCTGTTCGGGACGCTGCTGGCGCGCATGCGCATCGAAGTGACCTATGTCGATGGACGCGACGAAGCTGCCGTCGCCAGCGCCCTACCTGGCGCCAAGCTGTTCTATATGGAAAGCCCGACCAGTTGGGTCATGGAAACGCATGACATCGGTGCGCTCGCTGCGCTGGCAAAGTCCCGTGGCATCCCGACCATCATCGACAACAGCTGGGCCAGCCCGGTCTTCCAGCGGCCGCTGTCGCTCGGCGTCGATATTGTGGTCCACTCCGCATCCAAGTATCTGGGAGGCCACAGCGATGTCGTGGCCGGCGTGGTCGCGGGCTCGAAGGACTTGATCAGCCGCATCCGCGCCGAAGCCTACCCTTATCTCGGCGGCAAGCTGTCGCCATTCGATGCCTGGCTCTTGATCCGCGGCTTGCGGACACTACCGATCCGGATGCGCGCGCATCAGGCGTCCGGCCTCGAAATCGCACGGCGCCTGCAGGATCATCCGATCGTCGAGAAGGTCTGTCATCCGGGCCTGGCCAACCGGCTTCCCGCGGGGCTCACCGGCACGTCGGGCCTGTTTTCATTCGTCTTCCGCGACGGCATCGACATCCGGACGTTTGCCGACCGCCTTAAGCTGTTCAAGCTGGGTGTGTCGTGGGGCGGCCATGAAAGCCTCATCGTACCGGGTGAGGTCGTGCTGCAGCAGAAAGCCCAACCCAATTCCGCGCTGGCGTTCGGCGTCCATCCGCGGTCCGTGCGTCTCCATGTCGGCCTCGAGGGAACCGAGGCGTTGTGGAGAGACCTGGAAACGGCGATCGCCGCCGCTTCCGAAGAAAAGACCTGAAG
Organism: Mesorhizobium sp. M0938; assembly: GCF_040319125.1. NCBI lineage: Bacteria > Pseudomonadati > Pseudomonadota > Alphaproteobacteria > Hyphomicrobiales > Phyllobacteriaceae > Mesorhizobium > Mesorhizobium sp. M0938. The sequence goes on along the minus strand of NZ_JAMYNS010000003.1, from coordinate 28,339 downwards.
CAATCAGACAAGAAGGGAACGGAAAATGAAGAAGCTTCTTATCGCGGCATTCGCGACCGTACTGATGTCGGGTGCCGCACTCGCCGACACGACGCTGAAGCTCGTGGAGGTGATCACTAGCCCCGAGCGCACCGAAACCCTTAAATCGATCGTCTCCAAATTCGAGGCCGCCAACCCGGGCACGAAGGTCGAGGTCATCTCGCTGCCCTGGGGCGAAGCGTTCCAGAAGTTCGCGACCATGGTGTCTGCCGGCGAAATCCCCGACGTCATGGAGATGCCGGACACCTGGCTGTCGCTCTATGCCAACAACGGCCTGCTTGAGAGCCTGGAGCCCTATCTCGCCAAATGGGAGCACACTTCGGGCCTCACCGATCGCGCGCTCGAACTCGGCCGCGACGTGAACAATACCGCCTACATGTTACCCTATGGCTTCTATCTCCGGGCGATGTTCTACAACAAGAAGCTGTTCCAGGAGGCTGGTGTCGCCGAGCCGCCCAAGACGATGGATGAGTTCGTGGCGGCGTCGGAGAAAGTCTCCAAGCTTCCGGGCAAATATGGCTACTGCCTGCGCGGCGGGCCGGGGGGCCTCAACGGCTGGATGATGTTCGGCGCAACCATGGCCGGCTCCAACAAATTCTTCAATGATGACGGCACCTCGACCATGAACAGCGAAGGCTGGGTCAAGGGACTGACCTGGGTTGTCGATCTCTACAAGAAGGGATTGGCACCGAAGGATAGCGTCAACTGGGGTTTCAACGAAATCGTCGCCGGTTTCTATACCGGTACCTGCGCAATGCTCGATCAGGATCCAGACGCGCTGATCGCAATCGCCGAGCGGATGAAGCCGGAGGACTACGGCGTCATGACCATGCCGAAGGGGCCGTCCGGCAAGACGTTCCCGACCATCGGCTATGCCGGTTGGTCGATGATGGCGGCCAGCCAGAACAAGGACCTTTCCTGGAAGCTGATCGAAACGCTCGAAGGGCCGGAGGGCAATGTCGAGTGGAACAAGCGCACCGGGGCGCTGCCGGTCCACAAGTCGGCTGAAAAGGATCCGTTCTACGCGAGCGAGCAGTTCAAGGGCTGGTTCGCCGAACTCGAGGACAAGGATGCGGTCCCGACGGTCATGCCGACCTATCTCGAGGAGTTCGCCTTCTTCAAGGACTCGATGGTCATCAAGACCAGTCAACAGGCGCTGCTCGGCGATATCACGCCAGAGGAAATGGCCAACCAGTGGGCCGACTATCTGACCAAGGCGCAGCAGAAATTCCTGGCCAAGAAATAAACGGCGGACCGCGAGCATCGGAGCCGCCCGTCGTGGGTGGCTCCGATAGATCCCGTCCATGGCCAATGGAACGAAAGCGTTACCCGATGGTTCTTGACGCCACTGCCGGCCTCCCGGAATCGCGGCACCGGTCGCTGGTCGACCGGATCACGCGCCATGCCGAACCATATCTTTACACCGCCCCGGCGCTGGTTCTGATCGTCACCATCATGCTGGCGCCGCTGGTGCTAGGCCTGTCCTACGCCTTCCGCGACGTGCACTTGCTTAATCCCTTCTCTGGCGGCTATGTCGGGCTCGATCATTTTCGCACCCTTTATGGCGACGACAATTTCTACCGCGCGCTGCGCAACACGCTGTGGTGGACCGGCGCATCCGTCTTGCTGCAATTCGTGTTCGGCCTGATCCTGGCGCTGTTGCTCGACCGGCCGTTTGCCGGCCGCGCCGTCGCGCAGGCGCTGGTGTTCCTGCCATGGGCGGTGCCGACCTTCCTCACCGGGCTCAACTGGGCGTGGCTGTTCAACCCTGTCATCGGACCGCTGCCGCATTGGCTTTATGCGCTCGGCCTCATGAGCGAGCCGGCCAACATCCTTTCCAATCCCCAGCTTGCCATGTGGGGACCGATCATCGCCAACGTATGGTGGGGCATTCCCTTCTTCGCCATCACGCTGCTGGCCGCGCTCCAGGCCATCCCGCGCGACCTCTACGAAGCGGCGGCGATCGACGGCGCCGGCGCGATCAGGCGGTTCACCTCGATCACATTGCCATTCCTTGCGCCGACCATTGCGATCACCGTGCTGCTGCGCACCGTCTGGATCTCGAACTTCGCCGATCTGATCATCGTGATGACCAGCGGCGGGCCGGCCGACCGCACGCAGATCGTCGCGAGCTACATCTTCACGCAAGCTTTCAGGGCGCTTGATTTCGGCTATGCCTCGGCCATTGCGCTGGTGCTGCTCGTCCTGCTGCTCGCCTATTCGATGCTGATCGTCATGCTGCGGCAAGTCCTGATGGATCGGGCCTGATGGATCAGGGGATAACCAGATGAACAGGTATTCGGTCTTCGGCACCGCGCTGCACCGCCTGGCGATCCTCTGCTACGTGGTCTTTGCGCTGTTCCCGCTGTTCTGGCTGTTGAAAGTATCTGTCACGCCGAACGACCTGCTCTATTCGGAGGGCGTGCGGATGTGGCCGTCGCGGATGAGCTTTGAACATTTCCGCTTCGTGCTGGCCCATAGTGCGTTCCCGATCTTCTTCAGGAACAGCATGATCGTTGCCGGCGCGACGGCCGTGATCGTGACGCTGCTCGCGTCTCTCTCTGGCTATGCGCTGTCGCGCTTCACCTTCCGTGGCAAATACTGGCTGGTCGCGCTGATGCTGCTCACCCAGATGTTTCCATTGGTGATGCTGGTCGCGCCGATCTTCAAGATGCTCTCGCCGCTCGGACTGACCAACAGCCTGACTGGGCTGGTGATCGTCTACACGGCCTTCAACATCCCCTTTGCGACTTTCCTGATGCAGTCGTTCTTCGATGGCATCCCCAAGGAGCTGGAGGAGGCGGCCAAGATCGATGGCGCCACGCAGTTCATGGCCTTCCGCCAGATCGTCCTGCCGCTGACGCTGCCGGGCATTGCCGCGACGCTGGGTTTTGTGTTCACCGCCGCGTGGAGCGAACTGCTGTTCGCGCTGATGCTGATTTCGGGCAACAGCGCGGCCACGTTTCCGGTCGGTTTGCTCACCTTCGTGTCGAAGTTTTCCGTCGATTTCGGGCAGATGATGGCGGCCGGCGTGCTGGCGCTGATCCCGGCCTGCCTCTTCTTCCTGTTCATCCAGCGCTATCTGGTCCAGGGCCTGACGGCCGGCGCGGTCAAGGGCTGAGTGAGGTTTCATGGCTTCGATCGACATCCGCAACGTTCGCAAGAATTTCGGCATCGTCTCCGTGTTGCATGGCGTCGATCTGGCGATAGAGAATGGCGAGTTCGTGGTGCTGGTGGGTCCGTCCGGCTGCGGCAAGAGCACGCTGCTGCGCATGATCGCCGGGCTCGAGGACGTGACTGAGGGCGAGATCCGGATCGACGGCATGCGCGTCAATGAGCGGGCACCCAAGGACCGCGACATCGCCATGGTGTTCCAGTCCTACGCGCTCTACCCGCATATGAACGTCGCCGAGAACATGAGCTATGGCCTGCGGATCCGGAAGGCGGCCCGCGAGAAGATCACAGCCGCTGTCAGCAATGCGGCCAGGAAGCTTGAGCTGCAGCCGCTGCTTGCGCGGCGGCCGAAAGCACTGTCGGGCGGTCAGCGCCAGCGCGTGGCGATGGGCCGTGCGATCGTGCGACAGCCCAAGGCATTCCTGTTCGACGAGCCGCTGTCCAATCTCGACGCGCGCTTGCGTGAGCAGATGCGGGCGGAGATCAAGAAGCTGCACCGCGATCTCGGCGCAACCTCGATCTATGTCACCCACGACCAGATCGAGGCGATGACATTGGCCGACCGGATCGTCGCCATGCATGAGGGCGTGGTGCAGCAGGTCGGCAGCCCGCTGGAGCTTTACGACCGCCCGGCCAACCTGTTCGTCGCCGGCTTCATCGGCTCGCCGGCCATGAATTTTCTCTCGGCACGCTACGAGGTCAGCGGAGCCACGGCCGGCGCACGACTGCCTGATGGAACGCTGATTGGGCTATCGTCAGCCTATCAACTCAAGCAAGGCGCGGCGGTAACGCTCGGCATCCGGCCTGAGCATGTCGAGATGTCGCCGGGCTCGGAGAGCAGCCTGAGGGCGACGGTCGATCTGATCGAACCGACCGGCTTCGGCATCATCCTGCATCTCGGCCTGCATGGCCTGCCATTCAACGTCTTCACGCTCGACCGGGCCGCGCTGACAGCCGGCCCTACGGTGACGGTGGCTTTCCCGCCGCAACATTTGCATTTGTTCGATGAGACTGGAATGCGCGCATTGGAATCGAACCTCCAGAAGGGGAAGAGCTGATCCTCCGTGGGTCGCTCAGAGTACTCGAATTTTCCCAAAACCGGTTCCCACCCTTGAGGCCGATGCTATTGTCTATCTTGGCACCGCCGAATTCGATACGACATTCGATCTCGGCCTCGACATGGCTCCTGGACGAGATGGAACGCGCCGACGGCGCCAATGCTAATATCCGGGCTAGGTAGTTGAGCGCATGCGCTTTCTGTTTCTTCTGATCCTGCTCGCCGGCACCGGCATCGGCGTCGTCTATCCCTGGGCGATGACCAATTTCTCCGGCCATGAGATCGGCACCTGGCGGGTCTACGAACAGGGCCGGTTCAAGCCGGTGACGGTGCCGCTGGCAACTGCCGACGCGCCGGTGCGGGTGTTGCTCGATCTCACCGCCAAGACCGAACGCATCGTCGTCTCGCAACAGCGCACCGTGCTGACGCTGACCGCCGCCACCGGCGGCAGAACGGTGCTCGCCTCGACGCTGCAATTCGCCCATTCGGAAAATCCGCGCCAGGTCAGCCCGCAACTGCCGGACAAGATCTTCCGCGACGAGGCAGGCCTGATAGCGACGGTCAGCCCCGGCCCTTACACCTTCACCGTTGGCCCCGGTGACGCCGAGGGCATCGAGATGCGGACGGTCGATCTCGTGCTGCGCTCCGGCGTCGGCGAGATCGACAGCCGGGCGCGGCCGGTCGGCTTCTCGCTGATGGCCGCCGGCCTGATCGGGCTGCTGTTGGCGTTGCGTTTCGGCGGCGGCGGCCGGCCGCAGAATCCGAATTCGCAGCCGCCAGCGCCGCGCTGGGGCAGGGGCTCGAACTAAATCGTGAATTACCGCCACGCCTATCACGCCGGAAACTTCGCCGATGTCGTCAAGCATGTCGTGCTGAGCCGCCTCGTCGAATATCTGAAGCAGAAGGACAAGGCGTTTCGCGTCATCGACACCCATGCCGGCATCGGCCGCTACGACCTGTCGTCGACCGAAGCGCAGAAGACCGGCGAATGGCAGGGCGGCATCGGCCGGCTGGTCGACGCCGAGATCAGCACCCCTGCGGCGGCGCTGCTCGCGCCTTATCTGGAAGCCGTCGGTTCGCTCAATCCCGAAGGCGGCGTGAAAAAATATCCGGGCTCGCCGCTGATCGCGCGTCATCTCATGCGCAAGCAGGACCGGCTGTCGGCGATCGAATTGCATCGCCAGGATGCCGCGAAGCTGAGGGCGCTGTTCCAAGGCGATTTCCAGACCCGGGTGATCGAGCTCGACGGCTGGCTGGCGCTCGGCGCGCATCTGCCGCCGAAGGAAAAGCGCGGCCTCGTGCTGGTCGATCCGCCGTTTGAGGAGGAGGGCGAGTTCGCCCGTCTTGTCGACGGGCTGCAGAAAGCGCACAAGCGCTGGCCGGGCGGCATCTATGCGCTGTGGTACCCGGTCAAGGACCGTAAGGCGGTCGCCGCCTTCCGGAAGGCGCTGGTGCAGTCGGGCATCCCAAAGCTGCTCGACATCGGCTTCGAGATCAGGCCGCCATCGCCCGAGCCCAGCCTCGACGGCAGCGGCATGGTGGTGGTCAACCCGCCGTTCACGCTGGAGGGCGAATTGCGCACGCTGCTGCCGGCGCTCCATAGGCTCCTCGTGGTCGAGCAGCCAGCGCACTGGACGCTTGAATGGCTGGCGGCGTAGGGCGGCAGAGGTATTCGCGCGCCTGCCTCGGTTGAAGGGATTTCAAACAAAGAAACCATCATTTCTACAACCGCTTGACCGCGCGCCAGTGAATCCGCACAGTGCGCGCAATCGACCATAAGAGGCTGCCATGACTCGCTTCGCCCAATCCGCCCTTGCTGCACTGATCGCCCTTTGCGCGCCGCTCGGCACGTCCCTTGCCGTCACCCAGGCAGCAAAGGCGGCCGACCTCGCCGTCTATACCGATGAAGACAGCGGCGTTTGCGGCGAGGCCTGGGTGCTGAACAAGATCACCAGCCGCTTCTCCTACCAGGTGCACCACGTGCCGAACCTGCCCGATGTCGAGATCACTGATTTCCAGCGCATCCACCAGCACCGCTATCTGCCCGCCAATGAAACCTGGCCGATCGGCCGCCGCTATTGCGGCGCCACCGTCAGCCTGTCCGACGGCCGTGCCCGCACCATCTGGTATTTGATCGAGGAGGGGCAAGGCTTTGCCTCGATCGGCGACAATGTCGAATTCTGCGTCTCGGGCTTCGATCGCTGGATGGTTTACAACGGCCGCTGCCGCGTCCTGCGCTGACCGCGTTTGTCCGGCTGCTCAGCTTCGTCGAGAATTTTGCGAAGGAAGGCGACGTGACCGCGAAAGGCGCGTCGTCCGACTGACGTCGCCTTGATGCGCGTTTGCGGTCGGCGTCCGACGAACAGCTTTTCGACATCGATATATCCCGCCCTGGCAAGCGTATCGATATGCGCGCCGAGATTGCCGTCGGTTGCACTGACGATAGCTTTCAATCGGCTGAATTCCAGCATTTCGCGCCTTTCCAGAGAATTCAGCGCCGCCATGATCCTGAGCCGCACGCTCTGGTGGATGATCTCGTCGGCAGCCATCACCGAGCCTGCCGTGGTGCCCGGCGTTCTGTCTCACTGATCTCGAACAGCGCCGTTCGATCTCGTGCGAATGACATTGCACTCTCCCGCATATGCAGAATACTCTGTGACATGGAGTAATCTGTCAACTTAGAAGAAAATGTGCGAGCGTGAGATTGCCTCGGCGGGCCTAGAGAAGATCATGGTACAGAACGGCCCCGCTTTGTTTCTGTAGCTTGTGTAGATCGTCAGTTTGTACAAGACGATGAGATCGACGAAGCGGCGCATCATGGTGTTGCGGATCGATGATCGAGGAGAAAAATCGCTTGATAACCTTCGCGCTTCGTAGCGGGATTAGTTCCGACAAAGCGCGCAGAATGTCTGTCGTACGCCCTCGGAAAAGGTCGAAGAGCAGCAGCGACATTTTGTGAAATCAGCATGAGCTTGTGTCGCCCGTAACCAAAACTTAAACTGCAAAATTCATGCTGATGCTTCGCTGGCTAGCAAGCCGCGAGTCAGATATGCATTGCACGCCGGGTCACTAATGGCCGTCGGCACAACGGAAGGGGCATGACATGGCTAAACAGTCATCCAAAGCGCCGGCATCCAAGTCACCGGCAAAGAAGTCACCGGCAAAGAAGGCGCCGGTAAAAGCAGCGGCGGCGAAAGTCGCAACCGCTGTGAAGAAAGCAGCGCCTGCTGCCAAGCCGAAGGCCGCTGCGGCCAAGGCAAAAGCAGCACCGGCCAAGAAGCCGGCCGCGAAAGCCGCGGCAAAACCGGCGGTGAAGAAAGCGGCACCTGCCAAGGCCAAGGCTGCGCCCGCCAAGGCAAAAGCAGCTCCAGCCAAGAAGCCTGCTGCAAAGGCCGCGGCAAAACCGGCTGCGAAGAAAGCAGCGCCTGCCAAGGCTGCACCGGCCAAGAAGGCTGCACCGGCCAAAGCGGCAGCAGCGAAGTCTTCTGCGGCAGTGAAGAAAGCAGCGCCTGCGGCCAAGCCGAAGGCGAAGGCAGCGCCGGCCAAGGCAAAGGCCAAGAAGTAATCGCGTTTCTTCGCCCGCGCGGACAGTGCTGATGACCGTTGAGGGCGGGTGCCGGACAGGCGCCTCGCTCGCAAGGTCGGTGCTCGGGCGAGAACAGAGGCGGAGGGAAGACAGCTTTCGCAGCTCCCAGGACTTCGCCGTTACGGCGAAGTCTGGTGGGGCATTTCTCTGTGCCTGAACGGTTCCTCGCTGTAAGGCCGGATTGGCCAGGTTCTGGCCTGTTCAGCTATTCCCGTCGCTCCAACCGCCTCAAGCGAGAAAGCGGCCGCTGCTCCTTGGCGGCTGGTTTTCCCGTCTGTGGGCTGTTGATCATATCGGCGAGCCGGTCAACAGTGCCGCGCATGGCCCAAAAAATCGGGATCGATTTTCGGAAAAGGACCATGCGCAAAATCAAAATTCTACAGCGTCCTTTGCGCGTCCAATAGGACGCGCGGCGCTGTCGCGGCAATCAGGAACCAGATCATGCCCAGACTGCTCTACGCTTCTACGTCCCCTTACAGTTCCAAGGTGCGTATGGCCGCGCTTTATGCCGGCATCGCCGTCGAACTCGTGCCGATGAAAACCGAAGACCAGCCGGCCGAGTTGATCGGCGCCAATCCGCTCGGCAAGATCCCGGTGCTGGTGCTCGACGACGGCCGCTCGATCCACGACAGCCGCGCCATTACCCAGCATCTCAACCGAATGTCGAAGAACGCGCTGTTTCCGCGCAATCCCGACAAACGACTCGAGGCGGAAGTGCTGGAGGCGCTGGCCGACGGCATCTGCGACTGCGCGCTGTCGATGGTCTATGAGCGGCGCACGCGCCCCGAAGACATGGTCTACCAGCCCTGGCTCGACCGCCAGTGGGCGAAGATCACCTCAGCGCTCGATTTGCTCAATGCCAATCCGCCAAAACTGCCGAAGAAGATCACCGCCGGCCAATTGGCGCTGCGTGCTTGCCTTGGCTATCTCTCGCTGCGCTTTGCCGGAAAATGGGAAAAGGGCCGCAGCCGGCTGGTCCGCTGGGCGGCGCGTTTCGACGAGAAGTTTCCGGAGCTGAAGCCAGCGGTTCCGGCTTGATGGCCTGAGGCGGGGCGGGCGGCCTTTGGCCGCTGGGAGGCGGCTGGGTTGGCCGAGGGGATTTCGTCGACAGATATTCAGCCTGCGCCTGTCGTGGTCTTTGGGAGCCGACCAATGGGTGGCGATTTGATCTGTCGTTTATTTGCACTCGTTATTTGTCTGTCCGCCTGTATTGGCATTGGTCTTGAACTCGGCACCCAGACGAGAGGCGGCGCTTCGATGCTCGGCTCGCTATGGGTGTTGATAGGATATTTCACGATCCTGACCAACGGTCTTGTCGCCGTTGTATTCGGAACCATTGCGCTCCTCGGGGAGCGTTTCGATCACCCACGGCTGGTGGCGGGGATGGCTGCCGTCATGGCTTTGGTCGGCGTGATTTTCGCATTGCTGCTCCAAGGGCTGCGCACCTTGGCCGGCGCCACCGCTGAGGCGAACTTTTTGCTCCATCAGCTCAACCCTGTTCTTGTCGTGTTGTTCTGGCTGCTGTTCACGCGAAAGGGGACGCTCTCGTGGCGCGATCCGCTTCTGTGGGCGCTCTATCCTCTGGCGTATCTGGCCTATGCCCTGGCCCGAGGTGTCGCTGAAGGGAAATACGCGTATCCATTCATAGACGTGTCCGCGCATGGCTGGGTCGGGGTCATGTTGAATGCCGTCGTGGTCGCTCTCGGTTTCGTCGCAGCAGCCGAAGTCCTTGTCTTGGTCGACCGAATACTGGCGCGGCAATGACCTCGAGATCATGCGTGGTTGCGTCGGCAGGCGAGATACTGTCGCACCACAGGTGATGCATCGGTGAGAGGCAGGCGCCAGGCAAAAAAAAGCCGGGCACGAGGCCCGGCTTTTTCCTGTCGTGGCTTGGACGACTTTAGAACTTCATACCGACGCCGAAGGTGACGCGGTTGTCGCTGGACTTGACCTTGCCGACACCGTCGAAGTCCTTGTCGCCGAAGTCGGTGTAGCGATACTCGACACGGCCGAACACATTGTCGGTGATCTTGATGTCGGTACCGACGCCAGCCGTCCAGCCGAGCATGGTGTTTTCGTCGCTGACGCCAGCGGCTTCGATCTCCTGGTTCTTCAGCGCGCCGCCGGCGGTGCCGTAGAGCAGGATCTCCGGGGTGACTGCGTAGCCGAGGCGGGCGCGCAGCGAACCTTCGAAGCCGCCTTTAGCCTCGATGCCAGCATCGTCGCCCTCGATGCCGCTATAGCCGATATCGGCTTCAGCGCCGTACACGAAGTTCTCCTGCTGCCACTGATAGCCGCCGAAGACGCCGCCGACGAATCCGTCGGTGCCGACGTCGACTCCGACATCCGTGGCATCGGCATGGCCGCTGAAGCCGTAGCCGACGCTCACACCGGCATAGGGACCGGCCCACGACGCGACCGGAAGTTCGGCGATCGGGGCGGGTGCCGGTGGCTCTTCCGAGATCACGTCAGCAGCATAGGCGGTTCCGCCGAGGGCGAAAAGCCCGAACGCCACCGCCAGCGGTCGCGCAAATTTAAGATTGGCTTGCATTGTTCTTTACTCCTTAAGCCACAGGCACAGGCTTGCTTTTCACAAGCGCCCTCAACCCGCCGGGGGGATAAACGGATCTGGCGCTCAACGGTTCCGAATGTCGTGTCAAAATGCGGCTGAAGCGAACCTGAACTTGGGTCATTACCGGGCGCGAATGAGGCCGAACTTTGACGTTGCATCTGCGCAACAGATCGTGTCAGGAGGCTTTGCCCTGCCGTGCTGAACACCGCTTGGAGCAAGGGGTCCAGCACCCTATATTGCGGTCTGTCAGGCCGAGTCCGGGCGAGGGTCGAAAGACCGATCCGGCCGCTTTGCCACAATGCTGCCCAAGGCACGAACGGCATTTAACGCTTGGCCGGCCATATTTCGCCGGCCGGCCTGAAATCGAGGCTTATTGAGGATTGACAGGATGAGCAAGGCCGCTGGAACGGCATTGGTGACGGGTGGGGCCAAGCGGATCGGCAAGGCGATCGTGGAGGATCTTGCCGCGAACGGTTTTGCGGTCGCCATTCATTGCAACCGCTCGCGGGGCGAGGCGGAAGCGCTGGCCGCCCGGATCAATGGCGGCCATTTTGGCCAGGACGGCCGCGCCGCCGTGGTTGCCGCCGACCTGACCGACATGGCCGCGGTCAGCGACCTGGTCGGCCGCGCCGAGGCCGCGCTCGGACCTGTCACCCTGCTGGTCAATAATGCCTCGCTGTTCGTTGACGATACGGTTCAGGATTTTGACTGGCTTGCCTGGGACCGCCACTTCGCAGTCCATGTGAAGGCGCCGGCACTTTTGGCGCAAAAATTCGCGCGCGCGCTGCCGCAAGGCCAGGAAGGACTGATCGTCAATATGATCGACCAGCGCGTCTGGCGCCCGACGCCACGCTATTTCTCCTATGCGCTGTCGAAATCGACATTGTGGACGCAGACGCAGATGATGGCGCAGGCGCTGGGACCCCGCATTCGCGTCAACGCCATCGGCCCTGGCCCAACGCTGAAGAGCGCGCGTCAGGACGACAGCGATTTTGCCGCGCAGGTCGACGGCCTGATCCTGAAGCGCGGCCCGGAATTGCCTGAATTCGGCGCCACCATCCGCTATCTCTGGGCTGCGCGCTCGGTGAGCGGCCAGATGATCGCGCTCGACGGCGGCCAGCACCTTGCATGGCAGACGCCGGATGTGACAGGCATTGTTGAATGAGTCCCATGGACCAGAAACACAAACGAGGCGGCGCCGCCGACGATCTGCCCCCCGATATCGATCTCGATGACGAGGCGGCGGAGGAGAGCGTCGAGGCATCAGCTGCCGGTGCCGGCGGCCCTGAGGTCGCCTTCACCGCCATCGACTGGACGCCGCATGCCGGCGATGCCGACGGCATGGTCGGCGCCGAAGTGATCCAGACGCTGGTCAAGCGGCTGCCCAACGCGCCGGGCGTCTATCGCATGATGAATGCCGCAGGCGACGTGCTCTATGTCGGCAAGGCGCGCAGCCTGAAAAAGCGGGTGACCAATTACGCGCAGGGCCGGTTCCACACCAGCCGCATCGGCCGCATGGTGCGCGAGACGTCGACGATGGAGTTCGTCGTCACCCGCACCGAGATCGAAGCGCTGCTGTTGGAAGCCAACCTCATCAAGCGCTTGCGGCCGCGCTTCAATGTGCTGATGCGGGACGACAAATCGTTCCCCTACATCCTGCTGACTGGCGATCATGTCTCGCCCGGCATCTACAAGCATCGCGGCGCGCGCTCGCGCAAGGGCGACTATTTCGGGCCCTTCGCCTCGGCCGGCGCCGTCGGCCGCACCATCAATTCGTTGCAGCGCGCCTTCCTGCTCAGGAGCTGCACCAATTCCTTCTACGAGAACCGCACCCGGCCTTGCCTGCTGTTTCAGATCAAGCGCTGCGCCGGGCCGTGCACCGGCGAGATCTCGCATGGCGACTATGCCAAACTGGTCGCCGAGGCGAAGGACTTCCTGTCCGGCCGCAGCCAGAAAGTGAAGACCGATATCTCCGCCGCCATGCAGCAGGCCTCGGAGAACCTCGATTTCGAGCGGGCCGCCATCTATCGCGACCGGCTGGCGGCGCTGTCGCATGTGCAGAGCCACCAGGGCATCAATCCGCAGACCGTCGACGAGGCCGATGTCTTCGCCATCCACCAGGAAGGCGGCCAGGTCTGTATCCAGGTATTCTTCTTCCGCACCGGCCAGAACTGGGGCAACCGCGCCTATTTCCCCAAGGCCGATCCGGCGCTGGAGGGATCGGAAGTGCTGGGCTCGTTCCTGGCGCAATTCTACGACGACAAGCCAACGCCGCGCGCTATCCTCTTGTCACATGCAGTCGAGGACCAGGAACTGCTGGCGGAGGCTCTCTCCACCCGCGCGGGTCGCAAGGTGGTGATCTTGGTGCCGCAGCGCGGCGAGAAGAAGGATTTGACCGACAACGCCTTGCAGAATGCCCGCGAGGCGCTCGGCCGCCGGCTGGCCGAGACCTCGACGCAAGGCCGGCTGCTTACCGGTTTCGCCGAGACCTTCGGGCTGAAAAAGCCGCCGGTGCGCATCGAGGTCTACGACAACTCCCACATCATGGGCACCAACGCCGTTGGCGCCATGGTCGTCGCCGGGCCGGAAGGCTTCGTGAAGAACCAGTACCGGAAATTCAACATCCGCTCGACCGAGATCACGCCAGGCGACGATTTCGGCATGATGCGCGAGGTGATGGAGCGGCGTTTTTCCCGCCTGCTGAAGGAACATGGCGACGCCCCACAGAGCGACCAGGCGGCGGACGCCGCGGCCGAACAGGGTGACGATATCGAGGATGTGGGCGGCTTCCCGGCCTGGCCGGACGTCATTCTCATCGACGGCGGCCAGGGCCAGATGACGGCGGTGCGCAAGATCCTCGCCGATCTCGGCATTGAGGACCGGGTCCAGGCCATCGGCATCGCCAAGGGCCAGGACCGTGACGCCGGTCGGGAACGCTTCTTCGTCAAAGGCAGGGACTCGTTTTCGCTCCCCGTTCGCGATCCGGTGCTCTATTTCGTTCAACGGCTGCGCGACGAGGTCCACCGCTTCGCCATCGGCTCGCACCGCGCTCGCCGCAAGAAGGAAATGGTCAAGAGCCCGCTCGATGAGATCAGCGGCATCGGTCCCGGACGCAAGCGCGCGCTGCTGATGCATTTCGGCACAGCCAAGGCGGTCAGCCGCGCCGCGATCGAGGATTTGGTCAAGGTCGATGGTATATCCGAGCAGGTGGCGAAGCTCGTCTACAACCATTTTCATGAGAGTTGATGGATTGCTATTTTCGGTTGGTCCATCGACTATCGCCTGTTGACCCCCCACATTCGCTTCTGATTTGAGTAGTCAGGCAGAAAGAGTTCCCAAAAAATATGGCCCAGCGCGCATTCAACCTGCCCAACATGCTCACCTACGCCCGCATCGTCGCGGTGCCGCTGGTCGTGCTGTGTTTTTTTCTTGAGGGGCATCTGAAATCGAGCGACTTCGCCCGCTGGTCGGCGCTGATCATTTTCCTGCTCGCCTCGATCACCGATTATTTCGACGGCTATCTGGCGCGCGCCTGGCAGCAGACCTCGAACATCGGCAAGATGCTCGACCCGATCGCTGACAAGTTGCTGGTTGCGACGTGCCTGCTGCTGCTGGCGGCCGACACCGACCGCCATGCCGGCATCGCCGGCTGGTCGCTTTGGGCGGCGATCATCATCCTGTGCCGCGAGATCCTGGTCTCGGGCCTGCGCGAATATCTGGCGGCGCTGAAGGTCTCGGTGCCGGTGACACAGCTGGCAAAGTGGAAGACCACGATCCAGATGGTCGCCATCGCCTTCTTGCTGGCGGGACCTGCCGGCGACAAGGTCTTCCCGCTGACCACCCAGACCGGGCTGGTGCTGTTGTGGATCGCTGCCCTGGTCACGCTTTACACCGGCTACGATTATTTCCGTGCCGGCCTCAAGCACATAATGGACGAATAGGATGTCGACGAAGCTCATTTATTTCGCCTGGGTGCGCGAGCGGATCGGCAAACCGCAAGAGGATGTCGAATTGCCCGCCGGCATCGAGACGGTGGCCGACCTGCTGCGCTGGCTGAAAACACGCGGTGAGGAATATGAGCATGCGCTGCAATACCCTGACGTGATCCGCGTCGCCATCAACCAGGAACATGTCGAGCACCGCGAGAAGATATCAGGTGCTCGCGAGATCGCGCTGTTCCCGCCGATGACCGGGGGCTGAAATGCCGGCCGCGGTGGTGCCGACGGTGCGCATCCAGGCGGAGGATTTCGATGTCGCCGCCGAGATCGCTCGAATGATGCAAGGCCGTACCGACATCGGCGCCGTGGTGACTTTCTCCGGTCTCTGCCGCGATGAAGCGGGCAGGCTCGCGGCACTCGAACTCGAACATTATCCCGGCATGGCCGAAGCCGAGATCGGCCGCATCGCCGCCGAAGCGGTCGGCCGTTGGCCGCTCCAGGGGCTCACCGCCATCCATCGCCACGGCAGGATTGCGCCCGGCGAAAACATCGTGCTGGTGGTGGCGGCTTCCGCGCACCGGCAGGCCGCTTTCGAGGCGGCGAACTTCCTGATGGATTATCTGAAATCGCGTGCGCCCTTCTGGAAGAAGGAACACCATAGTGATGGTTCGGATAGCGGCTGGGTCGATGCCAAGGAAAGCGATGACCGGGCTGCCAGCCGCTGGAAGCTAAAACCCGGCGAATAAATCCAGCACGCGGCCATGCATTGACCGCAATCCTGCGAGAGCTTTTGGCCGGTTAGGCATGCGGAGCATGATCCCGAAAAGTGGAATCCGGTTTTCGTAAAGATCATGCTCAAACAAGAAAATAGAGCCCGCCCGATCCATCGGGTGGAACAAGCTCTAGGGAGCCGGATCATGCTGGGCAGGATCGCCGAGTTCTTCATCTTCGGTTTCGTGCCGCTGGTCGTCGGCATGCTGGCCGTTCCGGAGTTGTCTGTGGCCGCCGAGAAAGTCTTGAAGGGCGAAGTTCTATACCGCGAGCGCATTGCGCTGCCGCCCAACGCCGTGCTCTCGGTCCAGCTTGCCGATGTGTCGCTGGCTGATGCACCCGCCGCAATCCTCGGCGAACGCAAAGTGGCGCCGGCCGGCCAGGTGCCGATAAAATTCGAGATCAGCTTCGATCCCCAGGTGATCCGGCCCAACATGACGTATGCGCTGCAGGCGCGCATCACCGTCGACGACAGGCTTTTGTTCATTTCCGATATGCGCCACCAGGTCGACCCGCTGAGCGACGCGCCGCAGACCGTCATGCTGAAGATGGTGACGTCGAGCGAGAAACCGGCAGCGACCCCGGTGTTCGGTCAGAGCTGGCTGGTCGAGTATATCGACGGCATAGGTGTGATCGCCGAGCCGCAGGCGACATTCAGGATCAGCGAGGACGGCAAGGCCGGCGGCAGCGGCCCCTGCAACGTCTACTTCGCCACCGCCAAGGTCGAGGGTTCGAGGATCGCCGTCAGCGGCATCGGTTCGACCTTCAAGGCCTGCGCGCCTGATGTCATGGCCGAGGAAAAAGCGCTGTTCGAGGCGCTGGCCAAGGCGGTGTCTTACCGCGTCGACGCCGGCAAGCTCACCATCGTCGACAAGGACGGCCGCGATATTTTGCGCTTCAATGCCGCGACCTGATCGCCGCAACGAAAAAAGGCCAGCATTACGCTGGCCTTTCTGCATATGACGTTTTGATCTGAACGGTCAGCTCAGCCGACGATCTCGGTGTCCGAGAACCAGTATTTGATTTCCTGCGCGGCGGTTTCCGGCGCGTCGGAGCCGTGCACCGAATTCTCGCCGATCGACAGCGCGTGCACCTTGCGGATGGTGCCTTCGGCGGCGTTGGCCGGGTTGGTGGCGCCCATCACTTCGCGGTTCTTGGCAATGGCGTTCTCGCCTTCCAGCACCTGCACGACAGTCGGCGCCGACGACATGAATTCCACCAGCTCGCCGAAGAAAGGACGATCCTTGTGGACGGCATAAAAACCTTCCGCCTCGCGGCGGCTCATCCACACCCGGCGCGAGGCGATGACGCGCAGGCCGGCTTCTTCGAGCATCTGGGTGATGGCGCCGGTAAGATTGCGCCGGGTCGCGTCCGGCTTGATCATGGAAAAGGTGCGTTCGAGCGCCATGGGGTCGTCCTTGTGATGAAAGTGGAACTGAGGGTGGCGGGCTCTATACAAGCCGCCCGTCTGCTTGCCAAGGGGAGGTGCTCGATCAGCGCGTCATGATGGTCGAGGCGCGCCGAACCTCCCAGCCTTCCCGTCCCAGCTCCGGCATGCTGTGATTCTCACTGGGGTAGCCGACGCAGAAATAACCGATCAGCGTCCACTCGGGCGGCACGTCCAGGATCGCCGCCATCTCGGCCGGATCGAGGATCGAGACCCAACCCATGCCTATTCCTTCGGCGCGCGCCGCCAGCCAAAATGTGTGGATCGCCATCACTGCCGAATAGTCTATGGTCGCGGGCATGGTCAGGCGGCCAAGCCCATGCCCCTGTTCCGTCGCGCGGTCGGCGAAAACTGCGAATTGACAAGGTGCCTCGTTCAGGCCGGCGAGCTTCAGGCGCGCATAGAGCGCGGCGCGCTCGCCGCTGAATGATGCGAGCGCCTCCGTGTTGCAGCGTTCAAAGCATGCTCTGACGGCGGCGCGGCACTCAGCGCTCTCGATCACGACGAAACGCCAAGGCTGGCTTAGCCCGACCGACGGCGCAATGCTGGCGACGTCAAGCAGCCGCTCCAGCGCGCCTTCGGGGAGCGGCGTCGGCTTGAATCGCCTAACGTCCCGCCGCCACCGGAAGAGGTCGACCAGCGCGGCGCGAAAATCGTCCGGGAATTCCGGGCCTGATGTCATGGTGTCGTGATGCCTTTGCTAGGGGAGTAAGGCAGTAGGGCAGTAGGTAAGCCCGCCGCCGCGACTTCTTACTCCTTACTCCCTACTCCCTACTCCCTACTGCCTACTGCCTACTGCCTATGCGGCGGCGGTAGCCGCCGCGACGGTGCGGCCGAGGCCGTCATGCAGATCGAGGCAGCGCTCGAACCACTGCGCCACCACATCGCTGTCATCGAGCAACCGGTAGGGCGAGGCGATGCGCGCCCATTGTAGCGCGCCGAAGACGATGTAGTCGGCAAACAGCGGTGATTGGCCACCGATGAACGGCTGATGGGCGAGCGTCGCGCGCAACGGCTCCAGCGAGGCGCGGAAGGCGCCAAGGCCGGCGTCGCGCGCTGCCATCACCTCTTCCAGTCTCTTACCGAAGCGCTGTTCGCGGCTCTGGCGGAAATAGGCGGCGTTCGCCTCGTCCTGCATGGCGTGCAGGTCCATGATCGCCGCCGTGGTGACATAAGGATGAATAGTCAGTTGCGACCAGCGTTCGATGAAGCGCGCCATCGCCTTGCCGCCGTCGCCGCAAAACAATGTCGGCCGCTCAGGATAGGTCTCGTCGAGATAGAGCGCGATGGCGAAAGAATCGGCGACCACCTTCTCGCCGTCGCGGAGCACCGGAACGAGCTTCGACACACCGCCTTCAACATTGGGCACTTCGAGAAAACGTGTCGGCACGGTTGAGATGTCGAGCCCCTTGTGGGCTAGCGCCATCGCCGCCTTCCAGCAATGCGGGCTGAACGGACGGGCGGCATCGCGTCCAACGAGGTCGTAGAGCAGAATGGTCATTGGCGACAGCTTCCTTGCGGTCTACTTAGATCGACGTGCGTCCACCGTGCTTTTCCGAAAATCAGTACCGATTTTTGGGCCGATGCGGTAGGCACCCGGAACGGGGTCTTGCGGGGTCGAGAGAAAAGATGAGACAGCACTTCATGATGTTTGCGGCCTATAATCAATGGGCCAATAGCCGCATCTACGATGCCGCGACCGATCTCGACGAGGAAGAATTCCACCGCAATGTCGGTGCTTTCTTCGGCTCGATGATGGGCACGCTCAACCATATTCTGACCGCCGACCGGATCTGGATGAGGCGGTTTACCGGCGAGGGCGATGCGCCGGCCAGACTCGACACGATCCTGCATCGCGCCTTGCCGGGCTTGCGGCTGGCGCGCGAGGCCGAAGACAAAAGGATCATCGACTGGGTCGGGGCGTTAAGCGATAAGGCTTTGTCCGGCCGCTTTTCCTATATGACCGTCTCCGACATGCGCACGGTCTCGCAGCGGCTGGCGCCGGCGCTCGATCATTTCTTCAACCACCAGACCCATCACCGCGGCCAGGCGCACGTGATCCTTACCGTTCTGGGCCGGCCTTCGGTGTCACTCGATCTGACGCAGTTCCAGCGCAGCGAGGAGGGGCGCGCCTACGCCTGACTTGTGATTGTCCGCATCAATCACGATCGAATTGAAGGAAAGTCTTAGGACTTCATTTGCGTTCCCGCTTCAATATGTCCGTTATAGCGGGAGCGATGCATGCGGATCGATTTTTCCCCCACGAGTTGGGGCAGGGTGGTGGCGGTCACCGTTACTGGCACCGCCGTGTGCATCGCCGCCGCCTTCTTCGTTGATTCCTACAATTTCCCGTATCTGTCGCCTGAAGCGCTGTGGCGGGCGAAACTCACCGATCTGCTGCTGCCACTGGTTCTGGCCGGTCCGCTCTTGTTTTTCCTGATGTGGAAAATGCGCCAGCTCGCAATCGCGCAGAAGGAACTGGCCATTGTCGCGGCGACCGACAGTCTGACGGCAGTGCTCAACCGCGGTGCGTTTTCAATGCTTGTCGAAGCCTATCTCGAGCAGGCCCGCAGCCATTCCGTCGTCAGCTCCGGCGCCTTGCTGATCGTCGACGCCGACCATTTCAAGTCCGTCAACGATCGCCTCGGCCACGACTGCGGAGATCAGGCTCTCAAGCTGATCGCCAAGACCATTCGGGACCAGCTGCGCGGCGCCGACATCGTCGGGCGAATTGGCGGCGAGGAATTCGCAGTCTTCCTTCCTGGCGCCGACCGATCGCAATCCTGGCTAGTCGCGGAGGGGATCCGGCGCCGTATCCGCGAGGCGGACTTTTCCCCGGACGGGCGGCCCTGTCCCCTCTCGGTAAGTATCGGCGGGGTCGCTTTCAGCGGATCGATCACCTATTCCGAAATGTTCGTTGTGGCGGATAAACACCTCTACAAGGCTAAATCGAATGGCCGCGACCAGGTCAGCTTTGAAGCGGCGGGGTCGAGCGGCGTGCCCGACGGCGATCTGATGACGGTCCACTGAGGGCGTCGCCTCATGCCTGTGGTCGAAAACCTGCGAAGATGAACAACATCTTCGACGGGTCACGATCGCAAGGAGGCCTAGCCAGCCGCGTCAGGCTGCGTATCCGCCATGGCCCCGGGCGACCGGCTTGACCGAGACCGCCGGTTGGGCCGAAGGCCAGAGAATGCCTGCCGTCGTCGCGAAGGTGATCAAGGCATCGCGCGCCGCTTCGGGCGAGATATCGCCGGCGCGGGCCGCCTCGCAGGCCTTCACTGCCGCGCCATAGCTAAGGCGTCGCCGCGATGGCGGGAACTCGGTCAGGAATTCATGCATGTCGAAGAGCGAAGCGAGCATGCGCTTATGGCCGGCGCCAACGGTAACGGCGACCGGGGTAAAGAACGTCCTGTCGTGCATTCTGGCCTCTCGAGTTGGGCGGAGGTAACGGCGGACGCCGCTCTCCGACGGGTCGGACGCCCAGAAACGCGGATTGCGGCATGAGGTTCCATGTTGCCGAGATTTTGATTTTCGCACTGTGCTCCGTGGCCTGAACACCGGGCCGAAAGGGGCTATTTCCACATGTCACGCATGCGGGCGCCAAGGTCGACGCGCACTTGCGGCTGGCGGCGCGGATCGTCCCTGGCCTGAACGCTCGCCCATGATGTCTGTTCGAAGGCGCCGAGTATCGAGGCCGGGATGAAGCGGGTACGCGAGGCGTAAACATGGCGATCGCCGCGCGCCGCCTGGCCGTGGACGAAAAAGCGTTGCGGCAGGACTAGGTGAAGGCCATCCTTGGCCCGCGTCATTGCCACGTAGAGCAGGCGGCGCTCCTCGTCGATGTCCTCCTTCGAGCCGACGGCGAGATCGATTGGGATGCAGCCGTCGACGGTGTTGAGCACGAACACGTTCTTCCATTCCTGGCCCTTGGCGGAATGGATGGTCGACAGGATCAGATAGTCTTCGTCGCGAAGCGGCGGCCCGGCTTCGTCGCTGGTCGCATCAGGTGGATCGAGTGTCAGCTCGGTGAGGAAACGTTCGCGCGAGGCATAGCCCGAGGCGATCTGTTCGAGCTGCAGAATATCGGCCCGGCGCGTCGTTGCATCCTCGTGGATGCGCTCCAGATGCGGCTCGTACCAGAGCCTGACCTGTTCGAGATCAACAGGCCATTTTCCAAACCCGGTGCGAAGCTGTGAGAACAGCGCGACGAATGCCGGCCAGTCGTCGGCGGCGCGTTGCGGCGGCCGGTAACGCGCCAGCCCCATCGCTTCGTCGAGCGATGTCGCCATGGTGTCGACGATCTGCGAAGCCGCCGAAGGGCCGACGCCGGGCAAAAGCTGCAGCACGCGAAAACCGGCGACGCGGTCGCGCGGGTTTTCGGCGAAGCGCAGCACCGCCAGCACGTCTTTGATATGGGCGGCATCGAGGAACTTCAGCCCGCCGAACTTGACGAACGGTATGTTGCGGCGCGTCAGCTCGATCTCCAGCGGCCCGCTGTGGTGCGAAGCGCGAAACAGCACGGCCTGCGCCTTCAGCGCCGTGCCAGCCTCACGCTCGGTCAGGATCGCCTGGCAGACGTAGCTCGCCTGCTCGGCCTCGTCGCGGACGCTGACCAGCTTCGGCTTTTCGGCCGATTTACGCTCCGACCAGAGATTCTTGGTAAAGCGCTCCGAGGCCTCGCCGATCACCGCATTGGCGGCCGCCAGGATGGTCTCGGTCGAGCGGTAGTTGCGCTCCAGCATGACGATCTCGGCCGGCCGCGCGAACTGCTTGGGGAAGTCGAGGATGTTGCGCACTTCCGCTGCGCGAAACGAATAGATCGACTGCGCATCGTCGCCGACCACCGTCAGCCCGGATCCGTCCGGCTTCAGTGCCGTGAGGATCGAGGCCTGCAGCCGGTTGGTATCCTGGTACTCATCGACCAGAATATGGTCGAAGCGCCCGCCCAGATGCGCTGATATCTCGGACTCGCCCCCCATCTGCGCCCAGTAGAGCAGCAGATCGTCGTAATCGAGCACGTTCTGCGCCTGCTTGGCCTCGACATATCGGGCGAACAGCGCTTTGAGCTGTTCTGCCCAGCCGGCGCACCAGGGAAACACTGAACCCAGGACCTCGCCGAGCGGCGCCTGCGCGTTGACGGCGCGCGAATAAATCGCCAGGCACGTGCCCTTGGTCGGAAAACGGCCCTCCGTCTTCGAGAAGCCGAGTTCGTGCCTGATAAGATTCATCAGGTCGGCGGAATCCTCGCGGTCATGGATGGTGAAGGCCGGATCGAGGCCGATCTCCAGCGCGTAGTCGCGCAGCAGCCTGGCGCCGATGCCGTGAAACGTGCCAGCCCAGGTGAGAGCATCGGTGATGACTGAAGCGTCCCGCCCGAGCACCTCGCCGGCGATGCGCTCGACCCGCTTGGCGAGTTCCGATGCGGCGCGACGCGAAAACGTCATCAACAAAATGCGGCGCGGGTCGGCACCTCTGACGATCAGATGCGCAACGCGATGCGCCAGCGTGCTGGTCTTGCCGGACCCGGCCCCGGCGATCACCAGCAACGGGCCGGCGACCTTTCCGTCGCCATGCTCGACGGCATGGCACTGCTCGGCATTCAGCTTTGCGAGATAGGCAGGCCTGAAGGTCGAATCACGGGCAGCGAGGTTCATTGCCCATCAAGCATCGTTTCCGCTTTGTTCGCAACGGTTTCGACGCGGCAATCGATGCGCCCGATTCTATTTGGTGCACCAGCCGATGAACTCGACCTAGCGCTGGGGCTCTGCGCCCATCGCTGCCGACTGCCGCTGCAGCGACTTGTCGTCTTCTGGAGGCGGCAGCAACAGCGGATCGAAGTCGTCAGGCACCTCGTCGATGATTTCCCTTGTTATGCGGTAGGCCACGTAAACGGCGGCCCCGGCTATGAGCAGACGGATCATGATTTTCTCCATTGGTGTGAACCAACCGGAGAGGCCGCATTTTGTTCCCCGCCTTCCCGCGCCTCCGCTGGCTGAGGGTGCAACCAAATCGGCACCGTCTCGTTTGCCCGTGACAGGAGGTTGCGATGAACAAGCTTTCAATCTTGCTGGCTTTGGCCGCAGCCCTGACCGTGGCGGCTTGCGACAACAACATCCCGCCGACGAAGGCTCCTGGGACCGTCAATCAAAACCCGCAGGTCGACCCTGCACCCAAATCGACGTCAGGCGGTGATCAACCCGGCACGCCGCCGGCACAGTGAACGCTGTGGGGAAAAATGGCCGGCGCCGCTTGGGAGGAGATGGCGCCGGCCAGGCGGGTATCAGGTCCGCCGCACACCTAGGCATAGCTGAGTCTTGCCCTTGCGTCATGGCGCGATCGCGGAAGACGACCGCGTTGTACGGGCAATTAACTGACAAATGCGCGATTTTCGGATGCGAGAGGTCGATGCTCGCCAGGCGCCATCATTTGGTTGTCGCGACAGGTTCCAGCCCGAATGCGGGGTGACCTCTTGTCCGGCGAGCCGGCCGCGGCATCAGGCAACCTGCTGGCGCCGGCCGTTTTCATGGCCTTATGCGGCCAACCGGCCCCCAAGGCCTTGCGAAGCGCCGACGTCCCGTGCAAAAGCGCGGCCATGCTGATCATCAACGACCTTTCGCTCCGTATGGCCGGGCGCCTGCTTCTCGACCATGCCTCGCTGACCTTGCCGGCCGGCAGCAAGGCAGGGCTTGTCGGCCGCAACGGCACCGGCAAAACCACTTTGTTCAAGGCGATCACCGGCGATCTCGCCTCCGAGACGGGATCGATCAGCCTGCCGAAGAACACGCGCATCGGCCAGGTGGCGCAGGAAGCGCCCGGCACGGAGGAGCCGCTGATCGAGATCGTGCTCAAGGCCGACCTTGAACGCTCCGCATTGCTCGATGAAGAAAAGACGGCGACCGATCCGCACCGCATTGCCGAAATCCACATGCGGCTGGCCGACATCGACGCCCATTCGGCCGAATCGCGCGCCGCCACCATCCTCGCCGGCCTCGGCTTCGACGATGCCGCCCAGAGGCGGCCGGCCTCGTCCTTCTCCGGCGGCTGGCGCATGCGCGTGGCGCTGGCGGCAGTGCTGTTTGCCGAGCCCGATCTGCTGCTGCTCGACGAGCCGACCAACTATCTCGACCTTGAAGGCACGCTGTGGCTGGAAAACTACGTGTCGAAATATCCGCACACGGTGCTTTTGATCTCGCACGACCGCGACCTGCTCAACCGCGCCGTCAACTCGATCGTCCATCTCGACCAGAAGAAGCTGACCTTCTGGCGCGGCGGCTACGACCAGTTCGAACGGCAATACACCGAGCAGCGCGAATTGCAGGAGAAGGGCAGGGTCAAGCAGGAAGCCGCGCGCAAGCACATGGAATCCTTCGTCGAGCGCTTCCGCGCCAAGGCTTCGAAGGCGAGGCAGGCGCAGTCCCGCATCAAGGCGCTGGAAAAGATGAAGCCAATCGCCGCGATTGTGAACGACAACGTGCGGCCGTTCTCCTTTCCCGAACCGGTGAAGACGGTCGCATCGCCAATCATCGCGCTGAACAATGTCAATGTCGGCTACACCGAGGGCGAGCCGATCCTGAAGAAAATGACGCTGCGCATCGATGCCGACGATCGCATCGCGCTGCTCGGCGCCAACGGCAACGGCAAGTCGACCTTCGCCAAATTGCTGTCGGGCCGCCTGAAGCAGGAGAGCGGCACGATGACGGTGGCGCCCGGCCTGAAAGTGGCGATCTTCGCCCAGCACCAGCTCGACGATCTCCGGCCGAACGAAAACGCCTATGAGCATGTCCGTCGGCTGATGCCTGAAGCGCCGGAATCGAAAGTACGCGGCCGCGTCGCACAGTTCGGGCTGACCACCGAAAAGATGAACACCGCCGCCAAGGACCTGTCCGGCGGCGAGAAGGCGCGCCTCCTGATGGGCCTGTCGGCTTTCGAGGGGCCGAACCTGTTCATCCTCGACGAGCCGACCAACCATCTCGACATCGACAGCCGTGAGTCGCTGATCCATGCGCTGAACGAGTTTCCCGGCGCCGTCATCCTGATCTCGCACGACCGCCATCTGCTCGAGGCGACGGCCGACCGGCTGTGGCTGGTCAAGGACGGCGCGGTAAACCCCTATGATGGCGACCTCGAGGATTACAAGACGCTGGTCACCGGTGTCTCCGGCGACCGACGCGGCAAGCGCGAGGCCGAAAAGGCCTCGAAGGCCGACCGTCGCCGCGATGCGGCCGCACGCCGCGCCGCTTTCGAGCCGCTGGCCAAAGAGATCCGTGCCACCGAAGCGCTGATGGACCGCATCCGCAAGCGCATCGACCTGATCGAGGACGAGCTTGCCAATCCGGCAGTCTATGAAAAGGACCCGTCGACCGCGACACGGCTGGCCAAGGAGCGCTCGCAGCTGGCCCAGACGCTGGCCGGCCACGAGGAAAAATGGCTGTCGATGTCGGCGGAATATGAGGAAGGCACGGCAGAGTAGCGCCGTCTGGCCCTACACGCCGCCGCCATAAACGGCTAGTTTGGCCCCATGAATCAACACGCCAAGCTCAGGATCGGCCATTCGGCCTGTCCGCATGATTGCCCGTCGACCTGCGCGCTCGAGGTCGAGCTGCTCGACGGCAAACGCATCGGCCGCGTCCATGGCGCCAAGGCTAACAGCTACACATCGGGCGTCATTTGCGCCAAGGTCGCCCGCTATGCCGACCGCGTCCATCATCCCGACCGCTTGCTGAAGCCGCTGATCCGTGCCGGCGCCAAGGGCGCGGGCGCCTGGAAGGAAGCGAGTTGGGAGGCCGCACTCGACCTCGTCGCCGAAAAATTCGTCGCGGCCGAGGCAAAATACGGCTCGGAGACGGTCTGGCCCTATTACTATGCCGGCACAATGGGGCTGGTGCAACGCGACGGCATCGAACGGCTGCGCCATGCAAAAAGATATTCCGGCTTCTTCAGTTCGATCTGCACCAACCTGGCCTGGACCGGCTGGATGATGGGGGCAGGGGCCTTGCGCGGTCCCGACCCGCGCGAGATGGCCAAATCCGATTGTGTGGTGATCTGGGGCACCAATGCCGTGGTCACCCAGGTCAACGTCATGACCCACGCGATCAAGGCGCGCAAGGAACGCGGCGCCAAGATCGTCGTCATCGACGTCTATGAGAACGCGACGATGAAGCAGGCCGATCTCGGTCTGGTGCTGAAGCCCGGCACCGACGGCGCGCTGGCCTGCGCGGTGATGCATTTGCTTTTTCGTGACGGCCTGGCCGACCGCGCCTATCTCCAGAAATACACCGACGACCCGCACGGTCTGGAAGCGCATCTTCAGGCGAGGACGCCGCAATGGGCGGCAAATATCACCGGACTTTCTGTCGACGAGATCGAGGCGTTCGCCCGCCTCGTCGGCACGACGAAGAAAACCTATTTCCGCCTCGGCTACGGCTTCTCGCGCCAGCGCAACGGCTCAGTCAACATGCATGCCGCCGCCTCGATCGCCGCGGTCGCCGGCTGCTGGCAGTATGAGGGCGGCGGCGCCTTCCATTCCAATTCGGGCATCTTCAAGCTCAACCAGGAAGTGCTGGAAGGCACGCGGATGCGCGACTCATCAATCCGCCATCTCGACCATTCGCGCATCGGCCCGGTGCTGACCGGGGCGGCGGATGCGCTCTATGGCGGTCCGCCGGTGACGGCGCTGCTGATCCAGAACACCAATCCGGTCAATGTCGCGCCGGAGCAGCGGCTGGTGAAGCAGGGTTTTTTACGCGACGATCTGTTTTCCTGCGTGCACGAGCAGTTCATGACCGACACCGCAAAACTCGCCGATGTCGTGCTGCCGGCGACGATGTTCCTCGAGCATGACGACGTCTATAAGGGCGGCGGCAACCAGCACATCACGCTCGGTCCGAAGCTTATCGACCCGCCGGAAGGGCCGCGCACCAACCATTTCGTTATCGAGGAGCTCGGCAAAAGGCTCGGCGTTGGCGATAAGCCTGGCTTCGGCATGACCGAGCAGCAGCACATCGACATCATCCTGGGCAAGCGCGGGCTGGGCAGTTTCGACAGCTTGAAGCAAGACAAGTGGGTCGACCTGCAGCCGGATTTCGAGACCGCGCACTTCATCACCGGCTTCGGCCATGCCGACAAGAAGTTTCATTTCCGCGCCGACTGGACCGGGCAGGCGGCGCCCAACCGGCCGCCCAAGAGCATGGGCCTGTTCGGGCCAGTGGCAAGTCTGCCGGAATTTCCTGACCACGTCGATCTCATCGAGGTGGCGAATGCGGCGCATCCGTTCCGGCTGGCCACCTCGCCGGCGCGCAATTTCCTCAACTCGACCTTTTCGGAGACGCCGGTGTCGAAGGCCAAGGAAGGGCGGCCGGAACTGCTTTTGCATCCGGACGATGCGGCAGCTTACGGGCTGGCCAACGGCGATCGCGTCGAGATCGGCAATGCGCGCGGCGAAGTCGTGCTGCACGCAAGACTGTTCGACGGCGTCAAGCGCGGCGTCGTGGTCGCCGAAGGCATCTGGCCCAACAGCGCCCACGAGCGCGGCGAGGGCATCAACGTCCTGACCGGCGCCGACGCGCCGGCGCCCTATGGCGGTGCGGCTTTCCACGACAATAAGGTCTGGCTGCGCGCGCTTTGAGGTTGCAGGAGCCAACTGGGTGCCGGGACGCTCGTGGTGCTTGGGGCGACTGAGGGCGTCTCTTTCACTCTTCACTCTGTCGTGACTCTATTGTGAAATCGAACCGATCGGTTCGTTTCTATTGACGCATCGTGCAGGATGGTGTGAACGCCGGCTTGGCCAATGCTAAGTTACGCGGCAGGCAAATTCGCGCAACGGTTTGAAATCAAATCTAAAAATTGTGGCGAAGGAAGCCCTTTAGTGGATTTCAAGCATCCCATTCAGGGTGCGGGCGGAACATCTTCGTGATTGGAAATCGCGACGATGCCAACCCACTTCGGGGTGGTCCGAACGACGCGAAATCCTCCCAAGGCACGCCACCAAACGGACACAACACTGAAAAACATGAAATACTGGAGTACCTGAAATGACCAAGATTGCTCTTACGGCCGCTGCCATCCTTATTGCCACAGGCAGCGCCTTTGCCGGCAGCGACCACTATGGTTCGGACGGCGTCAACCAGCCGGCCGCGCCCGTTACCACTGGCCAGGCTGGCAACGTCGATAACACGTTCACGGGTTCGATCCGTAAGCTGTTCCCGGCTGAGCACAACGCCGTCAACACCAATTCGACGACGACTCCGTACGGCGCGGATCAGTCCGTCGCGCCTCAATCCGGCCGGGGCAACTGGGGCCGTTAAGTCCTCACTCCGGGCACAAAGAGCGGCGGGTTTGGCCCGCCGTTCTTGCTTTTGCGTAATCAAATCATATGCGGCGCCGCCCGTTTCCTGGCCGCGCAGAGGGCGCATAATTTGCACATGATGCTTTCCGAAACCGCAGGTCAGCGCAGCAAAAATCGGTCCCGATCTTCGGATCAAGCGCTAGCGCAGATCCTTCGGCCAAACGCAGTGCGTCAGCCGCGCATCGCCGAGGGCCAGCCGTGCCCAACTGCCGTCGAAAGCGAAACGGGCAAGGGCCGCCGTCGGGTATTTTTCTTCAAGCTTTTTGAGTGCCTCGGCATCTGATCCGGGGCCGGCGCGCCGGCGCGGGGCTTTCACAAGGCCGGGGTTTTGGGCCAGATCCCAAACGCTGTTTTTCCCCCCCATCGCCAGCCCGCTCATGGCAAGAACCGGAGCCCAACAAGCCGCAT